>JBBDNJ010000187.1:0-18765 GCA_040877705.1 Binatia bacterium | reverse complement strand
ACGATGTCGGTGGTCTCATGACACTGCCGCGCCACGACGTGGCGCAAATAGCATTTCAAGGGCGGAACTTCGTCGACGATGAGCTCCTGATATTTTTTTACAACTTCCGGATGCTCCTTCATAAACTGCTCACTGAACATGAAGCCGGGACCCCAGTGGTCATGCTGGTATTTCTCATAGCCTTTTTCGATCATTTCGAGGGCAGCATCCATCGGTACGCCGCGCGGATAGTCTTCGAGCAGCTCACTGTATTTTCCCGACCCGCTGCCCGATAACACTAGGCTGCGGACCTTCTCCGGGTAGTCGAGCGCCACCCACTGCGCCACGCGGCCGCCCATGGAATGGCCCATGACGTGGGCTTTGTTGATACCCAGAGCATCCATCAACCCGGCGCAGTCCTTGGCGAAAAGGCGGGTCGAATAGGGAACGTCCGGTTTGTCGCTACGCCCCAGGCCGCGGTGATCGTAAATCAGCACCTGATAATGCTTGGCAAACTCCGGCACTTGCGAGATGCGCCAAGGCGCGAGACTAATGCCCGTACCCGCGACCAGCACCAGCGGATCGCCCTGGCCATAGAGTTCATAGTAGAGATTGACGCCATCCACGTTGGCTTTACCGCTTTTGACCGGCTTGGTTTCTTCCATAGTCATGCTCCTTCAACTTCCGCCTGTAATTAACGAGTCCTCCGTAAACAGGCACGAAGACGCTACCGAATAAAGAAAATACTGTCAACAAACCATTAATTTATTAACTAACGAGGACCGCCAGATTCAATTAAGGAATCTATGGGCATGAGAAATATCGCGAAAGAGGACCTGGAGTATGAATGGTCGATGGCTGTTGGCCAATTTACCTCACGAGATCTCGCGCTTATCCGACGCGAGATTTCGAGACTAGCGAATTCTCGCCAGCGACCCATTCTCTCCTCGATTAGCTAAGCTGCTGACTTGTCTAGTACAACCTCACGCCCGCAAGTCTGGCATGCAATCTGCGCTAGAGCATTTTCAAGATTGCCCAAAAGGAGGGAAAGAAAATGCAACACAATTATTCATACCAATCGGCCCTTGAAACATCCGAACGGGTCGCGTGGAAAGTAGAAGATCTCGTCGGCGGCGACAAGAAGCTCGACTTCACCAAGCCGTTTATGCCGGAGTCGCTGGCCCAGGTAAAGCAGCTCTCTTTCCTAACCCCGCAAGAGCAACTGACACTCAATCAGATCCGCGGCCATTAATATCTCTCTATGTTCGGTTTGGTGGAAGAGTTCATTCTGCCCTACGTCGTGGATCATGCTCGGCCCCAGCTTTCGGGAGACGACTACCGCGTGCGTGTCCTGCTACAGTTCGCCGGTGAAGAGGCAAAGCACATTCATCTCTTCAAGCGCCAGCTCGATTTGCGCGGATTTCTCGGCCTCGATCCCAACCTCAAGGCCGGTTATGAATCGCTCCAATATGTGGTTCGCATCGCCGGTAATGGCACGCCGGAGCAGTTTCGCGAGATCCATGAGAACGTGATTAAGACCTCGCCGAACTACTTCAACGTTTCCCGGCCGGTGCGGCTCGATGCGACTCTTAAAGTCGAAAGTTGACAAGGAAGTAACCCGTTGGTTCTCACCACGAAGTGCACGGAGCCTCGTGAAGCTTCGTGTCCGATTGCTTTGCCAACGATTAACACTTATCAGGCATTGGCCTGATGGCAATACGAGCCCCGCTATGATCGTCGAAGAGTTTTTACTGTTGGCGCTCGCGCTGATCTACGTTGCCATTTCTTTCGGGCATTCTCCGGGAGAGAACAGTGCCGACCGGCAAAGGGATATCGATCAGGAAAAGTCGCAGAGGAGATAAACACATGGCGACAACATGTCCAGTCGGCTTTAACATAGATAAGTTGCGCCGACTGGTGCGCGCGGAATACGACCGCGTGGCGCGGGAACCGGAGGGTCGAGCATCGCCATCGCGAGAAGCTATCCGAAAGCGCAGATCGATGGATTCGATCTGGATCAGCCGTCAGTGGAGATAGCCAGGCAAAACGCGCGGCGGGCCGGCATCGACGATCGAGTGAAATTTCACCTGCGCGACGCCGCCGATCCCCAGCTCGCCGGCCAATATGATCTGGTCGCCGCTTTCGAGTGCATCCACGATATGGCCGATCCGGTCAGCGCCCTGAGAGCAATGAAGCATCTCGCCGGGCCGACCGGCACGGTCTTGGCTGTTGACGAACGCGCGGGTGAATCGTTCTCTACTACAAAAAACGATATCGACTGGATGATGTACGGTTGGAGCATCTTGCACTGCTTGCCCGTCGGCATGGCCGATAAGCCATCCGCCGAAACGGGCACGGTCATGCGGCCGGACACGTTGCGAGCCTATGCGCGAGAGGCAGGATTCAATAGTGTCGAGATCTTGCCCATCGAAAATTATTTCTTCCGCTTTATCGTTTGATCCCGTAGACACCTAACTTTGCGAGTTGACCAGAACACCGACAATGCATAGCAAAACCTTCACCACGACCGGCCTTACCGTTATCGCGCTCATCGCCTTTGCCGCCAACTCTTGACCAGTCTCCCCTCCGCTGATAGCTAAAATCTCACGTCATTCCGGGTAAACTGGCGATAGCTAGCGCGACCCGCAATCCGGGATTTTCGACAGGCGGTCATACCGGCGAAGGCCGGTATCCAGGTATCTCGAAGATTTCTGGAATGACATTGCACTGATTCAATAAATTTCTGATACAGCCAAGCTGAATTTTGAATTCTAACCGGATCGGGTTTCACGGAGGTATCATGGACAGTCGAGAATTCGCCAAGACGATAGAAAAGCAGGTGGCTGATTTCTGCCACATGCTTGACGCAAAGCTACCCGCCTACAGCTATATTCCGCTGCAGTCCGACGAGGCGCGCATCAAAGTCATGCAGAGCCGTTTGTTCAACGAGATCCGCGCCGGCGAAATCTTCGGCGGCTGGCTCAAAAGCACGCCGGAACTGGACGTTAAGAAAACCCTCGCCGAAGCCGTGCACGAAGAGTACGTCCATGCCGGTTATCTGGAAGAAGCGCTCAAAGAGAAAGGCGCGGTCCCCTATGACTACAAACCTGTGCCGGCGCAGATGGCGATGTTCAATGCCTTCGAAGGATTAACTGACACCGTCGAGCGCATTGCGGCTTTCCCAATGGCCGGCGAAGGCGTAGCCGATTATCTGATTGCCAAAAGCCTGAAAGCCGGCACCGTCCCCGGCTGGGTCACCGGGCCGTATCAAAAAATTCACGAAGACGAAGAAGAACACGGCAACTACCCGTTCGAGATCCTCGTCAAGTACGCCACCACTCCCGAGAAGCAAGAAAAAGCCGCCCGCGCCGTCGCCATGAGCCTGGTGCTGCGGCGCCAGTACTTCGACAATCTCGACCGCTGGGTGTTTGAGAATAAGATGTACTAGATCGAGGGAATGGGTTAGCGGAGTGCTGGAGCAAGGAGTGATGAGTCTTATGAATTTAAGGTGGGAAGAACCTCTACCAAGTAAATGCGAAGCTGCTCGTATAGATCGTCGCCGATCGGGCGAACGGTGATATGGTCGACTCCTGCGTCGATAAATCCACGCACACATTCGACGCAATGTTGGACCGGTCCGCAGGCGTTCCAGATTTCAACACCCTGGCGGCTAAAGTCCTTTTGATAATAAGCGTCGAGAAATGTTTTTGCTTCGCGAAACGCCTGATCTCGATCGGCGTTAACGGAGATGCCGTAATACAAAGCTGTCTTGAATGCGTTCGGATCGCGACCCTCCTCGGTCAACATATCCCGCAATCGCCCCAGGTAATCTCGAAACCTTTCGAGCTCGATCTGATTGGTCATCCAACCGTCGGCGTAGCGGGCGATTCTCCGTAACGAACGCTCCACGCCGCGGTCGCCGATCTGGGTGGATCGCGGCGTACCGGCGATGTAGATCGGGCAAGGCTGTTGTGCGGGTTTGGGCAGGAGATTTACATCGTCGAAGGAATAGTACTTGCCGTGGAAGCTCGCATGTTCGTCGGACCACAGAACTCTCAGGGTTTGGATCATTTCTTCCACTCGCGCCGGTCGCTCTTTGCTTTCGACGCCCATCACTTCAAGTTCCTTGGCCGCCATCGGATGCTGGCTCGCCGGGTACCCCATGCATGCCGCCAGCCATGTGCGCCCGCCCGATAACACGTCGAGACTCGCCCACTGCAAAGCCAGCAGCACGGGATTACGCTGCGCCATGGTGGCCATACATGCGACTCCGAGTTTAACTCGCGAAGTATGCGCGGCGATGGCGCCCAGAAGCGGAATGCATTCCAAACGAGGCTTGCTGAGAATGCTGTCGCCGACCCAGAGAGCATCGATGGCGCCGGTATTCTCGGCTTGCACGGCCATGTCGATCAGTTCTTTTGGTTGCGTTCCCCGCGTCACCAGCGCCCTGTTGGACAAGGTGAGACCGAAAGTTGTTTTTTTCTCCGCCATGTCGGCGAGCATAGGCCGAGGCGACGCCATCTTTCAAGCGCGATATTGCGCCGAGTTGCCGCAGGCTGTCGCGGTCTTGGATCCGCTGCAGAGCACAAAGATTCGCCGCTGCTTTCCTGTCGACGTCAACTTGACTACAGTAAACCCCTAATGCATAGTCCGTTACGTGAGATTGGATAAACAAAAAATCGATAAGAATTTTGCCGAAGAGCAACCTGCCTACGGCCTCACAGAAGCTTCGCGTTATATTTTGATACCTCCTGCAACACTGCGATCGTGGGTTGCGGGGCGAAAATACCCGACCGATTCGGGCCCTAAATTCTTTAGGCCCATAATTCAACTCCCCGATGATGTTCGTGCCGGCCTGTCATTCGTTAATTTGGTCGAAGCGCACGTGTTGGATGCCATCCGAAGGCATCATCAAGTTCCGTTAAGTAAAATCCGCCAAGCAATTGAATATCTTCGTAAGCATTTTTCCTCTAAGCATCCTCTGGCGGAGCAAAGGTTCGAAACCGCTTTCAGAAGAGGTCAAGAAACGGTTAAAGGCTTATTCCTGGCCGGGAAATGTGCGTGAACTGCAGAATGTCATCGAGCGCGCTGTGATCACCTCGCGGGACGGTTCTATCAATCTCGACCGGGCGCTGCCAGAAATCCCCTTGGGGGTCGTTACCGAAACGGTATCCGCGGTGGACGGCGTGATGCAGCCGGCGCCGCGAATTCTGCCGATCCGCGAGCTTCAGCAATTGGAACGCAAGAATATTCTGCATGCTCTGGAATCCGCGGCTTGGCGGGTCGCCGGTAAGGACGGCGCCGCCGCGCTGCTCGGGATGAATCCCTCGACCTTAAACTCCCGGATTCGAGCGTTGAAAATCGAGCGGCCGAGGTAAGATGGCTGAGCTCCCATTGCAGACTGTTGAAGAACCGGCGCACAGAAGCACATTAGATGAACAGGGTTAATTAAGTAGAAGGAGGAAACGTCTATGGCTTACAAACTCGAGGGAAGTCTTCTTGAAGTGTGCAATTGCGAGGTGCTCTGCCCCTGCTGGATCGGCGTCGACCCGGACAACGGGACTTGCGATTCGGCCATGGCGCACCATTTCGAAAAAGGCGAAATCGACGGCGTGGATGTATCCGGTCTCACCCTGGGATTTATCGTACACATTCCCGGAAACGTGCTGGAGGGCAACTGGCGCGCTGTGGTTCACGTAGATCAACAGGCCACAAAGGAACAGGAAGAAGCCCTGCTCAGCGTCTATACCGGCAAGCAAGGCGGTCCGATCGCCGACCTCGTGCAGTTGATCGGCGAAGTCGTTGCGGTCGAGCGCTCGCCGATAACGTTCGAGGTTGAGGAGGGCAAAGGAATCCTGCGCATCGGCAGTGTCGCCGATTGCGAGATGGAGCCTTTCCGTGGTCCCAAAGGTGAAGTGACCACGCTCCACAATTCAATTTTTTCGACGATTCCCGGCTCACCCGCATACGTGGCGAGAGCAACCAAATTCAAGATGAATAACCCGGCATTAGAGCAAGCAATTGATCTTAAGGACCACAACGCAATCCAGGGCAAATTTATTTTTCAGGGTTGAGGCAGGTTGAGACACAAAACAGTCGAATTACTCGCGCCAAGTTGCCAAGACACCAAGTGATCGGCCGAGAGCGTGTCACCCCATGCGAATGCAGGGGATCTAACAAGGATTCTCTCGGAGTTTACCCTGAGCCGGCCGGCAATGCTTTGCCTTTGCGTCTTCGCGAGAAATTTCGGCTCTTGTTCTTTGCGACTAACTCGCTCCGTGTCGCGGCTCTGCCGCGCGCGAATTTTTTAGTGGAGCACTCTTGGCATGCGCGCCAGTGGTGATCGTCGAGCTTTCTTCTGGCTGATAGGCATCTTGATCAGCCTGGCATGGCTGATTCTATGGATCTGGGAGCGCTCGCCTTATGGCCGCTACCTTAATCACGCGCAACTCGGCGAGATCGGCTTGTCGGGATTTACCGGATCGGTTTTGCTTCCTGTAGCACTCTACCTCGCCGGCTGGGTCCTGATGACCGCGGCGATGATGTTGCCGACGACAGTGCCTTTGCTGGAGATATTCCGCCGGCTGACCATCCGACGGTCAGATCGCCGGCAACTCATGGCTGCGGTGATTACAGGCTACCTCGGTATCTGGCTGGTCTTCGGCGTTGCCGCCCATTCAGCCGATTGGGGATTGCATCAAGTCGCGGAACGTATCCCTTGGCTCGAGACCAATGGCTGGATCATTGGAGCGGGCACCCTGCTGTTGGCCGGAGGTTTTCAGTTCAGTCGCCTGAAGTACCGCTGCCTGGACAAATGCCGAGCGCCTTTGAGTTTCGTCATGGAACACTGGCGCGGGGGGCACCAACAGTGGAACGCGCTCCGGCTCGGCATCCATCACGGCGTTTTCTGTGTGGGCTGCTGCTGGGCTTTGATGCTTTTGATGTTCGTAGTCGGCATCGGCAACGTCGGTTGGATGCTGGTCCTGGGCGCGCTGATGGCCGTGGAGAAAAACATGGCGTGGGGCCGCAGAATGAGCGCTCCCCTCGGCGTGGCACTGCTCGGCTGCGGCGCCGTAATCTTGTTGAACAACGCCTTTTCTGGCTGAAGGTAAATCTCTCGCACGACTATCATAGTGCATCCGGGCCGATAAAAGGCTTTGAAAGTTAACGCCGGCCTGCTGCCAGCTTCAGCGCATCCGGCAGAACGCGGAGGCGCCCCATGGCGGCTACTCCTACAAAGGGTCCCACGCCCAACACCGCGAACGCCCAGCGCCATCCTACCCAGCTGACGATGACGGGAATGATCCAGATCGACACCATCGTGATAGCAAACCCGACGCACGTTTGAATCGTCAGGGCTGTGCCCACATAGGCCGGCTGCGAGAGTTCAGTCACCGCGGTGGAGAACTGAGCCGAATCAGCAATGACTGTCATACCCCATAGAATAGCTATCCCGAGCGTGAGAGCAGGAGGCCCGCCATAGGTTAAGCCGATCAGAACCGCGCAGAGACCGCTCAAACCCATGGCGGCCATCGTCAGCGTCGTCCGTCCCCAGCGATCGGAAACCACCCCGCCGACGTAGCAGCCAAGTCCGCCGCTAGCGATGACAAGAAAGGTTGCGACGCTTGGATGCATGCCGAAGTATTCGCCGGCGCCTCGAGTCTGAATGCTTTCGGCGAGAAAAACTCCGATCCAGGCCCACATCGGATAGAGCTCCCACATATGTCCGAAATAGCCGAAGCAAGTCAGTCGCAAGCCACGCTCGCGAAAAACCGCGCCGGCCATGCGAATGTCAAAGCGCGCAGCTGGAAACCGGTAGGGACCCTCTCTAACCAGCAGCAATACGATTGCGCAACTTACCAGCGCGAGCATCGACGCTGCCAGCAGCGTATGGCGCCATGGGAGGTCGGTGGCTCCGCT
This sequence comes from Binatia bacterium, assembly GCA_040877705.1. GTDB lineage: Bacteria > Desulfobacterota > Binatia > UBA9968 > UBA9968 > WHTF01. The sequence continues at coordinate 10,866 of JBBDNJ010000187.1, read as the reverse complement.
AATCAGATGCGGAGTTGCCGAACCGACGGTAAGAGCGCCGATCAAAATTCCCATCGCCATCCCACGACCGTCGCGGAACCAGGTCGCCATGATCTTCATGGCTGGCGGATAGGCTCCGGCCATGCAGATGCCGGTAACAACACGCAGAACCAGCGCCGGCACTAAACTGTCAACCCACAACGCGAGCGCACCGTTTGCCGCTGCACCCAGGACTGCGCTGATCGCCATGAGAATGCGAGGGGAATAAATATCCGGCAGGTTAGTAAGCGCGCTCAGGAAGGTTCCGATGATGAACCCCATCTGGACGGCGATGGTAAGTCCCGCCCGCCCGTTGTCGCTGAGCTGCCACTCGCTTGACAGGGTCGGAAGCACGGCAGTGGCGCTAAACCAAAGTGAAAGCGCTAGCAATTCAGCGATGGAGAGATAGGCGAGCGCCCGCCATCGCCTGCCCGTCTCGCCTTGATAAGAATTGTGAATTGCTTGCCGGCTTTGATCTCTCACACCAAGAAGGCTACTGGAGCGGAGACACTGCGTCAAATAAAAGGCTGGACCACAGATCCGGTGAGTTCGATCTCTAAAACACTGCGCTAATTTCTCGCCCATCTATAAATGTGAGATCTCGTATTCGTACTCGTGAGATCTCATGACTTGCGAGATCTCACGCTGACTCGCTGCTCGTCCAAAAATGGCTATCACTTTGAAATCGTTCGATAACGTTGAAGCGCCGGGAGCTGGCACACAAGCTGCTCTACGGTGTTTTCAAGATATTCACGAAAGGGATGGACGGAAAATGGAACACAATTGTTCATACCAATCGGCACTGGCGAATTCTGAGAGGATCGGATGGAAGGTGGAAGACTTGATCGGCGGCGACAAAAAGCTCGATTTCACAAAACCGTTCATGCCTGAGTCGCTGGCCCAGGTAAAGCAGCTCTCTTTTCTAACTCCGCAAGAGCAACTGACACTCAATCAGATCCGCGGCCATGAATATCTCGCCATGTTCGGTTTAGTGGAAGAGTTCATTCTGCCCTACGTCGTGGAGCATGCTCGGCCCCAGCTTTCGGGAGACGACTACCGCGTGCGCGTCCTGCTGCAGTTTGCCGGAGAAGAGGCAAAGCACATTCATCTCTTCAAGCGTTTCCGTCAGGAATTCGAGGACGGATTCGGCAGCAAGTGTGCCTTCATCGGCCCTGCCGAAGACGTGAGCCGTTTCGTGCTGTCGCACAGTCCCCTGGGAATCGGCATCGCCATTCTCCACATCGAGTGGATCACCTTGCGACACTACATCGAGGGCGTGCGCGACAACGAGGGTCTCGATCCACAGTTCAAGAGCCTGCTCAAGAACCACTGGCTGGAAGAGTCGCAGCACACCAAGCTCGATACGTTAATTGTCGACGAAGTGGTTGCGAACACCGGCCCCGAACAAATTAACCAGGCGTTCGAAGAATACGCCGAGATCGGCGGCTTTATCGACAACGGTCTCAAGCAGCAGGCAGAGTTCGAGGTGGAAAGCTTTGTCGGCGCTACGGGTCGAGATCTTTCGAAAAGCCAGCGGCAGGAATTGGCAGCGGCGGTGCTCAAGGGAATGCGTTGGACTTATCTGGGCACCGGCATGACGCATCCCAATTTCCTCGCCAGCGTCCAGGCTATCAAGCCTGAAGCGCGCAAGCAGATCGAAGAGATGGCCCCGGCGTTTTGCTGAGACCGGCATCGAGGCAAATAATAACGATTCAAAATAACAAGTAGAAGGAGATCAAACATGTCTGCACTTGAAGCAAGAAAAATCGGAACGGTAAACGGGCTTGATGTCGATGCCTTGCATGGCGTTATCGACGAGGTCAAGAAGGATCCGTCAAAAGGCATCGTGGAATTCAAAGTCAAAACCGGCTGGAAAGGGCAAACCCGCTCCGAAACTTCGGTCGAATCCTGCAAACTCGGCGGCAAGGAAATCAAACGTCGCTTCACGATTAAGGCGGACGAGCCGCTCGAGCTATTGGGCGAGAACACCTCTGCCAACCCGCAGGAGCTGCTGATGGCGGCACTCAACGCCTGCATCACCGTCGGCTATGTGGCGGGCGCGGCGGTGAATGGAATAACCTTGAGCAAATTGGAAATCGAAACCACCGGTCGCCTCGATCTGCGCGGCTTTCTTGGGCTCGATGCCAACATCAAGCCCGGCTACGAATCGATTCAGTACGTGGTTCGAATTGCCGGTAACGCCACGCCGGAACAGTTCAAGGAAATTCACGAGAATGTGATCAAGACATCGCCCAATTATTTCAACGTTTCGCAGCCGGTGCGGATCGACGCCAAGCTGCAGGTCGAAAGTGACCTGGGATAAAAATAAGCACTGTTAGATTGTGAAAGTTCTGAAAGGAGGCTTTATGGAAAAACTAGCTATCGTAGTTCGTGACGACGGCTACGACAAGATACTCACACCGCTTACCTTCGCCTACGTGCAAGCCAAGCGGGGCGTCAAAGTGGACGTGCTGTTCGTCCTCTGGGCAGTGCGGGCACTCACAGAAGAGGGGGCGCGGTCGCTCACGATAGACGGCCGACATGCGTCCGAGTCGGAATGGCTGCGACAACGCATGAGCGCTGATGGTGAACCAACGGAGATTTATGACTATCTGAAGCTGCTCGCAGCCACCGGTAACGTGAAGCTTTACGGCTGCAAGCTAGCCGCCTCAACATTTGGTGTGAAGCCATTGGATCTCATGCCGGAGGCAGAGGGAATCGTCGACCCCAATTGGTTCTTGAACGAAAAAGCGCTCAAAGCAGACCATTGTCAGTACTTCTGATAAGTCTCAGTACCTTAGGGTAGACCTTGGGGCCTGGCCTAACATTCTTATCAATCTTGACTGCGGTGAGGTATTTGTGTTGGCACGCTGGAGTTGACAAATAGCCCGTGCCGAAGTGCAAAAGATAGACTCAGACGTCGCCTTAACGGGAGAACCAGCTTGCTAATTACGCCAGTTGAGCGAGATACAAAAAAGCAAAACACGGCTACGATCGCGATCCTATTAGCGATTCCAAGTTGTCTAGATCTAGAGGGGAATATCTCTTTCGCAACACTTTAGAATCATGCCCGCTGTCGGAATAATTCCCCCGTTGTCTTAAATAATCAGAGGTGCTTACCGCTTGCGTTCTGCATGTTTGCGAGCCACCCATTGAATGTATTCAGCCTCTCCCAGCCGGTTTTTACTGAAGTGGCTCTCAAGGCGGGCCCGCAACACGCTGTCTCTTCCACAATCTAGAGGATCCACGCTTGCAGCCCGATATAAGCGCAGATTTCAAAGCCCCAAATCGGATGTTGATAATAGTGGTAGATAATGTTGACAATTAATCCGACATATGTTGATAATAAGATGTTCCTTCGGAGACACGAGTGGACCATCCTAGTCGGCAAGCGGAGCAAGTAAGAGAGTTCATCCTCAATAACGTCGAAAGACATCCTTCTGATATTGCCCGAGTAACAGCAGGTCAATTCGGTATATCGAGAGAATCCGTCGTTCGGCAGCTAAGGGGACTAATCAGCCGAAAACTGCTCACCGCCAGTGGTGCTACCAAAGGTAAAAGATACGCGTTAGCGTGGATCAACGCGAAAGTTTTTAGTTACGAAATTACGAAAGAGCTTAAAGAAGATAATATTTGGCGTACCGACATGCGTCCAATCTTCGACGGCTTAAAAAAGAACGTACTAGAACTCTGTCAGTATGGATTCACTGAGATCTTCAACAACGCTATTGAGCATTCGGAGAGTCCCAGAGTGATAACCGCCGTTAGAATGAACCCGCTGTACGTTGATATGCGCATCTCTGATTTCGGAGTGGGGATTTTTGGCAAAATTCAGCGAGCATTGAACTTGAGCGATCCTCGGCATGCTCTGTTGGAATTATCAAAAGGAAAACTCACGACTGACCCCAGCCGTCACACGGGCGAAGGAATATTCTTTACCTCACGGATGTTTGATGAGTTCTCTGTTTTATCCGATGATCTCTTTTACCGTGTGACGAGCGGCGCCGATGGCTGGCTTACTCAGACGGAAACGCGCGAGGCTATAGAAGGATCTTTTCTCACAATGAAAGTTCGTCTGGACTCATCGAGAACCCTCCAAGAAGTTTTTGACCGCTACAGTGCCGGTGATAGTGAGTTCGACTTCTCTCGAACTCACGTTCCTGTAGACCTAGCAAGGTATGGGGACGAACAGCTCGTTTCGCGCTCACAAGCGAGAAGAGTGCTTGCTCGTTTCGAGAGGTTTCGGGAGGTACTGTTGGACTTTAACGGAGTGGCGACGATAGGTCATTCTTTTGCTGACGAGATATTTCGGGTTTTCAAACGCGAGCGACCCGAAGTAAAAGTCACCGCCATCCGCACAACGCCACAAGTGAGTGAGACTATAAGGAAGGTCACTTCAGAAGATGGTTCACAACTCTCATTTAGTCAACTTTAATGATAGCAGAAAATGTCGGGGTGGAACCTTGGAACCTGACCTAACACTCTTAACAATCTTAACTGCGGCGACGTATTGTGTTGGCGCGCTGGAGTTGACAAGTGGCCTGTGACGAAGTGCAAAAAATAGACTCAGACATCGCCATTAACGGCAGAACCCGCTTGCTAAATACGCCAGTTAAGCGGAGATACAGCAACAAACTGAATACTCCTTCATTTGCTCGCGGCTAATATGATATAGGTTCATCCCGTGCAGTGATCAGCAAGGAAACCGCGCTTAGCGAAAACGGCGAGCGCATTAACGCCCGTGGCGATAAGCCGAATATGCACGATATTCTCACCGGCTCCCAGCCCGACGGGCGTGCGTTCACAGGAAACGAGGATCGCACCTGCCGCAACTGGACCAGCAGCAGGGACGGAGCGGCAATGGTCGGCCACCACGACCGCATGGGCCTGCGCGACGACGAATCCTCTAGATCGTGGAATACCTCACATCCATCCCGGGGATGCAGCCAGGACGCCCTGCGCGGTTCCGGCGGCAACGGTTTGTTTTACTGTTTCGCGGCGAAGTAGCGGCTTGGTTTGGCGGCGAAGCAAATAGATTGCGATAGTCGGGCACTTTCGCGGATCGAGACCCGGATCCACGGATCAGAGGCGCTCGTGACTGCGGTGCGGATAATGCTGATGAGGATTGCTTCTGCCGAGAGATGGCCGGATTGACAATTAAGCGCGCGCGGAGGATTTGCAGCCTGTTTAATAAACCCGCTCTTGTCCAGCTCTTCGACGAAGCTCGAGTTGGCAAATTCCTCCGCGATCCCCTCGAGATGAGCCTTCATGTAATTCATGATCGTCTCTCGATCGTTCTTGGCCGTGGTTCTACGGGTCGTAACCTCCATCCACGGATAGTTCTTCGACGACTGGAACAATTGGAACGGCTTGAACTATGGGAACCATTCTGAGTTCACACCATCTGCATATACACATCGACCAAGGCCGGCCGCTTCTCTTCTTTGATAATCTTGATCGCCCGTTCCACCGCCGGGCGAATCTGCTCCGGTTCGGTGATCGGTCCTTCGCCGTGAACACTGAAGGTGCGCGCCAGGTTGGCAAAATCCACTGGCGGCTTGGCCATTTCCATGCCCACGAGTTTGTTCTCTACCGGCCGGCCGCGGTGGATTGCAACCTTTTCCTGATGCTCGACGTCGTTGTAATAAACACGATTATTGGTCATCACCGTCAACAACGGCACGCCGGTATTGGCCGCCGTCCACAAGGCACTCGGCGTGTATAGCATCTCACCGTCTCGTTGCAGGTTGACGCAGATCTTGCCCGTGCCGCGGTACGGCAGGGATGCGCCCACCGACGCCGCCGGTCCATAGCCCAATCCACCGCCACCGTACCCGCCGAGAAATAACCCGGGCTTGTCCCACGTCCACAAACGGCTTGGCCAACCGCGAAAGGCGCCTGCTACCAGCAGCCAGTCCTCTTTTTTGAGCGCTTCCCAGATTTCATACGCCAGCCGCGGCGGCGAAATCGGCTTTTCGTCCCAACGTTTCTTGAGATCGGCTTGCCAGCGCGCGCGCACTTCTTCGTGCTACGCCGCCATCGCTTTGCGCCGGTCATCGACCACGCTCTTGGAAAATTTTCCCTGTTTTTTGATCTCTTCGGCCAACGCCGGAAGAAAAACTTTGGTGTTCGCGATTATCGGCAAGTCGATCGGAGCGAGTTCCTGGAAGTCGCTGGTCCAGCTCCGCACCGCGAGATCGTTGAGGGTCACGTTAATCACTTTACAGCCGGGCTTGGTCGCGGGAACGGTCGCGTGCGTGTTGGGATCCTGACGCACCAGCGCGCCGTAAAGATCGGTCATGTCCAAGCCCATGATGACGTCGGCATTGGCGATCAACTCGCGATTTTTGCCGGTAAGATTGAGCACGTGCGTATTGGGAAAATTCAAGCGCGCGCCCAGATCGACGACCGGAATCGACAGCAGATCGGCAAGCGCCACCAGGCTCATCACTGCGTCATTATTCCGTCCCACGTAATCGGCTAGGATCACGGGGTTTTGCGCCGCTGCCAATAACTGCGCCGCTTCCTTGATCGCGTCGTAATCCGCTTGCAGCGGCGCCGGCGGGCGAAATCGTTTCGGATCGGGCAGCGGGATTTCCTTGTCGATCGCCGCCTCCTGGTCGGTCACGTCGAAGCACAGGTAAACCGGCCCGCCCGGATCGCTCATGGCGATCCGATAGCCGCGCATGATCGACGACGGAAACGCTTCGACGCCGACCGGCTGGTCGTCCCATTTGACGAAGTCGCGCACCAGATTACCCTGGACCTGCGCGGTGTGGATCCAGTCGATCCAGGGCCGCCGCTTGCTCGAGTTCATCGGCCCGGTGCCGCCCATGACCATCACCGGCGTCCGGTCGCACCAGGCGTTGTAGATTGCCATCGAGGCATGCTGCAGACCGACCACGTTGTGCACGATCGCCGGCATAATTTTGCCGGTCGCCTTGGCGTAGCCATGGGCCACCGCAACGGCAATCTCTTCGTGGCAGCAGAGAATCATTTCGGGATTGGGTTGGCGTCCGCTCTCGTAGTTAACGAGAGAATCGTGAATGCCGCGGAAGCTCGAACCGGGATTTAAAGCGACATACTCGATGCCGAGGAGTTTTAGTAGATCGACGATGAGGTCTGAACCGTAACGGGCCGCCATAAAACCTCCTTGGGTGAGTTTGGTTTAGTATGACGTAAAGGACCGCTTCTACGCTTGGCGCGAGCCGAGCTTTGAACCCAGCTCGCGCCGTTCTCGCGGACGATTCGCGACTACTGAACCGGATGCGGGATGTCCATATGATAAAGATTGACGACGTTGGAATAGACAAGTTTCTTGCGCACCTCCGGCGGCAAATGGCCGAGGTCCCTGTCGATATACTTGCGCGATTCCGGCCAGGTGGAATTGCCGTGCGGATAATCGTTGGACCACATGCAATTGTCCTGGCCCCACCACTGGAAACTGTGACCGGCGGCCGTATCGCGGAAAAACGTTCCGAAAATCTGGTTCTTGAAATACTCGCTGGGATCTTTGCTAAACGGAGGAGGATTCACGCCGCGAAATCTTCGGTAGTAGTAATCCCATTGCTGCAGCATAAACGGCATCCAGCCGATCTCATTTTCGACGCTGACGAACCTGAGTTTGGGATAACGATCGAGAACACCATAAAAGATCAGCTCGAAGAAGGCATCGATAATCTCCTTGAGCTTCAAGTTCACGCTACCCCGATAAGCTTCGACTCCGGTTCTTTTGTTGCCGAACACCGATTCCTTATGGTAACCGTGCCCGGTGAGAATATGCAGGTGAACCGGCAGGTTGAGATCCTGCGAGGCCGCCCAGAACTTATTGTAATGCTCCGAATGAAACGGCAGGTCCGGGTGCGGCGCTTGCCAGATGATCGAGCCCTTTACGCCGGCCTTAGCGCAGCGTTCCAGCTCTTTTACCGCCTCATCAATATTGTAGACTGAAATCGCGGCGATCCCGATCAAGCGCTTTGGCGACGCATTGCAATAATCGATCAACCAGTCGTTATAAGCGCGAAAGCTAACTTCCTGGAGCTTTGCATCGTCCATCGCGAAGTGCGGTAACAGATAGGTCGGGAAGAGCACTTCGGCGCTCACGCCGTCGGTTTCCATCTCGGTGATTCGGTGCGTCGGATCCGAACCGCCGGGATGAGTCTGAAAACTCGAGCCGACTTGCAACTGCGGAAAGCGCGGCGCCTGGTCTTTGAAAGTCTTCGGCACGCGCTCAACTAAGATCTCGGACGGTTCCATTACGTGCGAGTCCGATGAAATGATCACTTCGAAGCCTGCATTATCACCATTGCCAGCCATAGATTCCCTCCTTTGGGCCTATATCGGTTTCCGTTAGTAGGTCTATCGAAGCTCTACCACTACACCCCTTGAAGCGTCAAGATTAAGAAGACGGTCCACCTATTACGTAGGGATTGTAGCTCATAGCGGAGGGCAATCCCGAGACTCACCGCTGAGCGGCCTCAGCGTGCAATCTTAAACCCAGTGCGCTTACCACTCTTAAGATCGTGTCAAAATCCGGACTACGCTCACCAGAAAGCGCTTTGTAGAGACTCTCGCGAGACAGGCCGGCGTCACGCGCCACCTGCGTCATGCCTCGGGCGCGGGCAATATCGCCGAGGGCCTTGGCGATAAACGCGGCATCACCGTTTGCTTCTTCAAGGCACGCCTCCAGGTATGCCGCCATTTCTTCGGGCGTTCGCAAGTGCTGGGCGACATCATAACGAGTGGGTTTCGTTTTTCGCATCGTATTCCCCTAAAGATTTCGTGCGAGGCGCAAGGCAGTCTTTATTATATCGGCCGACTGTGTGCTCTTGTCGCCTCCCGCCAGCAGAATTACTATTTCGCGCCCGACTCTTTTGAAATATACCCGACAGCCTGGGCCGTAATCGATCCGCAGTTCTGAAACTCCTTCTCCCACCGGCTAGACATCTCCGGGATTACCAGCGGCCAGGCGTTCGATCCTGACCTGCACTCTCGCACTCGCGCGAAGATCGCGCAGTTCGTCAAGCCAATGAGCAAAAATTTCGGTCTTACGGATCTCAAGCACGAGGCAGTGTAGCCAGATGGCTACAGTATGTCAAATTTGGCGAGGCGACGACGTCTATTGCGGCTTGCGATCGTTACGCTGAAGCACGGCGACTTAGAACAATAAGTCAATACTCAGAAATGCACAGTGCGGATGGTCTCACTATATTCCGGCCGGGCAATTGGGTGAGCACAAGCACGAGGAGATCGGGAAAATGGTGGAATCAGGAAAACGCCATCGGTAAGCTCGGCCTATTTACTGATGAAGGAGCGAATAGCCAAAGAGAAGGAGCTTGGCCAGAGAGTTCGGAGGATTGAAAAATCTCTTATAAACAGCAAAAAGCCGACTTGACCCCTTTTTGTTCTCGACCCCTTTTTGTTCTCTCCTTTTTGTTCTCCTACTTGGCTAGAGCCTCGTCTTTTGCGCACAGAGAATTAGGCCGACAGGCGGAATCTCTTCCGGGTGGCTCCATTGCTCGCGCGCGTAGTTCAGGTAGAGATGCATCTGGCTGGCGTCGGCGTGCGTGAATTTGCCTACTTTTAGATCGATGACGACGAGACAGCGTAGCCGCCGGTGGAAGAAAAGCCAGATCTACACGATACCACTCATTGCCGATGCGTAACCGCTTTTGGCGGCCGATGAAAGCAAAGTCGCCGCCTAGTACAAGCAAGAAGTGTTCGAGGTGGCGGATCAGAATGAGTGAATGGAAGAGTGAATGGAGAAGAGTGAAAAGAGTGAATGAAGAGTGAATGGGTGACCCGTTTGCGCGTTGACCCGTTGCGTGTTCGCACGTGAAGCCGCAGCCATGTGCGGCGCAACTGAACGTACACGTCTTCGACGCGTATCCTGTTGGCGGCCGCACTGACGCGGGCGAAGGTACGCTGCTCTTACTTCGTAGGTTGGATCGACAGTATCGTTCGATCCTCGCCCCGACCCGTAATTTCCACGTGGCCATCCAATTGGAGTACCCGCAGCGATGCACCGATACTTCCCGAGGTTTCACTCTTGTATCCGAGTCGCTCAACACACACCCTTTTTAAGTCACGCCAAGTGAGTGCGCCAACTTCTTCAATATGCTTCTTCATCTTTGAGGGGAGACTGTCGGGGTTTGACAACGCCTCTCGGTAGGTGCGGATGTATTCCGGCTCGTCATCGAGTTCGGGATAAGTCAGCTCGTCAGGTTGGTGAGGCTCTGGACGCCGCGTTAGCTCCGTCGGCCGGGCTTGGAAGGCAATAGCAGCTGCTCCTTTAGGATGGCAATGTCGATGAACTGCCAGGCCATTCTCAAGAGTTGTAGGGCCGCCGTCGACGTGTTGCTTGACGTGATGGATCTCTAGTTCGGTCCATAGTATCTCTCCGCTGCAAACTGCGCAGCACTTTTTATCTCTAAAATAAATCATCTCGCGTTCAAGTTCGCCATAAAGTCGGATTGGGTCCTTGAGCTGCAACGGGTATAGGAATGCCAGCATCTTTTCAGAGAAAAATCCGTGACGCAGCCTAATTGTCTCGGCTCGATCCGAGTCGGTTCGAGTACGGGCGTCGTAGTTTGTCCAAAACGGACCAGGATTCGGAGCATATCGGGTCGCCTTATCCTTCCCCACAGAATTCATAAATTTATCAAAAGCGGCTGCGAAGTGATCTTGCCATGAGCGTGTATAGTCGTCCAAGAGGGAGTCCACGAGTAAAACCAGATGAATCGCTTCATGACCTTTGAGCTTCCGCTTAGGGGTCGGGTTTTGGGTTTGGGTCGGGTCTATTGATTCTGTGTGTCCAGATGAATTGCTGTCGTGATCCATAGGGTGACT
>JBBDNJ010000186.1:0-18915 GCA_040877705.1 Binatia bacterium | reverse complement strand
GATCGCAAGGAGAAACGACTGATCACGTTTGTGGATCGTCTTGCCACGAGGATCCTGTATTGGTCGAACGAAAACGAGGACCTGATCGTCTCATCGAATCTAGCCGCTTTCAGGGCTTTACGAACTCTTCATATAGATCGGCAGGGCACCTTCCAGCATCTGACAGTCGGTTTTCCGATCGGCGAAAGGACTTTGCTGAATCAAGTTAAGATCCAAGCTCCGGCGACGATCAATCTCTTTCAGGACGGTAAGAAGGAGTCGCGGCGTTATTGGTGCCTTCCGCCACGGGCAAAAGATATTTCGTTGCGAGAATCGTGCTTACTGATCACCCATGCTATGGAGGAATTCGCTCAACGAATATACAACCGGGCAAAACAACCGATAGGGTTGGGCTTGTCGGGAGGACATGACTCCAGAGTCATTTTGAGCACGCTGGCATACCAGAATATTCCGTTTGAAGCGATAACCTGGCACGACGGCAACTTCAACGACAAGGTGGCCAAAGAACTATGCGCTGTGATTAAAAAGCCGTCGCGGGTTGTTAAAAATCTGTCCGATGGCCAACTGGCACCGATTCGCCAGGATGCTTTTGTTTATTCAGACGGTTATTATTTTTACCCTGCGGGTTTTTCGAGATTGGCAAAAGAATGTTCCGAGCAAGGCATCGACTTTTTGATGATCGGTTTTGCCGGTGACGTGATCAGTGGGGCGACCTTAAGTTACCCCGCGCCGCAATATCTTAAAACCATCGACCAACTTGCCAGACATACGTTTATCGGCAATCAGATAGACTATCTATCCTTTGAGCTCGCAAACGCGGTATTGATGAATGCAAATCCAAGTCTAACGGATGAGGCGAAGTCAGAGTGGGTTCAGAGCTTTTCGGAGCACGAGTCGCATGAATCTCTTGTGGATATTTCCATTTTACAGGGGCTGGCCAATCGCGAGTTCAAACGAGTTCGCTTCGCCATTGCCCCTGTGGCCCGATATACGCAGCCTATTTTCCCCTATCTGGACACCAAAGTTTTGAATACCTATTTCAGTTTACCCGTAAACGCCCTCAAACACCGGGTAGCTCACTGTTACGCTGGATTTTACAGATTTAAAAAGTTCGGCGATTATCAGGCGGGAGGTTATCCGATATCTTTGAGAACCGAGGCTCGTTTCTCACAGAGTTTATATCTAACGAAATCCTGCGTGTCGAGACTCAAGGCTCTAAAGCCTTCCAAAACCTTCAATCCTAGGAGAAAGGAGAACGAGGGTTACAACAATATCTTCAAGGAGATATCTCGTTCGTCGCTGTTTGACGCCGCTCGCTTGAAAGAGCTGTTTCTCAACGGCGAGATCGCGCCGAGATCGCTCTACAAAATACACACCGTGACCAAATTTTCCGACTTCTATCTCCACGGCGATGACAATCATCTGCCGCATAGATTTCTGTCCTGACAGCAAGCGCTTAAATATTACATGGGTCTCCCGAGGAGATTGATCGTCAATGCCGATGGTTTTGGTTTCGGGCCTGGAGCGACGCAAGGCATCCTGGACGCCCTCAGAGAGGGTAAATTCATCTCCAGCGTCAGCGTTAATGCAAATTTCCCGGATGTCGAGCGACTTCGGGAATTGGTAACTGAGTTTCCGGCCATGACCATAGGCGTCCACCTCAACCCGATGGTAGGTAGGCCGTGCCTGCCGCCCAGCCAGGTTCCGTCATTGGTCGGGCCTGATGGCTTTTTCCACGCCGATAATTTTCCCAAGCTTCTAAGAAAGGGACTTATCTCACGCGAGGAGTTAAAGGCGGAGTTCGACGCTCAGATCCGCAAGGTCAAACAATTGGCCGGCGATAGGCTCACGCACTTGGATTCGCAGGCAAACGGACACTTGAATTATTTCGATTTATTTTTATCTCTCGCACACAAGTGGGGATTGAAGCGGATGCGTAACAACGCGTCGATTATCTGTCTGGAAGCGTCAAATCCCAATCTCTCACGGCTAAAAACTTACTTGATGAAACCCCATGTTTGGCTGGCCCACCGGTATCGACGATATCAGATGGCCAAGGCTCGCCGAGCCGGTATGCGGATGGCGGACGACCTGGTTACAGTGGGATATGCCGGCACCGGTAACAAGTCCGACCTTGGCAATTGGTTGAGAGTTCTGCGTAACCTCCCTTCCGGAACGCACGAAATCTACTGTCACCCCGCCTACCCTGACGAGACGCTGCGCCGCTGGTCCTATTACCAGCATGACCGTGCGATGGAATTGGATTTATTGCGTGGAGAGAGGCTTCCACGAGAGGCAAAAAGGTTAGGGGTGGAAATTATCGGCTTTGACGCCGTCTGAAACCCGCCTTGCGACTGCGATGATACACGACTGGAATAAGGAGCTTATTGGAGCTGCCGGTTCCCCTCCAAGGAGCGGCCATCAGAGTCTTCGATGTCGGCAGGCATACTTGCTGATGGGACAGCTTTACTGTAGCTGATCGCGATCCTAAAGCGAAAAATTTTCTCGGGAAGCGTCAAATGCCTGGAATTAGTTTCGTATATAGTTCGGACCAGAGCCTTGATCGGAAAAATCAAGCAATTGTTTCCGCGTTAGATTCACTCTTGCATTTCTCCTCCTACAAGCGCGAGATTCTTCTGACCACGCCGTCATACCTGCTCGCCTACACCGGGTACAAGGAGTATCCCATTTGGTCTTTTGAGGATGAGCAATTTTACATCTGTCTAGAAGGAAAAATATACCTTGAAAAATTGTCCTCACTCAATGGCGAGTTGAAGGAGCTGGCAATGCTCCTTTTTGAAGATCCATCGGAGGCGAAGGGCCGTCTGGCGAAACGGCTCCTTGAGACCAACGGTGAATTTATCCTGTTCGTCGTCAAGAAAAATTCCAAGGAAATAGCGATTTTAACCGACGCAATAGGGCACCTGCCGTTATATTATTGCAAACTAGACGGTGGGTTTCTGCTTTCACGCGAAATCCGATTCGTCGCGAGGTTAGTTGAAAACCTCAAGGTAGATAAGGTTGGACTGGCCCAATACCTGCTGTTTTCCTATTCCTTAGGGCAAAAATCCTTTCTCGAGAACATTTTTTGCTTAGATTCCAGCGGGGTCGTAAAAATACAACTAGAAAGTGGTGAAATCGAAATTAAGAGTTTTTTTGAATTTAATTTTGAAGAGAAGCAGTACATGCACCGGACACTCCCTGATAATGCAAAACACTTAGTAGAAATACTAATTGAAGGGTGTAAACGTGTCACCCAATCAATGCCAGACTTCGTAAATGTTCTCGGCTTGAGCGGTGGCCTCGATTCGAGAGTTGTCATGCTCGCCATGCGAAAGGCCTCCGTGCCCTTTTTCGCTGCTACCCGCTTTGATGGTGAAGGTATGTCGACACGCGACGTCGACGTAGCGAAAGAGCTGACCAAGCTATATCATCTGGATTGGCGACTATTCGAGCTCCTTCCCCCAAAGTTTAAAGATGCCCTCCAATTACTGCGTACGAAGAATGGCCTCAACTATCTGGGATTGAGCTTCATGCTACCCTTTTTGGAAAGTCTGCGGGACAATTACGGGCAAAACATGATTTACTGGACCGGAGATTCCGGACTCGTCCTGCACCCAGAAACTCCAGATGTGCGCCTTCGTAACTACGATGATCTCCTCGATTGTATTCTGCGGCGCCATAAAATTTTTGATCTCCATGATACAGCAGGATTGCTGCAAATGAACGTGAAGACACTGCGAGACGAGATCAAGCATGTGCTGGAAGGATATCCGGAGCGGTCATTCGATCAAAAATATGTACACTTTGTCCTATATGGTAGGGGAATCAAATGGCACCACGAAGGCATGGATCGCAATCGGTGCTATTTCTGGATGTCTGCCCCTCTTGAGTTCACTCCGTTTGTCAACTACGCCATGAATTGTCCCGATAGCCTAAAGAATGATTACCGGCTTCACCGAGCTATTCTCGAACAGATGTCTCCCGAATCATGCCGTATCAGGTATGCAGACCATGGGCTTTCCCCGGCATCCGTCCTCTTTCCCATCGCACTGAGGATGCGTTCCATGGTTCAGCAGGCACCTCCTAGCTGGCGAAAATTCGCCAAACATTTGCTACGTCAGAGTGCGCAAAGCGGTTCGGCAGACAGTCTCATTGCAGCATGTATCAAGCAACAAGTGAATGGTTGTCCGACCATAAGCGAGTATTTGTCTGACTCATATATTAAGGAACTTCTGCCAAGATGTAATCCATGGCAGAGGAAATTACTTTTGACAGTTACATCAACAGTGGAAGATCTAACTACTTCGAAGAGTTCGTTGGAAAACTTTCTAGAGAACGATCTCGTCCAATGAGCCTTTTCCGACTCGCCCAGCACTTTTTACCTTAACTCCCGTTTGTCTTTGATGAGTGGCAAATTTAGTCTCACAGCGAGAGAAGCTTCGACTGGAGGCAAAAAGGTTAGGGGTGGAAATTATCAACTTTGACGCTGTCTGACCCGCCTTGCGACTGCGATGATACACGACTGGAAGATGGAGCTTTACTGGCGTTTGCCAGTGTTTCTGCAAGAAGCGGGTCTCGGCATTTATGCCGGCCGGCTGGAGAGGATCTATTTCGGGCCTGGTTACGAGGAGTGGTACCAACGATTCAAAAGTTGGAAATCCTGGTCGGCTACCCAAGCTTTAGCCTGGCAAAGCGAACAGCTTCAAACGATTGTAAGACTAGCCGCGACCCGCGTTCCTTACTATCGCGAAAAATGGAAAAAGACGGATTGGCAATCGGTCCGTTTTCCCGGCGATCTTCCTATTCTACCGCTCTTGGACAAACAATCCCTGCATCAGAACGAACGGGCGTTTCTCGCCGAGGGACTGGATGCCAGCTCGCTCTGGATGGATCGCACCAGCGGCACCACAGGGACCGCGCTGAAAATCTATTGGCCGCTCTCGGGGGTGCCGAAGTGGTGGGCTTTGAACGAGGTCATGGTCCGAAATGCCGTGGG
This sequence comes from Binatia bacterium, assembly GCA_040877705.1. GTDB lineage: Bacteria > Desulfobacterota > Binatia > UBA9968 > UBA9968 > WHTF01. The sequence goes on along the minus strand of JBBDNJ010000186.1, from coordinate 13,916 downwards.
AGTCGGACAGGAAATTCCCAGAGCGATGATGGGAGGCCGTACTATCGTTCGCGGCAACACGAAACGGCCTCCTTACTGGCGCTTTAATCGGCGGTGGCGGCAGCTCTACCTTTCAAGCTACCACGTGTCCCGGGACACGGCGCGCGATTATGCGCAGGCGATTCACCAATACGGTTCAGAGTGGATCGTAGGTTACGGATCGGCGATCGCCGCCCTTGCTGAAAGCGCCCTGGAAGCCGGTCTCCCGCCGCTTCGTCTCCGCGCTGCTATTGTCAGTGGCGACACGCTGCTGCCCGAGATGCGTTCGAGCATCGAGCAGTTTTTCCAATGTAAATGCTTTGACCAATATGGGCAGTCCGAAGGCGTCGGGGTGGCTATGGAATGTTCGGAAGGACGGATGCATGTCGTCCCGGCGGCCGGTGTTTTAGAGATTCTGCGCGAGGATGGCTCACCGTGCCCGCCGGGGGAGATTGGTGAAATTGTCGCGACCGGTCTTTTAAACGATGCGATGCCATTAATCCGGTACCGGCTGGGCGATTGTGCATCGTGGGCCGAGGATCAGACTTGCCGATGTGGCAACTCCCAGCCCATCATCGCAAATTTAGAAGGCCGGGTAGATGATTATGTGATTACCCGGACAGGCCGGAAGATCGGCAGGTTGGCCGGTTTTAGACGTAGCCCGCGTATTCACTCGGCCCAGTTTGTTCAGGACAGTCTCGGTCATGCGTTTTTGCTGGTACGTCCGGGACGAGACTATTGTTACAGGGATGCGCTCACGGTGCGGGAAGACATTCTCTCGCGTGTGAGTGATCTCGACATCGAGATCGTAGAAGTGCCCGAGATTCCGAAAACGCCGCAGGGGAAACTGGTCTCGGTCGTTCGCTTGATCGATCGCCCGGCCATGCGGCAAACCTACGAGAACCTTCTCGCAAATGTAAATCATGCATCTGGATAAGCAATCGCCTGCGAAAGGCGAGGGGGCGGGTTTTGATCCGGCGCCTCAATTGCGTGGTTTAGACGTGCTGATCGTGACTTCGGGCCACGAGATCACGGACGCAAGGGTCTACAGCAAACAAGCTTGTAGCATTCAATTCTTGGGCGCGCGCGTGACTCTGGTAGGGCGGCTTGAAGGGAAAAAACCCGCCGGCGTGAATGTCATTACCGTGCCGGCGCCCTCATCGCGGCTTACACGTTTTCTCTGGCAACCCTGGCGATGCCTGTGGGCTGCTCGAAGAATAGACGCTCACATCATCCATTTTCATGATGCTGAAATGCTGATGACACTGCCCATCGCTAAATTATGGTGGCGCCGCAGCAAATTTGTTTACGACGTTCATGAGGATTTCGCTAACCTCATGCTGGTTCGCGACTGGTTACCAAAAATCCTGAAACCTTTCGTGAGAACGATGACAAATGCAACGGAGAAAATACTGGCGTCGCTGGCAGACGCGATTGTTGGGGTCACGCCTCCATTGCTGGATAAGTTCCGAAACCATGAACGGATTGTCGCTTACAACTATGTTGCCGAGAGTTTCTTCAATCGCGCAGTGAAAGTGAGCATTAACTCCAGGGAACGGGAGTTCGATGTGGTTCATCTGGGAACGCTCAATGTGAGGAGAAGTCATTTTTTAGTTGACGTGCTTAAGGAGTTTCACCGTCTGCGACCTACGGCAAGATCGCTCGTCATTGGAGTGTTTCCGGAAATTGAGAACGAACTAAAACCTCTGCTGCCGGAGGGTTGTACTTTGATCGGCAAAGTCCCACACGAAGAAATTCCTCGGCTATTGACGAACTCGAAGGTCGGATTGGACGTACATCCATGGCTTGGCGATCACTTGAAGGTCGCTGTGCCGGTCAAAGTATGTGAATACATGGCGGCGGGCTGTGCCGTCGTTTCGTCCCATATGCCCGTGCTCGTTAAAATCTTAGACGACGCCCAGGTTGACGAGGAAGATGTCCGCATCATTCATGGCGGCAATCCCATCGATTATGCGCGCGCCGCTCTACAGATGGTCGAGTCGATAGAAAAGGGTGCGGATCCCGGGGCTCGACTTCGCAGGGCCGCGCTAAATCATATGGTCTGGGAAAAGGAGGCCGTCAAGATCGCACAGCTCTATCTCCGGCTTCTCAGAAGGCCATGCGCCATCTAATCATCAATGCCGACGGCTATGGATTTACCGCGGGGACGACTCGCGCCATCGAGGAATGCATCGAGTTCGGAACCGTTCGCAGTCTATCTGCCAACGTCAACTTTAAACATGCGGACGGCCTGGCGGCGCTGGTCCGAAAGTACCCTGAACTCTCAGTGGGCTGTCATATCAACCCGCTTGTCGGCCCGCCCGTGCTGCCTGCCGATCAGATCCCAACGCTGTTGGACGAGAACGGAGAGTTTCTCTACAAAACGTTTACGCGCAAGTTTTTTGACCGGCGCATTCACATGTCAGAGCTGCGCGCGGAGATGACGGCTCAGGTGGAGAAGACACGCGACATGGCTGGAAAAGCTTTCTCTCACATCGACTTCCACATGGGGCTACACCGGTTGCCTGGTCTCTACGCGGCTTTTTTGGACGTCGCTGAGGCGAGCGGGGTTGGAAGGATCCGCACCCACCGGTACCGCGTCGGGATGGAAAGCAGTTTTCCCCGGTTGCGGCATTTTTTCTATTTGTTCGAAAGCATCACGCGGATGCCAAAATTTCTCTGGAACCTGTATTTGCGGAGAAAAGCTTTAAACCGCCGCTTGGTAATGCCGGATTACTGGGTGGGAATCACCCACAACGCATCCCGGCCCGAAGCCATCTCAGTTAAAAACTATTTGATGATGTTAAGAAACCTGCCGCGAGGCTTTTGCGAGTTTGTCGCGCACCCCGGATATGTGGATGAAGAGTTGAAGCGGTGGGCCACTTATCTGGATCAGAGAATATTGGAGCGGGAGGTGTTGCTCAGTTCGGAGTTTCGGGACGCTCTAAGCGCCACGGATGTTCACCTCGCCGGCTATCGAGACATTCCACTCCGATAGCCGGCTCCGATGGTTAACCTATTAATAATTCGTTTGGAGACTGGTTGGAGCCGACGGAAGTATTACACCGGCCGTAGAATTAGAACTCGAGCTCGTGCCGCTCGACCCACCCTTACATGAAGCGGGAATAGAGCCAAGCATGTTTTCGATAACAGCAGTCAAATTCACCGGGGTCCCTCCTGACTGCCCCATGGCGTCAATGATCCGTCCGTTCATCGGCCAAGGCCAGAGGGGATTGCTTGTCCGGACGCCATTTTCATATCGAGAGCACAAATTGGCTCCACTGGTGGTGGTCCAGGGATCGGGTACCGCCGAAAGGGTTGAACCCTGGTGGACTGAGGTTCGTTGCCAATCGGAATGAATCCACATTCCTCCGCCAATCCCAGTAATACGGTTCGCTACCAAATTGCGAGCGCCGCCTTCAAGGGAGGCTAAATTGAAGGTTTTCTTGTCTTTGAAATAACCTTGTTGGAACACGACCACGGTATCTTGAATAGTGATGCAATCGAGATGAGATACGAGCGCTGCAGCGCTTCCTTGAAATCGATCGGTGCCCAACACATACGCCAAACCGCCAAGAAGCTTCATCCTGCTGCATTTGTTGTCGCTTCTCTGTGTCGTCGCGTGGAAAATCTGACCCGGTTGGTCCATTTTGTAATCCGTGTATGTCCCTGCTCCGACGCCGGTCCACGACTGGCCTTGGTAACTCATGAGAACATGATCTTGTCTCATTCTATCTCCCGCAAATTGGCCGATGCAGTTCTCGCATACGACGTTGTAAGCATTGTAAGCGAGTTGAAATACGTTTTTGCCACCGACAACGTGGGAACCTCCCCAACGACCCCAGGCTCGCCTGAATGTCGTGTTGTTGCCTCCCTGCGAAACACTGAAAATTAATCTTGCAATGCCCCAGCCGGCTACATCCTCGAGCAGATTGTTGGTGCTGCTATGGAGACCGAAAATATTAGTATTGTTGTCGGCGGCGTCCCATCCGGCAACTCTTCGAACAATATTATTATGAGCGGCGTACATATTAACGATCGAGACCTTGCTACTGTGAGCGTTAAAACCTTCAAGAACGAAGTAGTCGTTATTATATAGCTTCACCGGCTCGTTAATATATTGGCCATTGAGAGTTACCTTGCCATCGTTTAGCGCCTTGATAGTTATGCGCGCGCTTGCTGTGCCGCGCAAATGCTGTGGAGGCCTGATCATGGAGGCGCTCCCGGTATACTGCCCGTCCAGCAGGCAAAGCGTATAGCCGGGTTTGGCTAGCGGCCAGAAGTTGGCGATCTTGAACGGGCTACTGGGAGAGGTTCCGATACCGTTACCGCTGGGTGAAGCATAGTGAGTACAAGCCTGCGCGTTCGCCTCTTCGACCTGGAGCGCTAGTGCCGTCAGAAAGATGGCCAAGACAAGTCTTCTGAATTTTACGAACTTCAATTTCATTGCATATCTCCAATTAATAAGTTCCAACAGTCCCGAAGGCCTCAGAACCGATGTTCCTCGTGGCCTATAGTGTCGGCTTTGTCGATAATTGTCCAGCCGGCCCGGTTACCGCCATCGACGTCGTAACCAAACATAAACCAAGCGGATTGTCAGCGGCGCAGCGCATCTCAATTCCCTAGTGTATAGAGTGCGTAGGTGCCTAAATCGTTTAGTGTCGTCGATCCGATATTGCTGCTTTGCACGAGGATCCCATTGGAGACCCACCAGCGGGAGGGGCCGTCCTCGTTGCCTTCGTCGATGAAGGTCCAACCGCGAGTGCTGCCGTCGTTGAAATTGTCGGATAGCAGAACGCTGCCGGTGGCGAGATCCTCCACTAGAACATCGTCGAATGAACTGCCGGCATTGTAGTGCGAGTACAAGGCGATGCTGCCGTCGGCAAGGCTGGTATCGGTGACGGAAAAGATAGTTCTTCCGTCGATCAAGACCTTCAAGGACGAACCTTGAGCAATAATTTGGAGCTTATAGGTTTGGCCGGTCGTATAGGGCACCGTATCCTGTGCCAGCATTTTGAATGTGCCGCCGACCCGTTTTTCCAGGCGGCGGGATTTTTCCTGCGCGTACCATGAAAACCGATAGTAGTTATCGCTGTCTTGGTAGCGGAACATGACCCCCATGGCATCGTTATCCCTGGAGCGCGTTTTCAGGGTCACACGATAATCTTTCCAACTCTCCGGTGTGTAGAGGGCGTAGGTGCCGAAATCGTTAGGGCCGGTCGAACCGGCATTGCTGGTCTGCACGAGCACGCCATTGGAGACCACCCAGCGGGCGGGGCCGTCCTCGTTAGTTTCGTCAATGAACGTCCAGCCAAGAGTGCCGTCGTTGAAATTTTCGGACAGCAGAACGCTGCCGGTGGCGAGATTCTCCACTAACACATCGTCGAATGAACTGCCGGCGTTGTAGTGCGCGTAAAGCGCGATAGTTCCCTTGGCAATGCTGGTATCGATGACGGAAAAGATGGTTCTTCCATCGATCAAGACCTTTAAAGACGAACCTTGAGCGATGATTTGGAGCTTATAGGTTTGTCCGGTCGTATAGGGCACCGTGTCCTGTGCCAGCACTTTGAATATGCCGTCGACCCGCTTTTCGAGGCGGCGCGATTTTTCCTGCGCATACCATGAAAACCGATAGTAGTTATCGCTGTCTTGGTAGCGGAACATGACCCCCATGGCATCGTTATCGCTGGAGCGCGTTTTGATCGTAATCCGATAATCGCTCCAGCTACTACTCATGTATGATGCTGAGCTAGAACCTGAACCGCTTCCGGTTGACGATGTGGAGTCGCCGCTTGTGCCCGAAGTCGACTCCCCAACGGAGACATTCCCTTCGGGATTAGTTGCGTTGGCGCATGCCTGGTTTGAAGGAGATGAAGCCCCGGCGGAATTAAACGCCCTTACTCGATAGCAGTAGATCGTGCCGTCAGCCAGACCGGAGTCCGTGTACGAAGTTGCATTCGTGCCAACCTTGGCGATCTCCGTAAAGCTGCTGCCGGCCTGGCGCTCGACCTTAAATCCGCTTTCATTGGTCGATGTATCCTTCCATGTGAGACGAAGACTTCCGGCATCAGCTTTGTTGCTAAAAGCCACGCTTCCCATAAGCAGCATGGAACCTATAGCAAGCATTCGACAGAGAAGCCATAAATGCATATCGTAACCTCCTTTTTCGGCCTTGCGCGAGGCGCAGCGCCCAAGGAGGTTACTGCGTACGCCAGGCAACCCTGCTGCCCTATCCCCGGTCAGGAGGACTTAGGCCAGTGGCTTTGCGTCCCACCCTTTCGGGTGGTTTGCCTTTTTCTAGCTTTCCGTTTTTTTAATTGTCGACGACCAGGACTTAAGCATTAGTTTTGGCGCGTCGGACCAACACTAGGGCAATTGCCATGCCAGTATCTACCTTTAAGGTGACTAAGGGAATATTTCTAACAGTTCGCTTCTGATAGACAAAATTGTTCTTTTCGCACTGAAAACCAGTTTCATTTTTGTACAAATCTGTCTAGGTCAGTGCAAGCCCCAGGATGAATTTAGAAGAATACATTCAGAATTATTCGCAGCGTCACAAGATTTATTGGGGAGGGGGCATTCCCTGGCGCAAATACAAGGGCGTCTTATGCCCCCTCTCTCACCCTCATATCGAACCGAAATTAGGCAGCGGGGATATAAGAAAATTGCTGAAGGAGTCCAAGGCCGCGTGTGCTATATGGACTTATGATTTCGATTCGAGCAAATCCGAATGGTGGTGGATCGTCGCGGAAAAACCTTACTCCTTAGAGCTGCTTAAACCCAAGACCCGATACAACATCAGGCATGGACTGAAAAGCTGCGCGGCGAGGATCATTTCAGGAAAAGCGTTGTCTGACGCCGGCTATGACTGTTACAGATCGGCCATGCAGAGACATTCTCAAACCGTCTCTTTGGATGAAGCGGCATTTAGAAGGTTGATGCCGAATTATGACTTCGACGACGCTCATGAAGTATGGGGTCTCTTCATGGAAGAGAAAATGATCGGTTATGCTATTTACAGAATTATTGACGACATCATATACGAAGAGGACACGATCTTTGATCCACACTACTTCAAATATCACTCATCCTATGTTTTGATCCATACGTCGACGCACCATTATTTGAACGAGAGAAACTTCAGGTACATCCTGTGTGGCTGGCGCTCTGTGAGTCACGAGACCACCTTCCAGGAATTCACGATAGATAAATTTATGCGCCGAAAGGCGTACTGCCAGCTAGGCCTGGAATATGCGGCAATATACGGAATGGGAGCGGTGATCGTCTGTCAATCGAAGGCGATCTGGAGCCGTCTTCGATTGCCCGGCAGCATCAAAAATAAGCTCAATGTCATTTATAAATTGAACCAGATCCAGCGACATTCAGTGGCTCAGCCGCAAATTTCGGAAGCGTACATCCCATGACGGATCTCGACTTATCTCCGCTAATCACTGTTATCATACCTGTCCGCAATGAAGCCGGTTTCATCGGCCCATGCCTGCAATCGGTCTTTTCGGCGGATGCCGTGCCCGGAGGAATGGAGGTCTTTGTCGTCGATGGAATGTCGGATGACGGCACCCGGGAAATATTGGCCGAATGGCGCCGGAAGGAGCCAAATCTCCGCGTTTTCGATAACCCTCGGCGCATCGTTCCAACAGCCATGAATATCGGCATTCGCGCAGCCCGTGGGAGATGGATCATTCGCCTTGACGCGCATTCGGAATATAACGCCAATTACTTCAACCTTTGCCTGGAGACGAGTCGGAAAACAGGCGCCGATAACGTCGGCGGCGACGTTCTCACCCTGCCGCGAGACCGTGGCTTTCAAGGACAACTGGTTCAGGCGCTGACGACACATCGTTTCGGCGTCGGCAATGCCGGCTTCCGCATCGGCGCTCGCGAAGGATGGTCCGACACGGTTGTGTACGGGTGTTACAAGCGCGAGGTGTTTGCGCGGATCGGCCTCTATGATGAACGGCTGGTGCGCAATCAGGACTATGAGCTTAATCGCCGACTGCTGAAGTCCGACGGATCGATCTGGCGTAATCCCGCGATTCAGGTGCGGTACTACAATCAGGGTTCTTTGATGGGATTGATGCAGCAATCCTGGGTAACGGGCCAATGGAACCCCTGGATGTGGTATATAGCACCCTATTCTCTTGCTTGGCGGCATGCAGTCCCATTAGCATTCGTCGTGGCGCTGTTGAGCGCCGTGCTGTTTTTTTTCGCTTCGCCGCCGCTGGGTCTGGTTATCCTGACATTGATTCTTTTGCCGTACTTCGTTCTGGCCTGTTTATCTTCTTTGCAGCAGTCCCAGCGTCACGGTATTTGGATGCTGCCGGTTTTGCCGTTGTTATTTTTCGCATATCACGTCGCCTACGGAGCGGGCGGCTTATGGGGAATATTCCGGCTATGTACCAAGCAATCCCCGGTGCAACTCGCAGTGGAACCTTGGCCGGGAGCAGGATCTCATCGCGCGTGGCCCAGAACCGATAGGGTAACAGACTGATGCAACCCTATGAATCTTGTTTCTCAACAGTATTCGGCGCGGATTATGATGCCTTTTCGTTTTGGAAGGGGCGGGCTGCGCTTTATGCGATATTGCAGTCGATGGAGCTTAGCGACGGCGACGAGGTTATCCTCCCCGGTTATACTTGCGTCGTCGTCGCCAACGCAATTCGCTATGCCGGAGCAAAACCGGTTTACGCCGACATCGAGCAGGGCGGTTTCAATCTGAATCCGGCCAGCGTCAGAGAGCGGATAACGGCTAAAACCCGGGCATTAATCGTCCAGCATACCTACGGAATCCCGGCCGACATTCGTTCATTGCAGGCGATTGCCGAAGAGCATAGGCTGAAAGTCATTGAAGACTGCGCTCATGTCCTGCCCGGATCGAAATACCAAGGTGAATTTCTCGGCTCGTTCGGCACAGCATCGTTTTTTAGCTCTCAATGGTCCAAGCCATACACGACCGGCCTGGGCGGAATGGCTATCACCCGCGATAAAGAGTTAGCGGAGCAATTGACAATGACTCACGCACGATTCGCTGAGCCGCCGTTGCGTCAAAAAGCTCAGTTACAAATCCAGTACGCGCTTTATCAAAGATTATTCAAACCGAAACTCTACTGGTATGGCCAGAAATCTTTCCATGCGTTGAGCAGGTTGGGCATATTCGTCGGTTCATCGAACACGAACGAATTGACCGGGGAAAAGCCTGCCGATGTCGCCTGGAAAATGGGCGCGTTCCAACGACGCGTCGGTCTTGCGCGGATCGATGACCTGAAACCCAATGCATCTCATCGACAAAATCTGAGCCGCTATTATTCTGGGCTCTTAAGCCGCGATGGCTGGCCGGTTTATGACCATCGCGATGCCGGCGCAATCACGCTGCTCAGATATCCCCTGCAAGTAGAGAACAAAGCTAATTTGTTGGAGCAGTCGTCTCGGGCCGGTATCGAGTTGGGCAGTTGGTTCGAAACACCGCTTCATCCGGTGGCCTTGTCGGACCATCATCTAATGGATTATCGGTTGGGATTATGCCCGGTGGCGGAGTCGACCGCCGCCCAAGTCATCAACTTGCCGCTGCATGAGCGCGTCACGGAATCGGACGCGGATAAAATTGCCCATTTTGTTCTTTCGCATGGTTCGCCGGCGTCATCTTAGGGGTCGATCGAAGGACGGAGTCGTATGGCAGAATTCGTGAGTCAAAAAGTAGCATGTATAGGCGGCGGCTACTGGGGGAAAAATCTCATCCGCAATTTCAACGATCTGGGCGCTCTCTCCTGGGTATGTGAAGTTGATCCGGCCACGTGTAACTCGCTCGAACGCGCCTATCCCGGAGTCAAGTTCACCGATTCGGTCGAGCACGTTCTCCATGACCCGGAAACTTCCGGTGTCGCCATTGCAACTCCCGCTGAAACGCACGGCGCACTAGTGCGCCAGGCGCTCTTGGCCGGCAAAGATGTCTTCGTTGAAAAGCCACTTTGTCTCTCGGTTGACGAAGGACAACTACTGATTGCCCTTGCTGCTAAGAAGCAGCGCATTCTCATGGTAGGCCATCTTCTCTGGTATCATCCGGCGGTCCTCAAATTGAAGGAGCTGATCGACGATGGTGAGCTGGGCCGCATCCGCTACATCTATTCGAATCGGCTGAATTTAGGTAAGATTCGCCGTGAGGAAAATATTCTCTGGTCCTTCGCGCCGCACGACATCTCCGTCATCTTGGGTCTGGTGGGAGAAATGCCGGAGGGCGTGAATGCTCAGGGAGGGAATTACCTGCACGACCGAATCGCCGACGTAACGGTAAGCTTGCTCTCTTTTCCCAGCGGCATTAAGGCCCATGTTTTTGTCTCCTGGCTTCATCCCTACAAAGAGCAAAAACTGATCGTCGTTGGCGATCGTCAAATGGCGGTTTTCGATGACGTTGAGGAAGAGCATAAGCTGACGCTTTATCCACACGTGATTTCCTGGAATGGGGGTGTTCCTGTTCCCAACAAGGCCAAGGCTTGTCCTGTTCCGATAGAATCAGGGGAACCGCTTCGTGCTGAGTGCCAGCACTTTCTGGATCGCATCCGAACACGCGGCCTGCCGCGCACCGACGGGCATGAAGGGCTTCGCGTCCTGACCGTCTTACAGCAATGCCAGGAGGCTTTGGAAAAGGGGCTTGTCAAGGAGAAACCCCTCTCTTCCACTGCGAAAAAACCGGACTACTTCGCGCATGAGTCTTCATTTATTGACGACCACGTCGAAATCGGCGCAGGAACTACGATCTGGCATGTTTCGCACGTGCTCAAGAACTGCAAGTTAGGGAGAGATTGCCGGATCGGCCAGAACGTCGTCATCGGTCCCAATGTGCAAATCGGTGACGGGGTAAAAATCCAAAATAACGTCTCCGTCTATGAAGGCGTTACCCTCGAGGATGGAGTTTTTTGCGGCCCTTCGATGGTTTTCACCAACGTCTATAATCCGCGCAGTGAAATCCGCCGCATGGACGAATTGCGCCCCACTCTGGTTCGGCGCGGCGCGACGTTGGGCGCCAATTCCACGATCATTTGCGGTGTTACCATCGGCGCCTATGCGTTCGTCGGCGCCGGCGCGGTGGTGACTCGAGATGTTCCTGACTTCGCTCTCGTAGTCGGTAATCCGGCGCGAATCGCCGGTTGGATGTGCTCGTGCGGCAACCGCATCGAAGTCAAAGGCAATGAAGGCAAAGGCATCTGCCGGGCCTGTGAAAAACATTATTTAAAGATCGGCAAGGAGGTCCGCGCAGCGTAATGAAGGTCCCTCTACTCGATTTACAAGCTCAGTATGCTCCGATCCGCGCGGAAATTCGCGCGGCGATGGACCGTGTCTGCGACGCGCAACATTTTATACTTGGCCCGGAAGTCTCATCTCTGGAAGAAGAGGTGGGGCAGTTTTGCGGCGCGCGTTACGCCGTCGGTGTCTCCTCCGGAACCGACGCTCTGCTGGCGGCTCTGATGGCCGCGGGAGTGGGGCCCGGAGATGAAGTCATTACGAGCTCCTTCACGTTCTTCGCCACGGCCGGAGTGATCGCTCGGCTGGGGGCGCGTCCGGTATTCGTGGATATCGATGCCGGCACCTTCAATCTGAATGCCGATGACGTTCATGCCAAGCTCACGCCACAAACCAAAGCGATTATTCCGGTGCATTTATTTGGTCTGTGCGCTGAGTTGAACACTATTCTGGAAGTTGCCGGCCAAAGGGGAATTCATGTCATCGAGGACGCGGCGCAAGCAATCGGTGCTAGAGATGGGCAGGGGAGATCGGCTGGGACTATTGGCGGTATGGGATGTTACTCCTTTTTCCCCAGCAAAAATTTGGGCGCTTTCGGCGACGGTGGAATGATCGTGACCCGTGACCCCGATATAGCCGAATCGCTTCGCGTGCTGCGCGTGCATGGCGGCAAGCCAAAGTATTATCACCGGGTCGTCGGCGGAAATTTCCGCCTTGACGCCCTCCAAGCTGCGATTCTTCGGGTTAAGCTTAAGCACTTGTCAACCTGGACCGAAGCACGCCGGCGCAATGCGGAACGATATTGCAAGCTGTTCAGCGAAAGTGGACTTCAAAGCCAGGTCATATTGCCCCAGGATACGCCAGGCCATATTTATAACCAGTTCGTAATTCGCGTTCCGCGACGGGACGAGCTGCGCAATTTCCTACGCCAGAACGGTGTTGAGACGGAGATTTATTATCCCGTGCCGCTTCATCTGCAGGAGTGTTTTGCCGAGCTAGGCTATCGAAAGGAAGAATTTCCCGAGTCGGAGCGCGCCGCGGCTGAGGCGCTGGCATTGCCAATCTATCCCGAACTGGTCCACGAACAGCAAAGATATGTGGTCGAACAAGTCAGACGGTTTTTTGACCCCAGCGCTCAAGCGCTTGAACTATCCCGCGGTTCGGCCGCTGTAAGTTGAAATTATTTATTGAGGTCGCTGCAATTGCTCGGCGCCGCCCTTTTCTGCAAAATTAATGAAGACGGTCCGAAGTATGCCTTCGTGGCTTTAACTGTTATTGTAAGTAACCCGGAGCAAGCCTCCACCGGCTCACACTTTATTGTTTTGCTCCGACCGTTTAAGGACCACAGTCATTCCACTAGGTAGAAACCTAGCTCTTCGAAGGAAGGATCATGCCCACCCATATTTTAGGGGTCTCAGCATTTTATCACGATAGCGCTGCATGCTTGGTCCGCGATGGCGAAATCGTCGCGGCGGCCCAGGAAGAGCGTTTTACGAGAAAGAAGTTCGACGCCGGATTTCCAACTCATGCGATTCGCTATTGCCTCAAAGAGGGCGGCATTTCCCTGGCCGAACTTAAATATTTTGTCTTCTACGACAAGCCGCTGATCAAATTCGAGCGTCTCCTGGAAACCTACGTCGCTTTTTCTCCTAAAGGCATAAAGTCTTTTCTCGCCGCCATGCCCGTCTGGATGAAAGAGAAACTTTTACTGAAGAAGGCGTTGCAAGACGATCTTGTCTCCCTCGATGGGGTGCAGAAATCAGGCCTGCCGCCGATCCTTTTCGGCGAACACCATGAGTCCCACGCGGCCTCCGCTTTCTATCCTTCGCCGTTCCAGTCGGCCGCCGTTCTCTGCATGGATGGAGTGGGAGAATGGGCGACGACGTCAGCGTGGATGGGTAACGGCAACGCGCTCGCGCCGCTTTGGGAAATCCAATTTCCCCATTCTTTAGGATTACTATATTCCGCCTTCACCTATTACACCGGCTTCAGAGTCAATTCAGGAGAGTACAAGGTTATGGGGCTGGCCCCTTATGGGAAACCCAAATACGTTAAAGCGATCTATGACAATCTCATCGACCTGAAGGAAGACGGCACGTTTCGTCTTAAGATCGATTACTTCAATTACTGCACCGGTCTGACCATGACCAACGGCAAGTTCGATAACCTGTTCGGCGGTCCCCCGCGCAAGCCTGAATCCAAGCTAACACAGCGCGATATGGATCTCGCGCGTTCGATCCAGGAGGTCACCGAAGAAGTCGTGCTCCGTCTGGTCAGAAGCCTGCATCGCGAGACCGGCGCCGAGAATTTATGTCTGGCCGGCGGCGTGGCATTGAACTGTGTCGCCAATGGACGAATCCTTCGCGAGGGCCCTTTTAAGAAAATATGGATCCAACCGTCTGCCGGCGATGCCGGGGGCGCGGCAGGCGCGGCGCTCACCGCATGGCACAAGCTCGATGACAGGCCTCGAAGCGCCGACCTATGCAAGGACACGATGCGGGGCAGCTACCTGGGTCCTTCCTATACCAATGAAGAGATCGAGCAGTTTCTCCGCAACAAAGACGCGCCCCACCAACGGGTGAGCGACGATGTGCTTTTCGATCGAGTGGCGGAAGAGCTGGCGGATGGAAAGGTGGTCGGATGGT
>JBBDNJ010000185.1:0-19061 GCA_040877705.1 Binatia bacterium | reverse complement strand
CGCCCGCTCTCGCGCGCGACGTTGCGAAGGATCTCCACCTCGCCCGCGACTTTGTCGCGGCGCCCGCCGAGAATGACGCCGTCGGCGATCCGTGCCGCCGCCTGTCTGCTCCGCGGCGCGTTGGCCGCGATATAGATCGGAATCTCCGCGCGCGCGGCATACATCAGGCGCACCGGCTTGCCCTCGATCGGCATCGATTCGCCGCGCAACAGTTGGCGCAAGTTCTCGACGCCCTCGATCAGCTTATCGACGGAAACGGGTTTGACGCCGATGTTTCGCGGCCCGCTGGCCCCGATGCCGATCCCGATCGACATGCGGCCGGGCGCCAGTTCCGCCAGGGTCGCAAAGGCGCTCGCGGTTAGGGTCAGGTGGCGCACATGCGGGTGCGTGACGCCGGAGCCGATGCCGATCTTCTTGGTCTGCGCCGCGAGCGCGCCGAGGATCACATACAGCTCGCGCCAGATGATGTGCGAGTCGCCGACCCAAACCCCGTCGTAGCCGAGTTTTTCCGCCAATTTTCCCTGCTCGATCGTTTGCGCGGCGGCCTCTGTGGGAAAAAGCGCCACGCCGAATTTCACTCTGGCCATCGGTTTTGATCTCCTTGCGGTCGTACCCTGAAAAAAATCCCGCCCGACTTTCAGACCACCGCCACCGGTTCGATCGGAAAACCCGTGCCACCCTGAAGCCGGGTCGGAATCGCGACGAATAGAAACTCGCGAACTCGATCCGCCGCCAGCTCTTCGAGGTTCAAATTCTCGATGATGTAGATGCCCATCTCCGTCAGACAGACTTCGTGGACGGCTCGATTTCTCGGCGCCGAAGGGGGGCACGCGTCGATCGCCCAATTATCCGCTCCGATCGCGACGACTCCCTGATCGCCGAGCCACCGGGCGGCATCGGCGGTCAAGCCCGGCTCTTCGACGATGTAACGGCGGTCGCGCTTGGCCCAAAGTTTCGACCAGCCGGTGCGGATCAAAGCGATATCGCCCGGCCGCATCGTCACGCCTGCCGTCTTGCCGATCGCCGCCAAATCGTCTCCGCCGATCGCGACGTCGCTCTCGAGCATCTCGACGCCTTGGTGCGCCGCGACGTCGAACAGCACGCCGCGGCTGATCAACGGCGGACAGCGGTCGAGCCCGAGATCGGTCAAGCCGTTTTCGCTCCACACTTCATCCTTGTTCCTGCCGCCGAAAACGCAATCGTCTTTGTACCAGTGGCCGAAGGCATCGATGTGCGTTCCCGTGTGAGTCGGAAGCTCGACGGTCTCGCTCAACGCCCCCGATCCCGGGCGGCTCGCCGGTCCGCGCGCGACCACGAACCTGCGGCTGCGCGTGATCGTCGGGCTGTCGGCCAATTGAGGAATGTCGGTTGTGAGGATCTGCGCCAGCCGGTAGACCTTCCCCTGCTTCACCTGCCTGAGCGCTTTGAGCGTGACGTCCGGTGAAAGTAGTTTCGCTGCTCCTATAGCATCCATTTTGTTTCCTCTGCCCGGTTCAATCGTATCTCAATCGAAATCCAATATCGTGCCCCACTTCGCTCTGGTCTTGTCCGCCAGCTCCGGGCTGATGCTGGCGACCTGCGGAAAGTTCGCGCGGCGCTCGAACGGAATACAAGCGTCGATGATCGCACGCGAGTTGAAGTACTGTTCGCGCGGCAGCCCTTGCGGCAGCAGCGGATCCAATCGTTGAGTGTATGCGCGCCGGATGATGTCGATGTCCTGGGCGGGGTCCGCGCGCGAGGCCATGGCAAAGGTAACGTCTTCGATATCGGTCACATCGATATCGTCGTCGACCACGATGACGTAACGGTTGACGCCCCGGCCGGCGAGATTGGTCAGGATGTGACCGACTTCCCGCGCGTGCCCTGCATAGCGCTGCTTGATCGAAACGGCCGCCATTTGACTGGACGCCGCCCGGTGCGTGGAGACCATGGTCACGCCGACGACGCCGATGGCTTCCATATAACGCATCCACATCGCGTACGAGAATACATTGGTGCCGTAAGAGGGATGTTTTCCGGGAGGACTTCCGAGCAGGATAGGATCTTTCCTTTGATACACGCGCTCGACGACGATGTAGGGAGCCGGCTCGACCATCCCTCCATAGTAACCGGTAAACTCGCCGAACGGCCCTTCGTCCATCTCGGCCCCGGGCTGCCAGTGTCCCTCGATGACGAGTTCCGCGTCCGCGGGAATCGGCAGTCCCGTCACCTCGCCGCGGATGACCGGCATGCGCCGTCCTTGAATGGCGCCGATGTAGCCGAACTCCTGGCTCGGGCCCAGACTGCGCGGCAGCGGCCTGCCGCCGACAACTGCGTAGAGAGGATGTTGGCCGAGACTGATGACCACGGGAGCGGCTTCGCCGCGGCTGTGGTAGCCCTTCATATCGGCCAGGCCGTGCCGTATGGGAGCCATATAAATTCCCACCTTGCGGCGATCGTGGACCTGCACGCGGTACACGCCGATGTTGAGCTGCTCCGTTTGGCAGTCGCGCGTAATCACCGCGCAGCCGGTGCCGATGAAACGCCCGCCGTCCTTTTCGTGCCAGCGCGGCGCCGGATACTTGAGCATGTCGATATCGTCGCCGCGGTGGATTTCCTCCATCACCGGCCCGTCGGCGACCCATTCCGGCGGAAAATTTTTACACTCCGTTTCCCACTGCGGCATCTTCTCTTTGATCATGTAGACCAGTTCTTTGGTCGAGGCGGGTTCCTTCTCGAGGCCCAACGCGATCGCTGGCCGGGTCGGATCTTCGCTCGCGTGGGTCACCGTATTCGCCGCGACGCGGTAACCCTTCGGGTGATCGACGATGCCGTCGAACAGCAGCGCGGGCGAGCCCTTCTTTTTGATCATCAGCTCGGTGATCGCGCCGATCTCCAAATCCCAATGGGCGCCGCGGACAATTTTGAGTTTGCCGCGGCTGTCCACCTCACGAAGCCAATCGCGCAGATCCATTTTATTGCCTCCCCGTATTCATTTCTGACAAATTTCTAGGACGAGCCGCGACTCCACCATTCGCCCTTGCGCACCTTGTCCTTGTAGTAGGTCCATTCCGCGATGTAGTGATGAGGCCCTCTGACCTTGTCCAAATACTCGCGATGCTTCTTCTTGGTGCCTTCCATGTAGCGGCGGAACTCGTCGGAGACCTTTTGAAAGCCCAGCGACTTTGCCGCGACCATGATTCTCGCGGTCCGCTCAAGGTAGAGCGACCGGATGCAGACCTCGTCGATGCTTTTGCCCAGCATCACGATCCCATGGCCGTTGAGCACCATGGCGTTGGTTTGTTTCATCGCCGCCGCCAATTCCTTGCCTTCGTCCTCGTCGATAATAAAAATGGGCTTCTCGAAGATCGGCACCCCACCCGCAAACGGGCCCGATTGCATGTGAACCGCGTCGATCTGGGTTCCCGCCAAACCCAAGGCGATGGACATCGGCGCGTGACAATGAACGATGGCGTTCACGTCCGGTCTGGCCTTGAAGATCTCGGTATAAATCGCGGCTTCCGTCGGCGGGCGGGCAACGCCGGAAATCTTTTTCATCGAGAAGTCGAACCGTACGATCCAGTCCTCTATGCCCTCTTCCTCCGGCTTGCGAAATAATTTGAGCGTCACGCCGTCTCCCGAGGGCATCCGCGTCCCCACATGGCCCCAGATGTCGCCGATCTCCCATTCGAGAATCCTGGACGCGACTTTAAGATCTTCTTCAATCACATCGAGCTCGCTCATCGTTACCTCCTGTTGGTTAAGTGTTTCTCAAGCAAAAACGCGCCGGGGCTACGCCGTACTTCCTAGGCGGACGTTGCGGTCACCGAGTTTCTGTATCGCGAGAAACAAGACCCCCATGACCACAACCATGATAACGCCCAGGGCGGCGGCGAGGTTCAAGTCTCCCCTGATCCAGGCCGTCCAGACATACGTCGAAAGCACCTGATTGTCCGGCCCGGCGAGCATCAACGCGATGCTCACTTCTCTAAAGCTCAGTAGTCCAGTCCATAGCCCCAGAAACATCATCGACCGGCCGATGATCGGCACGATCACCTTCCACCACACCTTGATCTTCTTGGAACCGCATATGTACGCGGCCTCCTCCAGCTCCCGGCTGATCTGGACGAGGGCCGCATTGGTGACCCGCGTACCATAGGAAATACGCGTGACCACAAAGGCAACCACGAGAATGCTCACCGTGCCGTAAAAAGGAACCGAGGGGAACCACATGCGGGCCATCAGGCTGAGAACCAGTAGAGCCAGCGCGAACCCGATGTTGGGAAAAGCGTGCGGCAGCATCACGATGCTGTCCATAGCGGCGCCGATGCGCAGCTTGGTCCGGGTGACGATCCAGGAGACCATCAAGCTTAGGAACATAACGCAAAGCGAGACGCTCACGATGAGAACCAAAGTGTTCCACACGATTTTTCCGATTCCCGGCAGGTTGATGATTCGTCTGTACGAGGCCAGGTTGAGCGCGGCTAAAGCTTCCGCCGAAGGCAACTGGAGGTAAGGCAACAGAGAAGCCCATACGAGAACGATCAAGGGTAGGACGACGGCCAGAAGGACGTAAAAAATGACGAACAGGACGCCCGGGTGCTTGAACGCGCCCAAGTCGTGGATTCGGGCGACGTAACCCTTGCCGGTCACCGTGACGAAGCGATGGCTCTGGCGTATGGTGACGTAATAATAATAAAGCGCCACCAGCGACGGCGCGGCGATCAGGGCGCCGTAAACTCCGCTGATGCCATACTGCGGCACGGACGCGGTCAGCGTATAGATGCTGAGAAACATCTCGGTCGCCAAAACCGGGTGCTTCCCTCCCAGGCTACCCAGCAGGGCGGCGATCTCAAACATGGAAATCGCCGTCATGAACACGTAAATAGCCCCGCCCAGAACCGCGGGCCGCAGCAGCGGAACGACAACCCAACGGAACGTCGACCACCGCCTGGCGCCGCTGATTTCGCTGGCCTCCTCCAAGGCGGGGTCGAGTGCGCGCATGGGGCCGGACAAAAGAAACACCAGCGTGGAGGTCATCATCAAACCCTGGATATAGGCGATTCCCAGGAGGCTTTGAATGTTGAACAACGGCCGTTCGAAGGCGAGCACATCCATGAAAAAGCGATTGATGAATCCGACATTGGGGCTGAGCAGGAGAATCCAGGCGATGCCTTTGAGAAATCCCGGAACGATGACGGAAACGGCGATCAGTGTGAGAAAAAGATTGGCGCAAGGCAAGTTGGTACGGTGCAACAACCAGGCGAGCGGAATGCCGAAACCCAGAGACACGGCGACGGTCCCGAAGCCAACGAGCAAGGTATTGGGGATCACCTCGAAGAACAGATGACCATTGAGCACCGCCTTGTAGTTTCCCAGCGACAACTGCCACTGCACCGGAAAATTCACCAGAAAACTCACCAGCAGAACGAGAGCAACGAGGAAGAGAATGACCAGACACACGGCGCCGCCGAAAAAAAGCGGAATGGCGTTCCCGGCCAGAACCGACTCGGCTATGCTCCGACCCAGGCCGGAGCGGGCGGCGCCTTCCGCCAGGACGGCGGCGCTCAAGTCGGAGGATCGTTGGCTCGAATCCATACGCCGTTAGTTCACTTCGCCAGGTCGACGGCCCATTTTCGTTCGACTTCGCTCCGGATGCCGTCGCTGAATCGATTGACGATCGGGAAACGGTCGCGCCAGCCGAACGGCCGGCACGCCAGCAATATCGCGCGCGAGCTGTTCGGCTGCCCGGCGAGATTTTTTTTCTCGGGGGCGATCAAAGGATCGAGAATCGTGCTGCGGCAGTTGCGCACGATCTCGACCGCGTCCTGGGGCTCGCAGCGAGTCGCCAACGCCCATAGCACTTCCTGTTCGTTGGTCGGGTCGATATCGCCGTCCACGACGACGACGAACCGTCCCAACCCGCCCACCTGAATGGCGGCGTTGGCGACGTCTTTGGCGTGATTTTCATACTGTTGATCGATGGCGATGACCGTGAGCATGCCGGAAACGCCCGCGGGAAGAATCCAAACCGACTTCAGCCCCGGCATCTCCCTCTCTTCCATCCGTTTCCACAATTGAGCCGTCTGCGAGTAATCCCGCAGCCGCTCGCCGGCGGGCGGGCGCATCGGCGGGGCGCCCAGGATGATCGGATCGTTGCGCCACGTCACGCGCTTCACATCGATGACGGGACCGCGCTCGTCGGCCCAGGTGTAGTAGCCGGTGAATTCTCCGAACGGAGCCTCGGCATGCGAGCGCGAGGCCGGCGGCGGGCACTCGCCTTCCAGGACAATCTCCGCCTCGGCAGGAATCGGCAGTCCGGTGTAGACGCCCTTGACCACCTTCAGGGATTCGCCGGCCAAAGCGCCCGCCATTTCGAGCTCCGACGCGCCGGGCGGCAGCTTCATTGCGCCCGCAGCCCAAATCAAAGGATGACCTCCCACCACCACGGCGAGGGGGCACGCCCGACCCTTGCTCCAAAACTTCTGGCAAACGGCCCGACCCTGGTTGCCCGGCGCCATATACAGACCGGCGAGATTTTTTTCGTGGACCTGCACTCTATAAGGAGCGGCGTTGATCGCCCCGGTGTCGGGATCGCGCACGATGACTAGGTCACCGGTTCCTATGTAGCGTCCGCCGTCATGCTCGTGCCACTTCGGCGACGGAAAGCGGAAAAGATCCACGTCGTCGCCTTCGGCGATATTTTCCAGAACCGGACCGGATTCCACCTCCGTGAGCGGGACCGGCCGGCTCGTCCGCAGCTTGTCCTTGAGCTGGCGTACGAGATCCAGAGGAGCCGCCAGCTCATCGACGCCCACCGTGAAAGCGAAGCGGCGGTCGCTCACGAGCGCGTTCGAAAGCACGCGATGGCCCTTGGGATAGCCCGGAATCTCGTCGAAAAGCAGAGCCGGCCCTTTGCGCTCGGCGAAGATCTCCGTCAGCACGCCGATTTCGAGATTCCAGTCCGCGCCGTTGAGCCTCTTTACCTCCCCCCGATCCTCGACCGAGTCGATCCACTTTCTGAAATCAAAACTCATCCCTTACCTCCGGCAGCAGGCGCGTCATTTTCCCCGCCACGCCTTTGCGATCGCCTCGGTCCATGCCTTGCCTTCCGCGGTTTCGCCCATCCACTTGAGTTTTTTGAGACTCTCCTCGTTGTCCACGTAGCTTACCATCTTCACGTTGTTGCTTTTCATCCGCTCCATCATCTCGCGCCCGATCTTGGAGCTCGGGAGATACAGGTGCGGCTGGGAGGTGGCTTTTTCGAAAATTCCCTGACCTTCCTCGCTCAATGTCCACAACACAAAGAGCGTCGCCGCGTTGGGGTGGCGGGCGCCCTCGCGGACGAAATACATCGCCTCGTTGATGGTCGTGTAATCGCGGAAGAATTCCAAACCGATCGGAGCGCGTGCATCCCGTGCCTTGAACTCATAATAATAATGCGCATTGGCGTTCACGAACTTGAACTCGCCCAGGAGCATGCGATTGACGGCAGCCGACTCCCGCATCGTGGCCGCCTTGTTTCGTCCCATGCCTCTGACGACCTCAAGCGCCTGGTCCTTATCATAGGCGAGCAACGAGGCGTCGGCGTCCGAAGTCCACGGCGGAAGAGCAAACGCGCCTTTGAACCTGGGGTCGCCCATTTCTTTATGGCTCTTCGGCAGGTCCTTGGCGGCGATCAGCTTGGGGTTATAGATGATCGCCTTGATCCAGTGGCCGAACGTGAACGCGCGGCCCTTGAAGGGGCCGGGACTTATCTTGTCGAGAGAGGGCGTCGCCTGGCCGGCGATCGCGCTCACGACCTGTTCCAGATTGTCGATGCGCTTGACGCCGTTGACCTCGATCAAATGGATGATTTCGTGGGCGCCCCCGAACTGCACGTCGTAGGTGGGGACGATTCCCTGCTTGGTTTCGCCGATGGCCTGGCTGATTTTCTGAAACGAGCCCCCCGACGCGTCGACCTTCAGATCGATCTCGACTCCCAGGCGTTTGAGGTAATTTCGAAAGCCCTGCGTCACCTCGTCGCTGCCGCTGGTCGTGGGGTAGATATAGACCTGTTTTTCGTTGCGCGCGCCTTCGATGAGCTGATTAAGAGCGGCCTTGTCCCCGGAAGGCGCCGAGGCAGCACCCGCGGACATCTGCCCGATAAAAATCGACAATACGACTGCGACAACGGTTTTGAGAGTCGTCATGTTCCCTCCAGTTACAATTTCCACAGTCGGTGATCACGCGGAATTTTTCCCGGCCTCCACGACGGCCTGAACGATTTTTCGATAGCCTGTGCAGCGGCACAGGTTTCCGGCCAGATACCATCTCACGTCGTTTTCGCTTGGATGCGGTATCTTGTTAAGCAGCGCTTTGGCCATCAGGATCATCCCCGATGTACAGTACCCGCACTGGGCCGCGTCGTAGCGGGCAAAATTTTCCTGCAAAGAATCCAGCTTTCCGTCCGGCGCCAATCCCTCGATGGTGACAATTCGCTTGCCCCGACATTTCGCCAACGGCGTCATGCAGGCGTAGCGTGCCTCGCCGTCGATCAAAACCGTGCAAGCGCCGCAGCCGCCGTGATCGCACCCGCGCTTCGCGCCCAAAAGATGCAGCCGGTCGCGCAGCGCGCTCAGCAGCGGCTCCGACAATTCCGCCGCCACACTCTGCTCCTCGCCGTTTACGTCGAGCGAAATCTCAACCATCACGGTCGACCCCTTTCAGTCCTTCGCTTGCAAAACATCGATTTTCGCCGCTCCGGCAATAGCGTCGCGCAGTAAAAATCCGCACAACGACCTCTTGTAATCCGCCGAGGCGGTAAAGTGGTCCGCCAGGGTAAGCTCCGGAGAAACGATGCCGGGCAGGGCCGCGAGCGCTTTCCCGTCGATTTGCTTGCCAATCAAAAATTGCTCGGTCCGCGCAAGAGAAAAATAGCCGTCGGCGCGCGCGCCGACGGCGAGCTTGGCGTCCACGCAGCGCCCCGCGCCGTCCATCCGAATCGATGCCGACGCGTTGACGAGGGCCCAATCCGAGGCCGACCGGCGAAATTTCTTGAACTGCGAGCGGCTTCCGGGCGCCGGCCGCGGCACTACAAATCCGGCGATGAGCGCGGTCTTTCCGAGCAGGGACTTCTCCGGCCTGTTCAGCAGATCGCCCACATCGATCGTCCGCGACTCCCGCGCGTCCTGGACCACCGCCTTGACCCGCAGCGACATGAGAGCCGGCACGATATCGATAATCGGCACCCCGCAGGCGACGGCTCCGCCCAGAGTCGCGGCGTTTTTGATCTGATCGGGTCCCGTGGCGTAGGCTGCCTGCACAAGCGCTTCGAATCCCGCGGCGCGAAACGCGTCGGAGCCAATGACTTCGTTGAGAGTGACCATGGCGCCGGCTTTGAAGGAGTCGCCCGCGTCTTCGACGGTGTCGAGGCCGAGGCCTTGCAAGTCGACAACGGCTTTGATGTCCGGCAGCAAGCCGCGTTCTCGCTGTTCGTGAACGTAAGTTCCGCCGGCATACAGCAACGCCTCACTCGGATGCTCTTCCATGGCCGAGACGGCTTCGTTCATCGTCTTGGGAATGATCCAACTCGCTCTCATCATTGGTGGTTCTCTTTCGATTCCTGCTTCGCTGCGGCGCCGGCTTCCAAAATCGCAAGCGCCCGGTCTACCCGGCTGCCGTTTTTTCCTTCAAGGCGCGTTGAATCTTTTCCGCCGTGATAGGCAGCTCTCTGACCCTGACGCCGATTGCGTTGTAAATCGCATTCGCGAGCGCCGCGGGTACCGGAACGATCGCCACCTCCGCCAGTCCTTTGGCTGAAAACGGGCCTTCCTTGTGCGGCGATTCCACACAGAAGACTTTGAAGGCATCGATGAAAGGCATGTCGGGAGCGGCGGGAATTTTGTAATCCTTGAAATCCCCGTTGAGGAGGCGGCCATCGGAGAATTGCATCTCTTCCATCAACGCCATGCCCACCGCCATCGCGGCCGCGCCTTCGACCTGACCTTCGGCGAGCAGCGGGTTGATGATCTTGCCGCCGTCCGCCGCGCAGAAGAGCCGAAGGATTTTCACCTCTCCCGTTTCCCCATTGACTTCGACCTCGGCCACCGCCGCGGCCGGTGTATAGAAGGAATTAATCCTGATGTTGCCGGTGGTCGGGCCGGCGCCGGGATTACGGCTCGGCACGCCTCCCGCGCTCCAGGCGGGAGTCACGGCCCCGGATAGCGCGGCCTCCCGCGCGCCGGCCGCGGTGGCCCCCTCCAACAAAGGAACTCCGGTCGTCGGATCCAGCGGAATCGATCGAACCGACCAGGTGCCACGGCCGATGAATTCTTCGCCTTTCCTGTTCGTATGAAGGTACTCGATCGGACCGCGATAAGGGCCGTAATACGAGCCGCCTCCGAAAAGAGCGCTGAGGGCGAGGACTGGCTCGTCTTGCCCTTCGCGGAATATCCTCGCGTCGGCGTAGTCGAGCTCTTCGGGTTTGCCTCCCAATTCGGCGGCCGCGGCCGCGATTATTTTCGCCTTCAAATCGCGCACGGCTATCCAGACGGCGTTGCCAGTGTTGAACGTTTGCCGGCTGGAGATCGCGCCGCCGTCATGCACCCAACGCCCCCTCTCGCCAGTATAGACATGAATTTTTTCCACCGGCGTTTTCAATTCTTCCGCCGCGATTTGAGACATGGCGGATCGGTGGCCCTGGCCGACCTCCATCGCGCCGACGAATAACGACACCGTGCCGTCACTGTGCATCTTGACCTCGGATGTCGCCGAGGTCGGCGCGGTGCTGTATTTTTGTCCCCACGCCACGCCAAGCCCTCTTTTCCAGGGACCGTTTCCGGTCGCTGCCGGCATGACCGGCCAACCTATGGCTTGGCTGACGGCGTCGAGACATTCCACGCTGCCGAAACTTTCCATTTTCTCGCCGAGAATATTAGTGTCGCCCTGCCGCAGCATTTGGCGCTTGCGGTACTCGACGGCATCCAACCCGAGCTTCTCGGCGATGAGATCCGTCTGCTGCTCAATCGCCCAGGTCACGTCGGTAATGCCGAAGCCGCGAAAGGCGCCCGCCGCCGGCAGGTGCGTGTAGACGCGAAAGGCCTCAACCGAGACATGGGGAATTTTGTAGGAGTTCGCGATCCCGAACGTGCAGTTTCGCGTGACCGAAAATCCCGTGGAATAAGCGCCGCCGTTTAGAATGACTCGAACGTCCCGGGCCAGAACGGTTCCATCGATCTTCACGCCGTCCTTGATTTTGACTCTGAAGGCGTGCTTGGTGACGGTGAGGAATTCCTCTTCCCGCCCAAGAACTATCTTCACGGGGCGGCGGCTCTTGATCGCCAGAGCCGCGGAGATACCTTCAATCTGGCCGTCGCTCTTGCCGCCGAAGGTGCCGCCGATCTCCAACGTCACGACCTGAAGCTTGTGCGGAGGAATTTTCAAGGTCTGGGGGATCAGGCTCAACACGTGATTCGGAACCCGCGCAGGGGACCACAGTGTCAGGCCCCCGTCGGGATCGGGCCGCGCGACGGCGCAATGCGGCTCCATCGGCACGTGCTGGATCGGCGCGATCTCGAAAGTGTTCTCGACAAAGAAATCGCTTTGCCGGAATCCCTCTGCAAGATCTCCCCGCTTGATCGCAAAGTAGTTGCTGATGTTGGGCCGGCCCAGAAAATCGGGAGTCCAGGCCGCCGCGCGCTGGTAGCTGCCAAGATTCGGATGAACCAGGATCTTCTGCTTGGGATCCATCGCCACCTCCGGATCGAACACGGCCTGGAGAGGCTCGTAATCCACTTCAATCCTGCGGATCGCCTCCTCGGCGCCGGCGGCGGACTCCGCGGCCACGGCCGCCACCGGCTCGCCCGCGTAGCGCGCTTCCTCCAGCGCCAGCAGCGTTTTGTCGAAAACTCCGCTGCCGAACCGGATCTGCGGCAAGTCCAGCGCCGTGATCACGGCTCTCACTCCCTTGACCCCGAGCGCGCGGGCGACGTGGATGGACCGGATGCGGGCGTATGGGTGGGGTGAACGCAGGATTTTGCCCGTGAGCATTCCCGGCAATTCATGATCGGCTGTGAAAACGGCCCTTCCCGTAACTTTTTGGTCGACATCGACGCGGCGTATCGAACGCCCCACGTACTGTAGCTTATCCGACCTTCTAAACTGATTAGCTGAATCTAGCCCCATGTGCTCTCCCTAAAAACTATTCGGTCTCGATGCCTTACCGGAACCTTTAGGCTCGGAGGACACGGATGCAATCCGGCGGAACTTCCACAAAAACATTACTGCTCTGCTCAATTTCCGTCCGCGCATTGGCTTCACTGTGAAGCAGGAGCGTGCCGCTGCGAATCTCGCACTGGATCTTACTGCCGACAAAAATCGAGCGCTCGAGCACCCCGGGAAACAGATTGACCTTCGAGGTTTGCGCGGCCGTGTGAATCAGAACATCTTCCGGCCGAAACATCAGTGATACACGCTCCCCCTTGCCGAGCTCGCTCGGAAGCCGGCATGACATCTGGCCCAGCGCCGTTCCGACCACAAAGCCCGGTTGGCCGTTCTTTCCCGACTCCACGGAGCCTTCGATGAAATTGGCGTTTCCAACAAAGTTGGCGACAAAGGGATGCCGGGGATCCAGATAGATTTCCCGTGGAGAGCCCTTTTGCAGGATACGTCCTTCGGACATTACCGCGATCTCGTCGGAGAGCACGAGGGCCTCTTCCTGATCGTGCGTCACATAGAGCGTGGAGACCTTCAGACGTTTAACCAAGTCGCGCAGCTCGAGGCGCATCTCCTCGCGCAATTTAGCATCGAGATTGCTCAGCGGCTCATCCAATAGCAGAAGCTTGGGCTCGTAAACGAGTGCCCTAGCCAGCGAAACACGTTGCTGCTGACCGCCGCTCAGCAGAGGAGCCGGACGGTTTTCCTGTTTAGCCAGCCCAACCAGTTCAAGAGCTTTTGTAACCCGCTGCTTCACTTCGCTCTTTGGTACCCTAAATCCACCGTGAACGAGTGGGAAGGCAACGTTTTCGGCCACAGTCATGTGCGGCCAAATGGCATACGACTGAAACACCATGCCTACGCCGCGCCGGTAGGCAGGTACCAAGATCCCGTCGCTCCCGGAGAAAACAGTCATATCGCCAATGGCAATACGGCCCCTGTCTGGGTGCTCTAATCCGGCCACACAGCGAAGCGTAGTGGTCTTACCGCAGCCTGAAGGCCCCAGTAGGGTAAGGAAAGTGCCTTCCTGAACCTCGAAGCTAACGTCTCTGACCGCGGCCACTTTGCCTTCTGCCATGACAAATGTTTTCTCTAAATTTTCGACACGCAACATAGCGGCCTTTCTCTACCCTCCTTCAGCAACTGTCTGAGGAGCGACACGTACCTGACCAATTCTCCCCGTCGTTTTCTGTAGCAACAGAATCAATATCCCCATCACAAATATCAGAACGATACTCAGTGCTGCGGCTTCGGAAAGATTACCCTGCCTCCATAGGATCCACATCTGCGTAGCCAAAACTTTGTTTCTCGGCCCACCTAGCAACAGCGCCATGCTCACTTCCCGAAAAACGAGTAGCGCCGTCCATAGGCCCGCAAAGACCAAAGAAGGCCGAACCAGCGGAACAATGACATGCCACATGGAAATCCATTTTTTAGCACCGCACACGAGCGCCGCATCCTCAAGTTCCTGCTGGACCTGAATTAAAGCAGCGTTCGTTATGCGGGTCGCGTAGGAAAGGCGATTGAGCACGTTGGCGGCGATGATAATCCAGACCGTGTTGTAAAATGGAATTGATGGAAACCACCTGGCTGCAAGGATGCCAACGATTAGAAAAGCGAACGCAAAACCCAATCCGGGGATAGCGTGGGGTAGCATTGCAATCGTGTCCAGAGTCGCTCTGGTCCGCAATCTGGTACGAACGACAACCCACGACACCATGAAGCTGAAAAACAGGACCAATAGCGTAGTCGTCACGACCAGCACCATCGTGTTCCGCACTACGTCGAAGCCGCCCACCACGTAGTAGATCTCCTTGTACCATCTAAGCGTCATAATGGAGAAACTGTCGAATGTAAGCATTCTTAGCGAGGGGAGCAAGGACGCCCAGACCAGCACAAGAAAAGGCAGCACTACAGCCAGTAAGATGTACGAGATCGCGAAGAGTACTGCCCAAATTCGCATGCGGCCCAAGCTGATAATCTTCGGCCTATATCCCTTACCAGAGATCACTGCATAGCGGTGGGCTTGACGAATTGACTGAAAATAGAAGTACAAAGCTACGAGACTGGGACCGATAATCAGCAGACCGTAGATCCCAGCGACTCCGTATCTTATCTCCAGTGACCCTTCAAACGGCTGTACAGCCAGAAATATCTCGGTTGCCAAAAGGCGGTTTTCACTCAAACCTCCCAGCACTGCAGCGACTTCGAATATAGCGATTGCAGTCATGAACGTATATATCGCGCCGCCGAATATTGCCGGCCAAAGCATGGGCGAGGTTACCCAGCGGAGTCTCTTCCATCCGTTGGCGCCTGCAACCTCCGCCGCTTCTTCAAGAGCTGGATCTAAGGCTCGCATCGGACCCGAGATCAAAAAAAACATTGATGGCGCGAGCGATAGACCCTGCACAAAGGCGATACCCCATAAAGTATTGATGTCGAATGGAGCATCTGCCAAGTTAAAAACGCTCATCAAAAGCTGGTTAAGAAGCCCTATTTGCGGGCTCAAGAGCATGATCCAGCCCATTGCTTTGACTAACCCAGGAATAATTACCGAAATAGCCAGCACCGCGATGAAAAACGAGGCGAAAGGTATATCGGTCCGGTTGAGAAGCCACGCCAGGGGGATAGCGAAGAATAGCACAATCGCCACGGTACCAGCGCCAACAAACGCGGTGTTATAAAGAACACGCAAAAAATGGTCGGAACCAAACACCTCGGCGTAATTGGCCAGCGAAAGGCCCGGTTGGAAGGGCAAACCAGGTACAAAAGTCATCCATAGTATAACCAAGCACATGGCGATAATCGCGCTGCATATTAGCCAGGCAAAAAAATGCGCGATTGCATTGCCACTGGCGAATTCGTCGGCGACGTCGGCGATTCGTTCCTTCCAGGGCGCCACGCTAATGTGGTTTGCTCGTTCCATACTCGACAACTTCTGCAAAAACGTTCCCTACTTTCCCTCGCGTTGCGCTCTTGCGATAGCTCTCGCGTACTCCTTCCCTTCTTTCGTCTCGAACCATAAAAATTTTTCCAACTCTTTGGGACCATCGAACCAGCTCACGGGATTTATATTTTCCCCTTTGAAAGTGCCCAGTATCCTTTGCGTCGTTGCGCCTCTTCCTAACACCAGATTTTCAACGTCTGGCGAGTACTTTTGCACAATATCGCTAAACTCCGCGCCAGAACTCCAAATCGCAAACAGCTTGGCCCCATTCGGATTCCTAGCCCCTTTGCGGGTCACGTAGAGGACCTGTCTCATCGTGGTCAAGTCTTCAAAGAAGTTGATGGCTATGGGAGCATTCGGATCTTTGGCTTTATGCTCAAAAAAATAGCCAGCATTCCCGTATAGAAATTTTATATCTCCCAGCAACATCCTCTCGACACCTGCTGAGTAGGTTAGCACTTGTCGCTTGTTGCGGCCCCATGATTTGACTATCTCCAGCCACTCGGCCCGATCGTACGCAAGCGCGCCCATCAGAGCCACCGATATCCACGGCGGCACAGAAAAGACACCCTTGTATTTGGGATCTCCCATTTCTTTCCAGGTACTAGGCAGCTCTTTCTCAGAAATAACCTTTGGATTGTATAGCAGGGCGACAGTACGGGTTGACCACAAAAAACCATATCCACCTAGGACTGATGGGCTGATCTTATCCGCCATCTTGTGCGCCTCGGGAGCGATCTCCGCCATGAGCGACCGCCAATTCGCGATCTGCTCGGCTCCTCCGGCGTCCTTCAAATTCAGCACGTTCGACGCTTCGCCTTGCATGAGATCGAACGTCGGTGGGACACCGGCCTTCGTCTCGGTTACTGCTTGGTTGAACTTCTGCGACTCCTGGCCCGCCAGATCACCGCGGACCCGAATATTAAGACCGAATCGCTTGTTGAAAGCCGCAATTATATCCCGTGATCCTTTTTCGCCGACGGAAGGCATCATCACATCGAATCCGCCCTCTTTGCGTGCCGCTTCTACGAGTTCGTCCAGAGCTTGAGAAGCGATAGCCTGGCTGCCCGACAGCAAACCGATGCACAATATGACTACTACTAGACCAGTTATTCGCTTGTTCATTGCCCCCTCCTTATCGTTACGCATTTCTCGAAGCCTTGTATCACATAATGAAACGCCGCCACAAATATAGCCAACAAAAATCTATGTCAATACATTTCGGTCCGCTGTGCAAAAAACAGATTCGTCACCTGCTTGCTACTGTTTCCACCGCCTTCGCCCAGCTTCCCCATCTGGATCTCGCCTCACCAGCAACCAGACCAGAGCGCAATAGGCCGCAAACACAACAGCTAACCAAAATACGAAAGTAAGAAGCTCTGACATTCTTCCCTATATAACCTTTCCAACTCCTCAGCCAGTTTCCATCTCGTCTGGATGCTACATTTGGTAGCCGAAGCCACGAGGCAAATGGTATTTGAATACATCAGCTCGGGAATGGCCGATCGAAACCCCAGTTCGAATAGTGAAACGATTATGTCGGCACGTCTATATCACCGAAACGTACTTTGTCAATCCTTGTGCGACACACATTCTTCGTCCATACGCTACTGGGTCGAAAGAGTTTTGTTCTTCTTAGCGAAAAGCTCGATTTAACGCTGAGTTACGACACGTCAAATTATTGCCGATTCAATTCGGAACGTTTCCTACGGCACAGTTTCGAGGCTTTCGAGGGGCTCCACCTCGACCAAATTTTTTTCAACGCCCTTCGCCGCAACTAACTTACCGCGACACGTGGCGAGATCGAGGCGGGCGTCCCGGACAGCGAGGGACCGAAAGAGGTGGTCGCCGACAAGGGTACCATATCAACCAAGCCCCGTGTCGACCTCGAAGCCGTGGACGTGCATAGCTACATCTCGGAACCCGATCGCGGGTGGCGAAACTGGAGGGACAACCCCGAGGTGCGAAACGCCGTATACCGCAGCGCCGCCGGATTTGCGGAGAGCGAGGTAAGCGCCTACGGCGTCAGCGCCGGGAACTCCTTGAGCGGCCGTTTGCCATCTGTACGAAACCGGAGCGATGCGGACATGTCTACCTACAGCGTCACCAGAATATCGTGAAGTGCATACTGCCAGCCGCGGCGGCGTTGCATCTCAGGTTATTGATGGGAAGTTCGATGTGGGCACGCCGCGGAGTCTCCAGGGGGGCGTTGCAGCGCTTTTTATCGTTGTATGGTCGCTCGTGCGGTCCTTAGCCACTCTGTGGGCGCGGTTTCGGAGCTGGTATGGAACGAGCACCTCAACTCTGACCGTACAGACTTCTCGCAAAGTAGTTCGAATCACATTCACGCTCGCGAGCTCTTTTGCCACGGGCTTCTAGTCGTGCTACTGGAAGACTGGGGGATGACCCGTGCACATTCTGGAGTAAGGCGTGCTGATAAGCGCCTTGTAATGTAAAGATTTATTTACTACGACGAGCAATGTACTCCGAGGTCGATGCTCCTGAGTAGCTTCCTAGCTGAAATCTGGAGGTTTCCTAATGCCAAGCATTAAAGTCATTTCTACCGGCGGTACGATCGCCAACACCGAGCACGGGTTGATCAGTGTAGAAGAAGTGCTTGAAAAGATTCCCCAGGTCCGCGAATTAGCTGACATTGACATCATCGAGATTTCTCGGATCAGAGGAGGATCCATGCGTCCGGATCATTGGTTGGCAATCGCGCGGTCGGTCGCAGAAACAAGCAATCGGTCAGACGTGGATGGAATTATAATCACCCATGGAACTTTTACGTTGGAAGAAACGGCTTATTTCCTGCATCTCACTGTTCGTACCAATAAACCGGTAATCTGTGTCGCATCTCAACGAATGTATGACGCACTTGGTAATGACGGAAATCGAAACCTGCTAGACGCCGTAAGAGTCGCACTCTCCCCCAGCGCAAAAGGGAACGGCGTACTTGTCGTAATCCACGAGGAAATCCATTCCGCTCGTGACGTGATCAAGACCAATCAGCGGCCCGGTGGGTTTGCTTCTCCGGTACATGGATTGCTGGGTCACGTTGAAAGTGATCAAGTGAGTTTTTACCGTTCGTCTACCCGGTGTCACACTTTTCAGTCAGAATTTAATATTGGCGAAATTACGGAACTCCCTCGCGTCGATATTATCGCCGCTTATGTCGGTGCTGATGATACGGCAGCCAGGGCTTACATCGAGGCTGGTGCTCGTGGACTTGTAGTTCATGGATATGCGTTCAGCGGCAGCCCCGCGGTAACTCAACGAAAAACTTTGGAGCGGATCGCTGCCTCAGGAATTCCCGTTGTTCTGGCGAGCCGTGGAGGCGGCGGTCGTGTTCCTGTCATATCTGACGATCCTTTCATCCAGGGAGATACTTTACCGGCGCCCAAAGCGAGGATCCTTCTGATGCTCGGTTTGAGTAAGGGGGCGGATTCAAGACAAATCCAGAGGATGTTCAATGAATATTAGCAGCTTGCTTGTCTTATCGACGGGATGGCCTCCGCGTGACCTGCTGTGATTACGCAGGCGGGCACAAACCGAGGAGGAGCTCATCGTTTAAAACTCCCCTCAGTTCTCTGTGAAAACTCTCCAGTTGGGGGCCAGTCGACTTTATCCTTCGCAAGCTCGTCTTGTCACCAAGCGCGCTACAGCCTGGATCTTTGTTTTTATGATGATCTTGAAAAGTAGACCTCCGTTTTCCGCATGCAACACACGAGCTCGTTTGCCATGACTTCCGGTATCCGCCTTTCTGCTCTGATGGTCGCGCAGTGTTTTTTAATAGCGTCTCTTCGTGGGGATGGTTTTAAAGCTCAACATTGGGCTGCGAGTGTAGGAGTTTGCAACAGATCATGAGCTCTGAGGAATTAAAGAGTGGACCTTCAAAGGCCTCGGAAAAGACCGAAGTCCTAGCGACTAGTCAGATCGA
>JBBDNJ010000184.1:0-19147 GCA_040877705.1 Binatia bacterium | reverse complement strand
CTACCTTGCAGTTATGTCGAAGTACCCCAGTCAGGTCTGGTGGTGGAGCCTCGCCGGTGTGGTCATCGGAGTCGGGCTGGGCTGGCGGCGCGGGGACTTTATGACCCTACTCGTCTCGGGATCTCTGGGCGCAGCCTTCACGGGCACTCTCGGGCCTTGGTTGTGGAGTGTCAGAACATCTGGAGATCTGTGGGAGAAAATCAAGCAATCCGTATTTCTCACCGCCAAGACAACGGCAATGGTATGCTGGCTGTTTGTCGGCTCGGCGCTCTTCTCCGCCGTGTTCGCGCTGCACGGCGGCCAATCTCTGATCGAACAGTGGGTGCTGAGCATGAACCTTTCGCCGGTAGGATTCCTGATCATCGCGCAGTTGATCATCTTCCTGCTCGGCTGGCCACTCGAGTGGACGGAAATCATCGTGATTTTCTGTCCCATTTTCATCCCTTTGTTGAGCCACTTTGACGTCGATCCGATTTTGTTTGGGACCATGGTAGCCGTGAATCTTCAGGCGGCGTTCCTATCGCCGCCGGTGGCAATGTCGGCGTTTTACTTAAAAGGCGTGTCGCCGCCCCACGTGACCCTCAATCAGATCTTCGCCGGCATGATGCCCTACATGTTGATCGTCTGCCTGTGCCTCGCTTGTATGTATATCTGGCCGGGCATGACACTTTGGCTGCCGGAATTTTTGTATGGGAATTAGTGGCGCGACGATAAGCGTCGCATCCCTGCCTTCTCAGTCGTCGGGCATCCTCAACGTACTGACGACGTACGTTTCCGGTGCCCTTCTCCTTCGGGCCTTGGGCTGCTAGCTTCTCCTCGCGCCACTCAAATAGACTTCTGAAGATGACGTCGAAAGATCTTACTGAGGAATGTAAATCATGGAATTCACCAATCTTCATTTAATCTCGGCAACCGAAGCGGCGCGTTTGATCCGCGACGGCGTGATCAGTTCGGAGCAGTTCGTCGAAGCTTGTCTGGCGCGGATCAACGAGATCGATGCGCGAGTGCAAGCCTGGGCGTTTCTCGATACCGACTATGCTTTGCAGCAGGCGCGCGCGGCGGACGAGTGGCGCCTGAGCGGCCAGCCGATTGGTCCGCTGCACGGCGTGCCGGTCGCTATCAAAGATATTTTCGACAGCGCCGACATGCCGACCGAAAATGGTTCCGTGATTTACGCCGGGCGGACGCCGTCGCGCGACGCGACTGTAGTCGCAATGCTCCGCGCAGCCGGCGCGCTGATCATGGGAAAAACCGTGACCACCGAGTTCGCCTATTTTTCTCCAGGTAAGACGCGCAACCCACATAATCCGGAGCATACTCCCGGCGGATCTTCAAGCGGTTCGGCGGCGGCGGTCGCCGCTTTCATGATACCGCTCGCTATTGGCAGCCAAACCAACGGCTCTACCATTCGTCCCGCCGCGTATTGCGGCGTAATCGGCTTCAAGCCTACTCACGGTCTAATTTCACGTCACGGCGCATTTGCACTGTCGCGCACGCTCGATCACGTCGGCCTGTTCGCCAATTCGGTCGATGATATCGCGCTCTTGGCCGAACAGATCGTCGGTTACGACGCCAACGATCCCGATACGCATCCGCGGGCGCGTGTGCGGTTCGCAAACATCGCCGCCGAAGAGCCGCCGTTGGCGCCGATGTTTGCGTTCATCAAAACTCCCCATTGGGAAACCGCTGACGAAGATACCAAAGAGGGATTTGCCGAGGTCATCGAACATCTGGGTAGTCAGGTCGAAGAAGTAGAGCTCTTTCCGTCGGCCAGCGACGCCTGGCAGTGGCACCAGACCATCATGGGCGCTGAAATGGCTCACAACCTCGAGCGCGAATGGACGAACTGGCGAGATCGTCTGTCTGAACAACTACGGGCACAGATCGAGCGCGGGCGGGAAGCGCGGGCGGAGGATTACCTGCGCGCGCTAAGCCGGATTGTGCCGGTCCATGATAGTTTTCTGGAGCTGTTCGAACAACGCTACGACGCTATCCTGACCCCGGCCGCTCCTGGCTGCGCCCCGCAAGGTCTCGCGTCCACCGGCGATCCATCGTTCTGCACTTTGTGGACGCTGTGCGGAATGCCCGCCGTGAGCCTGCCGCTTCTGCAGGGCAGCAACGGCCTTCCCCTCGGCGTTCAGCTCGTCGGCCCACGTCACGGCGATGCGCGCCTGTTGCGCACGGCACGGTGGTTGGCCGCCCGCGTCGCGACCGGTGACCCTCGCTCCGCGGAAAGAGCTGAGAGCTAAGAGATAGGATCAACTCTAGCCTTAGCCTTAGTGCGGAAGCTGGTCATTCGGTGTTTCGCTCCTCCGGGCTCCTGCTTGCTCGGAACAGTGTCCACGTAAAGCACTGTTGATTTGTCGGCACAGGTAGGCTAAGGACTGACCAGATTCAGCGACGATATTCGTTAACGAGGACGAGACGTTACGATTATGTCAAAAGTTCTGGTAGTCGAAAAAACCTGTCACTTCCAAGCGCTGCTCGAGCAGCGGTTTGCAGGAGATAGTCTCTCGGTCGTTGCCGTGCCCTTTATAGAAAGTGCCGTGGAAGAGTCTGAAAGGACCGGATACGACGTTCTCATTTGGGACGCCGTGGCCTCGCACACGGAACAATCCAAAGGCATTCAGCTGCTGGACCGGCTGACCAGAGATTCGAACCGCACCTACATTATTGTTGTGACGGATCCGTTGGCCGGGCCAATTCGTCTTGATCGCCTCAAAACCCACGCGCATCGCACCCTTACACGACCTGTGGACGGAGATGAGATCTGCGCGCTGGTTGCCGAAGCGGTGCGTCACCAAGATTCAAGGAACCGCAGCGGCACTAATGGCGAGATGCCTATCCCGGCAGAGTTCGAGGGCATGCTGGGACTCAGCTTGCCGATGCGCGAGGTGTTTCAAAGAATCCTCGAGGCGGCTTCAGAGGACATATCTGTATTGATCACCGGCGAAACCGGCACCGGCAAGGATATGGTCGCTTCGGCCATTCATAAGAGAAGCAGGCGGAAGAACGGTCCTTACGTCGCCGTCAACACCGGTGCGATGTCCTCCGAACTGATCGCAAGCGAACTGTTCGGCCATAAAAAGGGCGCTTATACGGGTGCCATTGAAACCGCCAAAGGCCGTTTTGAGGAAGCCCATGGTGGGACCATCTTCCTCGATGAAATCAGTACCATCAGTGAAAAGACGCAAGTGAGTCTTCTTCGAGTTCTAGAGTCCAAAACCTTCCGCCGAGTCGGAGGAGAGAAAGATATCTGCACTGACGTTCGAGTTATAGCCGCGACTAATGAAAATTTGGAAGAAGCGGTTAAAGAAAAAAGATTTAGGGAAGATCTTTTTTATCGTCTCGAAGTTTTCCACATTCATGTGCCGGCTCTTCGCGAGCGCCCGGGGGGCGTCGCACTCCTGACCAATCATTTCGTGCCTCATTTCAACGCCGTCTATAAGAAAAAAATCCGCGCCGTCGCCCCGGAAACCTGGCGTTGTCTTAGGAGTTATTCCTGGCCCGGCAATGTCCGGGAACTGAAGAACGTTATCCAACGAGCCATCCTGATGGCCCAAGGAGACGCATTGACGGCTGACTTGCTCCCAATGAGAATTAGAGCTGCCGCGCAAACCGATGCCGAAATCCAGCATTTTCCGATTCATGCGGGCATGACGCTTGACGCCGTTGAGAAAGAATTTGTTCTGATGACCCTTGCCTTAACCAAGGGTAACAAAAAAGAGGCGGCCCAAACACTCGGAATCAGTCGCCGGGCCCTCTACGACAAACTCAAAAAGCACGGATTTTCCAGGACGTAAGCAATGAAATGGGTAAGCATTTCTTGGCGCAACTGTTTTCTCTCTTTCTGTCTCTGCTTTTCTGGTTCACGCCACTTGCCATGTAAGGTATTTACACACCTTACGACGCCCGTGTAATTTTTTAAGCACACGCTGGAAAGTGAACGATTCGGACTGATCCGTACAGCTTTCCCTTATAACCGTTATAAACGTTGGGCTTATCTCACCCCTTCCGACGATTCCCATCTCTGGCACCTTGATTGCTCCCTAAGAAAAACCGCAGGCCTTGCCGCAGAGAGCGCAAGACCCTGGGCACGAGTTGCATAAACAGTCAGGGATTTAAGAAACGAAGGCTTGGACTAGCGGAACGATTATGTCTGTTTCGGATAGTTCGCCGCGACGGTTTGATAGAACCTTGCTGGTTTGCTCGGAAGATTGTGGAGAAATCGAAAGCTACCTTAACTGCGCCGGTTGCAGGGTCACAAAAGTCAGCGACGGGGGCAGGGCAGTTTATAAATTTCGTCGTGAAGCTTTTGATGCGGCCGTTCTGGTTTCCACCGGAAAAGAAATGGATTTAGCCGAGACGGTTTTGAATCTAAGCGATATTAGCAGCTCGACTGCGATCGTTGTCGTCTCTGACGGCGCTGACGCGAGCGCCAGATTTATTGGAGAAATCGCCGCGACGGTTCCCAATGCCACGATCATGAATCGGCACGGATTACAGATTTTGCTGGAAGCGTTTAGAGGCACGAGTCCTCGGAAAGTTGACGCGCTGAATCGATAAGAGTTAGGCAAGGACCAGTTCAAAGAAGGAGAAAAACCATGAAAATAAAAATCGGCTTACCGATGGCTGCGATGATCGGGCTTATTCTTATCACGTATAGACCCGCGACCTCATCGACCCACGATTTTTACGAAGGTAAAACCATCCGCTTTGTGGTGGGATTCGCGCCCGGCGGGGGATACGACCTTGCGGCTCGAATCGTCGGGCGACATATCGGCAAGCATATCCCGGGCAATCCTACGATCGTGGTCGAAAACATGACCGGCGCCGGGAGCCTTATTGCCGCCAACTATACCTACAACAGCGCCAAGCCGGATGGTTTATTCGTGGGGATCTGGAATAGCGCCTATGTGCTGCGCCAGGCTCTTGGCGACAAGGCCGTTAGACTCGACACCCGCAAGCTTGGCTGGATCGGCGCTCCAACCAAAGGCACACCTTTTTGCAGCATCATGGCGCATACCGGACTGAAATCACTGAAGGACATCGTTGCCGCCAACCGAGAGCTGAAGATGGGGGCAACCGGACCCGGCTCCACTTACGACGACATGCCGCAGATATTGAACCGAACTTTGGGGACAAAGTTTAAAGTGATCAGCGGCTATGAAGGAACCGGCACCATTCTCGTGGCGATGCGCAGAAAGGAAGTGGACGGTGGTTGTTGGACCTGGGAGTCGGCGCGGACCACGGCCAGACCGATGCTTGACGCGAAAGGCGACGACAAGCTGATCCCGTTTGCTATCCATAGCCGCTACCCGGATCCCGAGGTCAAAGACCTGCCGATTATTCCAGAGATCATCAAGGATCAAGACAATTTGTCCGCGTATCGGACGTGGTCCGGAACCTACGAGTTTCAGCGTCCCTTCAGCGTCCCGCCGGGGACACCCAAAGAGCGGCTTCAACTCCTGCGCAAAGCTTTTGCTGACACCTTAAAGGACCCTGAGTTTATCGCCGAAGCAAAAAAATCAAAGTTCGACGAGACTTACGTCTCCGGGGAAGAGATCGAGAAGTATGTGGCTAACGTCCTCTCCGTGACTCCCAAAGCTAAAGAGCTTCTGAGCTTCTTGATGGTCAAGCCAAAAAAATAGACACAGCCGGAA
Organism: Binatia bacterium; assembly: GCA_040877705.1. GTDB lineage: Bacteria > Desulfobacterota > Binatia > UBA9968 > UBA9968 > WHTF01. Next base: position 13,484 of record JBBDNJ010000184.1, on the reverse strand, counting down.
AAATTGGCCGGCTCCTAGTCTCATACAAGAGAGGAGAGGAAGTCATGAAGGCGAAATTGTGGCTACCCATAACTGTCGTAGCGAGCTTCGTTCTAACTATTACGGTTTCTTCTCAATCATCGGCTGATGACTTCTACAAGGGCAAGACGATCCGTTTTGTGGTGGGACAGCGGCGGGCGGCGGCTATGATCTCTCGGCTCGGACAATCGCGTGCCACATGGGCAAGCACATCGCCGGAAATCCTACAATTGTCGTTGAGAACATGACCGGCGCCGGAAGCCTTATCGCGGCGAATTACACTTATAATAGCGCGAAGCCGGACGGCTTGTTTGTGGCAACCTGGAATGGCGCCCTGATCTTGCGTCAGGCCCTTGGTGACAAGGCCGTAAGGCTCGACGGCCGCAAGCTCGGCTGGATCGGCTCCCCAACAAAGGGGACATCGTTTGCGGCATCATGGGCTATACCGGGTTGAAGACCCTCGATGATGTTATGGCCTCGAATCGAGAAATCAAAATGGGCGCCACCGGACCGGGATCGACGTATGAGGACTTGCCAAAAATATTAAATCTAACCCTCGGGACAAGATTCAAAGTGATCTCCGGCTATGAGGGCACCGGCACGATCCTTGTGGCCATGCGCAGAAAGGAAGTGGACGGTGGTTGCTGGACCTGGGAGTCAATGAGAACGACTGCTAGACCGATGCTCGAAGCCAAGGGCGATGACAGACTGATCCCCTACCTCATTCACAACAAGTGGGAAGAACCGGAAGTAAAAGACCTCCCGCTTATTCCGGATGTTTTGAGAAAGGATCCGGACAAGCTGGCCGCCTACAAAACCTGGGTCGCGACTTACGAATTTCAGCGGCCGTATAGCGTACCGCCTGCGACGCCCAAGGAGCGCGTTCAGCTCCTGCGTAAAGCCTTCGCCGATACTTTGAAAGACCCGGAGTTTGTAGCTGAAGCGAAAAAAGTCAAGTTACAAGTAACTCACACCTCGGGGGAGCAAATTGAAAAGTACGTGGAGGAGATGTTGTCGATTACTCCTAAGGCTAAAGAGCTTCTCAGCTTCTTACTGACCAAGAAAAAAAATAAGCGCAGCGACAGGAGGGAGTCATGAAGGCAAAATTGTGGTTACCCACAACCGTAGCAGTTGGCCTCGTTTTACTTGCTATAGCTCCTGCTCAAACATCAACCCATGACTTTTATAAGGGCAAAACAATCCGCTTTGTCGTGGGGGCTGCACCAGGCGGGGGTTATGACCTCGTCTCGAGGGTTGTCGGACGACACATGGGCAAGCACATTCCAGGAAATCCTACGATCGTCGTCGAAAACATGACCGGCGGCGGGCAGCTTATTGCGGCGAACTACACTTACAATAGCGCCAAACCCGATGGTCTGTTTGTGGGGATCTGGAACGGCGCCTTTGTTCTGCGTCAGGCCCTTGGCACAAAGCCGTAAGGCTCGACGGCCGCAAGCTCGGCTGGATCGGCGCGCCGACGAAGGGGACACCCGTTTGCGGTATCATGGCCTTTACCGGGTTGAAGACCCTCGATGATGTTTTGGCCGCAAATCGAGAAATCAAAGTGGGAGCCGTCGGACCTGGATCCACCTACGATGACTTGCCTAAAATATTGAACCTCACCCTGGGAACGAAGTTTAAGGTCGTTAGCGGCTATGAAGGAACGGGCACGATCCTTGTGGCCATGCGAAGAAAGGAAGTGGAGGGTGGCTGCCCGACCTGGGAGTCGATGAGAACAACCTACAGGTCTATGCTTGACGCGAAAGGTGATGAGAGGATCATTCCGTTTCTTATACATAGCCGGTCGGATGATCCGGAAGTCAAAGACCTCCCGCTCATTCCTGATGTCATAAAAAAGGATCCGGACAAGCTTGCGGCCTATAAAACGTGGGTCGGATCGTACGAATTTCAGCGGCCCTTCAGTTTGCCCCCTGGAACACCAAAGGAGCGCGTTCAGCTCCTGCGTAAAGCCTTCGCCGATACCATGAAAGACCCGGAGTTCATGGCTGAGGCTAAAAAAGTGAAGCTTAAAGTCACTTACGTATCAGGGGAGCAGATTGAAAAGTACGTAGAGGATATGTTGTCGATCACTCCGAAGGCCAAAGAGCTTCTCGGCTTCTTATTGACCAAGCAGAAAAAATAAGCGCAGCCGGCAATTGGCCGGCTACTAGTCTCATACAAAGGAGAGGAGGAGATCATGAAGGCGAAATTGTGGCTACCCATAGCTGTGGTAGCGAGCTTCGTTCTAACTATTACGGTTTCTTCTCAATCATCGGCCGATGACTTCTACAAGGGCAAGACGATCCGTTTTGTTGTGGGACTGGCGCCCGGCGGCGGCTACGATCTCGCGGCTCGAACCGTCGGGCGGCACATCGGCAAGCATATTCCCGGCAATCCCACCATCGTGGTTGAAAACATGACCGGCGCCGGGAGCCTCATTGCCGCGAACTATACTTTTAACAGCGCCAAGCCGGATGGTTTGTTCGTAGGGATCTGGAATAGCGCGCTGGTCCTGCGTCAGGCCCTTGGCGATAAAGCCATGCGGTTCGATGCGCGCAAGTTCGGCTGGGTCGGCGCTCCAACCGTGGGTACGCCTCATTGCAGCATTATGGCCCACACCGGACTCAAAACACTGAAGGACGTTCTCGCCACCAAGCAAGAGATCAAGATGGGTTCTACCGGCCCCGGGTCGACCTATGACGATACGCCTAAGATATTGAACCAGACCATAGGGACGAAGTTCAAAGTGGTCAGCGGCTATGAAGGAACCGGTCCGATCCTCGTGGCCATGCGAAGACAGGAGGTGGACGGCGGTTGCTGGGGCTGGGAGTCAGCGCGGACCACGGGTAGGGCGCTGCTGGACGGGAAAGGCGATGACAAGCTGATCCCGTTTTTGATCCATCGCCGGCAGCCGGACCCTGAGGTAAAAGACCTGCCGCTCATTCCGGACATCATCAAGGGCGAGGATAACCTTTCCGCTTATAACACTTGGGTCGGGACTTTCGAGTTTCAGCGTCCCTTTATGGTTCCGCCCGGCACGCCGAAGGAGCGGCTCCAACTTCTGCGCAAAAGCTTCGCCGACACCATGAAGGACCCCGAGTTTATTGCTGAAGCCAAAAAATCCAAGTTGCAGATAACCTATGTCGCAGGGGAAGAAGTCGACAAATATGTGGACAAAGTCCTGGCGATTACTCCCAAGGCTAAAGAGCTTCTCGACTTCTTAGCGACCAAACCGAAAAAATAGCTCGGAGCACCTATGGAGTATATCGACGCGTTTTATAATGCCCTGATCAATATCTTGCCTTTTACCGACCAAGGCCAGCAAGCGTTCTTCTTCATGCTGGTGGGGGTCTTCATCGGCTTCTGGGTCGGCATTCTGCCCGGCTTGGGAGGCGCCGCAACCTTGGCTCTCATGCTCCCATTCATCTACAAAATGGATCCCACAACGGCCTTCGCCTTTCTCTTGGGGGCAAACGCCGTGACCTCTACGACCGGAGATATTACCTCGATCCTTTTCGGCGTCCCGGGTGAAGGCACGACAGCATCTACGATTGTCGATGGCCACCCTATGGCCAAGAAGGGAGAAGCCGGACGCGCTCTGGGCGCGGCCTTGATGAGCTCCTTGGTCGGCGCCATTTTCGGCGCCTTTGTCTTGGCGTTGGCGATCCCCATTGCCGCGCCGCTGGTGCTCTCCATCGGTTCTCCTGAATTCTTCATGCTCGCCGTTCTGGCTATCACCTTTGTCGGATCGCTGAGCGGGGGAAACATCGTCAAGGGTCTCATGGCCGGGGGCCTCGGGCTAATGATTTCCACCATCGGCTTAGATCCGATACGGGGCGTCCCGCGCTTCACTTTTGAGGGAATCCTGGGACTGGGGCCGTCGATCTTCCTGTGGGACGGCATCGCTCTCGTTGCGGTGACCATAGGACTGTTTGCCATCCCGGAGATTATCGACTTGGCCATTAAAGGAACGAGCATCGCCCGCGAGCAGGTTGGAAAACTGGGCGGCGTCATGGAAGGCGTCAAAGACACCTTTCGCCACTGGTGGCTGGTTCTCAAGTGCAGCGCTATCGGCGCGTATGTCGGCATACTTCCAGGCGTAGGAGGCGGCACAGCCCAGTGGGTGGCATACGCTTACGCAGTTCAGAGCTCTCCCGACAAAGAGCGCTTTGGCAAAGGGGCCGTCGAAGGCGTGCTTGGCCCCGGAGCTGCCAATAACTCGACCCGTGGCGGCGATCTGATCACCACCGTAGCTTTTGGCATCCCGAGTAGTGTCTCGACGGCGATTTTGTTCGGCGCCTTCCTCATCCAGGGGATCGTGCCAGGCCCGGACATGGTAGATCCCGCCAAGCATCTCACCCTGACCTTTTCCTTCGTATGGATTATTATCGTCGCCAACATCATCACGGTTGCAGCTTGTTTTCTCTTTCTCAACCCGCTGGCAAAGATCACCAACATAAGAGGATCGCTGCTTATTCCTTTCCTTCTCCTGCTCATTTACCTCGGCGGATTCACCGTCAAAAATAGCTTCGGCGACATGATCATGGTGCTGATTTTCGGTGCGCTCGGTTGGCTCATGGTGCAATTCGATTGGCAGCGGCCGCCGTTGCTCGTGGGGTTGGTCCTGGGAACGATCACGGAGAGAAACTTCTGGATCTCTACCAGGGCATATGGATTCGACTGGCTCCTGCACCCGGGAGTTCTTATCATTGCCGTTCTCATTGTCGGAGCGATTTTTTACTCCATTCGCCAGATCCTGCGTGAGAAGAAGCAAACCCCTACGGCGCTCCCGGAATCGGCGCCGGACCCCGAGATCACGCTGATCAGCAGCCCGGTTTATCGCCCGATCTTCGCGCTCTTCTTTGTCGGGCTGTTTATCTACGTGCTGCGCGAGACCTATTTCGAGATCCGCCCCATGGAAGAGCGGGCCGCTCTCTTTCCCATGGTGCTCGGAATTCCGTGTCTAGCTTTGGCCCTTTTGGCTTTTGGCCAGGAACTTTTCAATGTTCTGCGACACCCGACCAGCGCGGCAAATCCTGGAGAAACTGCGTTTTCTCTCGAACCGGCCGTTGTGCGCCGTCGCGCCGTCTCGATCGTCGCTTGGATTTTAGGTTTTTTTCTCGCCATTTGGCTTTTGGGCTTTGTCATCGCCGTGCCGGTTGCAAGCTTCCTCTACTTTCGCTTCGCCGGCGGCGAGAAATGGCCAATATCGATCTCGTTGAGTCTAGTGGCGGGGGCGGTTTTTTACGGCCTGTTCGATTACTTCCTCCACCTTCCCTTTCCTGAGGGGGTACTGTTCGAACTGTTGGGAATCGAAATTCTATAAATGGAAGAGCGGAATATACTTACTGCGCAAGGCGTTCAACGCGATCATCGAGCACAAGAATTACAGACTCGCATGCTCGAGATATATCGATTTGATTCTTACGGGCGATTGAAAGAGGAGGAGACCCTATGAAACTTGTGCGTGTTTCTTGTTGAGTTGCGCGGCGCTGCTTTTGGCAAGTCAACCGCTTGTCCAGGCGCAGCAGGAACGGTTCTATGCCCCCTGATCACTTGGCGAGCGTTATGACAAGCAAAAAATGCCGGTCATTGTATCAGGAGATCTTCGGTCTGGGCTGAGCCGTCGTTGGGCCTATGAAAATCCTGCTTCTCGCCTTACTAGGGACCACCCTTTTCTGGCAGCCGGTGTTGGGACGGCCTCGGCCGGTGCTGGAAATGCAATTGGTTGAAGGCGCAATGAAAGAAAAAAAATTGGTCTTTTACACGACTATGGATTTACCACAGACCATAGTAGTCATTCACAACTTCGTTCAGAAGTACCCATTCTTGGGACTTGAGATTCACCCGCTCGAAACCGAAACGCTGGTCAAAAGGGTACAAGACGAGGCGCACACGGGTACGCTTCGGTCCGATGTTTTGATTGGCGGCGGCGGCGTATTGCAGCCGTTATTCGAAGAGAACTTGGTTGCGTCCTACCATTCTCCCCAGCGGGGAGGCCTTACCGAAGCCCTCATCGACAGCGAAGGTTATTGGTCCGGTTACTACATCAACCCCTACGTGCTCGGTTACAGCACCATTTTAGTGAAGGAGGAAGAAATTCCAAAATCCTACGACGGGTTGGTCGATCCGCGCTGGAAGGGCAACCGAATCGCGATCGATCGCGCGGCTCACGGATTATTGCGCGGGCTCGCGGCAGCTTGGGGCGAGGGCAAAGCCGTTGCGTACTTGAAACGACTTGCCGGCCAGCAGCCGGTAATGGCTGGCGCGAGCATTTCGGCGGTGGATTCCATGCACACCGGCAATGTTTCAATGGTGATCGCGCGCGCTCCAGTGATTCAGGGATATAAGAACAAACTTGGATCGCCCATCGCCTGGACTTCTCTCGAACCCGTTGTCGCACAGATCGACGCCGTCATGTTGTCTGCTCGGTCTCCACATCCCCATGCGGCGAGGCTTTTTGTTGATTTTGTTCTGTCCAAGGAAGGGCAGGACGCTCTGGCTGATGTTCAGCAGATTCCGGTTCGGAGAGACGTGGAACCGCGGTCAAAGCCGGTGTTGCGAGGTTACAAGTGGTTTGTCGAACGGCCGGATAAGCATGTCGATTTCCAAGAAACGGTCAGACAGTTTCGGGAGATCTTTGGGATTCAGTGACTGCCTAAGCCAGTGGGTCCGGTAAATTGTAGTTGGGCAGCAATCAAGAAAGGAGGCGTCTAATGAAGCTTAGAACGAAGTTTTCGACTCTTATCGTCAGGGTCCTACCCATTGCGATGCTACTCTTTGTGGCCTCTGGGTCGGCAAACGGTGAGAGTATTGACGAGGTATACAAGAAGGCTCTGCAGGAAGACGGCACGCTCAATTTTTATGGCACCCTGGCACAGATTAATGCCGAGAAAATCCTGCCCGCCTTCGAGAAGCGATTTCCCGGAATCAAGATTAACCATATTGATGCCACTGCGGATAAGCTTGCCGCGCGCGCCATTACGGAAGCTCGCGGCGGCAGGGTATTCGCTGACGTTTTTCAACTGTCGCTGGAGAACCTCGTGCAGCTCCATGAGCAAGGGCTTGTTCAGGAAAAGCTCCCACCCGAAGCGGCGGAGTACCCGAATAATTTAAAGGACTCGTATTGGGTAGCGAACAATCTGATCTTTTTCGTCGGCGCGTGGAACACGAGTTTGGTCAAAAAGAAAGACGAGCCGAATTCCTTCGACGACTTCGCCGATCCCAAATGGAAAGGCAAGCTCATCGCCGAACCGAGGGATGCGGAGCTTCTGATCGGTCTGATGCATAAGCACAACGACATGGAAAAAGCTGTTGCCATCCTCAAGAAAGTTGCCGCCAATAACGTAGAGTTCCACAAGGGCCATTCGCAGCTGGCGGAGCTCTTGGTGGCCGGACAGGCGGCGGCCTGTTTCACCTGCTATTCGCACCATTATCCGCGACGGATCAAGAAGGGAGCCCCGCTCGGTTACTTCCTAGCGGAGGGGATCGGCACCGTAAACCCGACCGCGCTCCCTAAAGGCGCGCCGCATCCGAACAAGGCATGGCTCTTCGTCCGCTGGGCTGCCAGCGAGGAAGGTCAGAAGGTTTATAGCATGGGTGGCCGCACTCCGGCCCATCCGAAAGTCGAGCCACGAGAGAAACTCCGGCCCAAGACCATCTATGCGATTGGCTCCAAGGATATAAAGCAATTTTCGAAATACCAGAAGATTTGGAATGACATCTTCAATCTGCGGTAAGGTCACGACATGGTCGCGGCGGGTATCCTCAATAGCTGGATTTGGATCGGCATGCTTTCGTACCGCGAGGTCACCATGGCACTGACTTTGTACACGCGACACAACGTCGTAATCTCCACCGTGGTTTGGCAGTTCTGGGGCAGTGGATGGATCCCCAAGCATCCGCACTCGGAGTCGTCTTGATTCTTTTTGCGCTCATCGTAGTGGGCAGCTTGAGAGTCGCGCTCGCCAGGGTCGGCGAGATTAGCTCGGCAACATAACGCGAAGCGCCAGCGCTTGGCGACGGGAGATTGGCATTAACGACTCTCAGTAAACGCTATCGCAAAGAGTCAGCCAGTGATCGAGAGCTATGCCGAGCAGGCGGATATGAAAGGCGTCATTCCTAAACGGAAAAGTACGTAGATTTGAGTTACCTGGGACAGGCCTTGAAAGAACTCGACTGGAGATAGTCTGATCGATGAACCGGTCGATGTCGATGCGGGAGGTTTTTATGAAGAGAATCATCTTTTGCGTAATTTTCCTGTTCGGGTTTGCCCTTCTCGCTCGCAGTGCGGATGCGACGTCCCACGATTTTTTCAAGGGAAAGACGATTAGGCTCTTGGTGGGGACCTCGGCTGGTGGGGCGATGGACGAATGGGGTCGTTTCATAGCGCCTCATCTGAGTAGAAATATCCCTGGTAGTCCCGACATCGTGGTGCAAAACATGCCCGGCGCGGGGACAGTGATTGCGGCCAATCACATCTACAGCGTCGCTAACCCTGACGGTTTGACCCTTGGGCTGGTTAACCCGGCCATTTACATGGATCAGCTTTTGGCAACGAAAGAAGTCCGGTTCGACTGGCCGAAATTTTCCTGGATAGGGTCTCCGGAGCGAGTCGATCAGGTTTTGTTTATGCTTGCAGACACTCCCTACAAGACCATCGACGATATGCGGAAGGCTACCGAGCCACCGAGGTGCGCAGCTACGGGGCGTGCCGGATTGGGTTATTTTTTACCCAAGCTGCTCGAGGAGGCGCTCGGGGCAAAGGTTAATATGGTGGTTGGTTACGGTGGCGGTGGCGATATGAACCTGGCGATGGAGAAAGGGGAGGTGCACTGCCGCGCTGGAACGGTTTCTGCCTATGTGGGCCGCGAACCCACTCGTACGTGGGCTACGAAAGGTTTCGTTCGAGCTATGGTTCAGAGCGGGACAAAGCGTTATTCGAAGCTACCCGACGTCCCAACTCTTTATGAGCTAATGGAAACCTATAAAACGCCCGAGTCTACCAAGCGCCTCGCCAAAGTTATGCTTTCGTCCGGCGATCTCGGTCGCCCTTTCATAGGTCCTCCGGCGATGCCTGCGGATCGGGTCAAAATACTACGCGCGGCCTTCATGAAGACCATGAATGATCCAGCGCTACTGGCTGATGTCAAGAAAAAGAAGTGGGATCTGGATCCCCTGGGCGGCGCGGAGTTGGAGGCAATAGCCAAAGAAATTATGGTTCAACCCCCCGACGTCATCGACCGGATCAAAAAACTATTGGCGCAATAGCGATCACGCTTCAGGGTGGAGGGTGAAAGTATGCGTACCGGAAGAACAGTTTAGCTGCTGACGATTCTAACTTTGCTTGGATTTACGGCGGCACCCATCTGCAACGACTGTGATTATTTGACCCTCACTTGCTCAGCAGTTTTTTCATTTGCGCGACGGTGTCAGGAGGTTGGCTGACGACTTCCCGGGCCAGCCTCTCCAATTCCTCGGCCGTGCTCGGATCGAATTCGAGTTTTTTCGCTTTCGCATCTTCTATCACCGCTTCATCCTGGAGAGTCTTTGCGAAGGCTTCGCGAATGATTTTCACCTTGTCGGCAGGTGTATTGGGCGGTAGAACGTAGGGACGGCCGAATTCGCCGCCGGCCAGGACTAAATTCGCCAGGCGACGGCCGGCCTCGTCGGTCTTGTATTTGTCCATGAGCTCGTAAATAGTCGGCGAATCTGGGAGCCTGCGATCACGCTTCTTGCCGGTTTGCATCAGAATGTGGACAAAGTTTTTCTTGCGCCAAGTGAAGAATGGCTCGCGGGCAAAAAACGCCGTGATCGTGAAAGCACGACAGATAACCTCGCCTCTTTCTACTGCAAGGTCGATGTCCGTACCGGTTTTGTAACCCAGAACGATTTCGAAATTCGTCCCAATAGTCTGATCCAACAATTTGGGAATGTAATAAGCCGTCGAGGCTGTGCCGGTCGCCCCACACTTTGGCGGGGTAGAGGCTTTCACAACGTCTTCAATAGATTTATAAGGGGAATCGGCGCGCATATAGAGAAGGTGCTCTGATTTGACCGGGCTTCCCAGCCAGATAAACTTGCTCCAGTCAAATTTTGCTTCTGAACGTCCAATGACTTGATCGAAGTACAGGGCCGGAAAGATCGCCCCAATAGTCAAGCCATCGGGCTTCGACACGTTGTATAGGTGATTGGCCGCGATCATCGATGCCGCGCCGGGCATGTTTTGCACAATGATTTCCGGTTTACCCGGAATGTGCTTGCCCATATGCCGGGCAAACAGGCGGGCGTAGAGATCATAAACGTTGCCGGCTCCAGTACCGGCAAGAATGGTTATAGTTTTTCCTTTATAAAATGGGGTCTGGGCTTGCCCCTGGGAGTTATAAAATGACGTGAGGACGACAACTACGACCGCAGAAATCATTCGTTTGCTCATGATCAACCTCACAAACGCCGGGTTTGGGCCCCTTAGTCTTTTTGTTATTTCTGGTTATTTTCCTAAAACTTTTTTCACTCGCGCGAGAACGCTAGGCGGTTGGTTAATCATTTTTTCCGCCAATTTCTGCAGCTCTTCGCCGCTCACGGGGGTGACTTCCATCTTGCCCTTCTTGGCGTCAGCCAAGAGTTGCGCGTCGGCCATCGCTTTACCATATGCGTCGCGCAATGTTTTTATGCGTTCTTCCGGCGTGCTCGGAGGCGCCACCCAGGGCCGGCCAAAGTCGCCACCGCGCAGGATCACATCGGCGACCCGGCGGCTTTCCTCCGAAGTTTTTTCTTTCTCGAATATCTCGTAAATCGTCGGCGTATCCGGAATCCGTTCATCGCGTTTCTGCCCGCCGAAGACGAGCACCCGGACAAAATTCTTCTTGCGCCAGGTTATGAACGGCTCACGCCCGAAGAACGGCGCTGCGGTCAGGCCGCGGCATTGCACTTCGCCCTTTTCCACCGCCAGGTCAATTTCGCTGCCACCCGGGTAACCCAACACGGTTTCAATCTTCAAGCCCAGCGTGTCTTCGAGCAGCCGGGCCAAAATATAGTCGGTCCCCGCTGTGCCGGTTGAGCCGCACTTCGGCGGCGTGCTCGCGTTGCGAATATCCTGCAGCGTTTTGTACGGAGCGTCGCTACGCATGTACATCAGCACGTCGCTTCGTTCCGGAGAGCCGATCCAGTGGAACTTGCGCACGTCATACTGAGCTTCCTTGCGTCCAACCAGTTGGTCGAGATACATCCCATACGAGACCATGCCGAGGGTCAAGCCATCGGGTTTCGCGACGCCGTACACGTGATTCGCGGCAACTAGTCCGCCGGCGCCCGGCATGTTTTGAACGATCATTTCCGGATTGCCCGGAATATATTTCGGGACGTAGCGAGCGAGCAGACGAGACCAGCGATCGTAAAAACCGCCTGAAGTAAATCCGACAACGATCCTGATCGTTTTACCCTCGTAGAACGGCTTTTCTTGTGCGGTAGCGTTCACGTTGGCTGCCAGCAGCAGAACTGTGATCAGATAAACGATTTTCCCCATCTTGCCCTCCTTTTGCGGGTTGAACAAAATTCTCTTTAAGCATGACTTAGTCGCCCATTTTCTCTACTGACGAACGGAAGCCGCGAAGCCAAGCAAAGAACTCCAAATGCCAGCACGTTGTAAGCACCCTGCTCAAACTCCACGGCCCCTTCCATTGGTTGCATATAAAACAATGACAGAATGGCGACTGGGAATCCCACGAATCATCGTGGAGTAAAACGCAACGGCTGTGCCAGTGGGAGAAAATCGGACAATAACAATGACTTAGAAAGAATTCTTATAAGTCAGGGACGTCTTCTCGGTAAAGTGTGTGCAGCGAACTTACAATTTGCCGGTTGGAAATCGTTCTAGACGCAGAAACTTTACACGGAGTAAGATTTCTGCCAAATCTCGCCTAATTCTTAGAGCTCATCGGCGAATTAGCCTGTCCTGGTCGCTGTGCAAATAACTCACAGACTCCCCGATCTGGCTTCAGTGCTCTAACCGACCTGCCGCCGGACCGTGGCAACCCCGCTTTGGAAAGAATCTCCAAACCAAGATTCCAGACGGCAAGCTGCGATATGAAATCCGAAGGGAATTTCTCTGCCTTGTAACATGAAAAATGAGGATTAGTTGACGTGGCTCCAGGCGTGATACGAGCTGCGCACCAGCGGGCCGGACTCGACGTGACGGAAGCCGAGCTTGTCGGCACCCTTTTTAAATTCCTGAAACTCTTGTGGATCAAGATAGCGCTCGACTTTCAAGAGCTTCGGCGAAGGCTGAAGATACTGTCCTAGAGTGACAATATCGACTTGGTTCTCGCGCAGATCGTGCAACGTCGTCATAACTTCTTCTTTGCTTTCGCCGACTCCCAGCATTAAGCCGCTTTTGGTCAAAACATCAGGACGCATTGCTTTTGCGCTCCTCAAGATATTAACCGAACATTCATAGGTGTGACCGGGCCTGACTTTGGGATAAAGACGCGGCACAGTCTCGATGTTGTGATTCAAAATTTCGATTCCCGAATTGACTACCGTTTCCAGGGCAGCCAAGTTACCTTCGAAATCCGGAATCAGCAGTTCAACGCGAATTCCGGGGTTGAGGTTTTTAATCCAGAAAACGGTTTTCGCGAAATGATGCGCACCTCCGTCCGGCAGGTCATCGCGATTCACCGACGTCACGACGATGTGATCCAAACCGAGATCTTTGACAACCAGCGCGACGTTGCGCGGTTCCTCCGGATCCAACGCCAGTGGTTTGCCCTTGTCGATGGCGCAAAAGCGGCAGCCCCGCGTGCAGGTGTCGCCCAGAATAAGAAAGGTCGCGGTCTTGTTGCCCCAGCATTCACCTATATTCGGGCAACGCGCCTCCTCGCAGACCGTATGGAGATTTTTCTCGCGCAAGATGCGCTTCAGGCGCAAGTAGTTGGGATTTCCGGGTGCTTTGACTTTGATCCAGTCGGGATGTCTTCGTGGCATAATTTTTTACCACGCTACTGAAAACGGCTCATCTACGTCGTTGCGCTCGTCCGATTCGCTCCAACGTACTAACACGTACGCCTCCGCTCACCGACCATCGCGCGCCTCGTAGCTGGCGCCTTTTTGACCAGCCTGAAATGCTGAAAAATTGGCGATGCCTAGAGTATCTGAATAGCCAAACGCTTCGGCGAACCGGTCGAGAAATCTGTCCTTCACACTCTCTGCGCTTTGCTCTTTGCCCAGTTCCTTGGCCATCGAAGTCACATCCGCCCAAGGAAGCCCGCAAGGAACGATGCGGCTGAAATAACTTAGGTCGGTGTTCACGTTCAACGCCAAACCATGATAGGTAATGCCCCGCCGTACCGCGATGCCGATGGCGGCGATCTTTTTATTGCCGATCCAGATGCCGGTGTAAGGCGGCCTGCGGCTGCCGTCGAGGCTGAAATCTTGCAACGTGCGAATTGCCGCCGACTCTAGATTGCTTA
>JBBDNJ010000183.1:0-19292 GCA_040877705.1 Binatia bacterium | reverse complement strand
AGAGATCGCAGGTATCGCCGGCTCGACCTTGACGGCGCAGGCCATAATCCAGGGAGTGCGCAAGGTCCTCGCTCTTTTTCAAATCCTCATCAAGGAGACAAAATAGATGCGTTTTGTTATCTCGGGGGAGTGGACGCGCAACCGCCTCCTCAGGCTCATCATCTTCTTTTTCCTCGCTTACATCGCCGTCTTCTGGCTCACTAACGCCTTGCTTTACTTTCTAAAAATGGATCTGACTTACCAGTCGGTTGTCGATTACTACCTGGGTTCCGAAGAAAAATTTCTCCAGCCGCGGAGCTACCAGGGGCTGTTGGAGATCAGCCATTTCCATCTTTTTTCCATGGGCATCCTGATGCTGACGCTCACGCATCTACTTTTGTTTGTTCCGCTGGGCCCAACATGGAAGGCCGTCTTTATTTGCCTGTCGTTTGGTAGCGCTTTTCTGGATGAAGCGGCAAGCTGGCTCATTCGCTTTGTCCACCCGCTATTCGCTTATCTGAAGATCGCCTCGTTCCTAACGCTACAAACAGCGCTCCTCCTCGTTATGGGAGGCACCCTCTTTGCGCTCTTGACGAAAAGCCCGAGCGCCTACACAGAAGATTTCACTACGAGGAAAAGTTAGATGCGTCGTCGCGCGGCTCTTTATGTTTTCCTCCTTTTGCTGCACAGCGCTGCAGCTCGGGCTGAAAACGCAGCGCCCTACCGCGAGATGCGCCATGTTATGGGAACGGTTCTCGAGATTATAATTTATCACGACGATGCTAAAGAGGCCCGCAGGCTTCTGGATCGGGGATTCGCCCTCGCGCAAAATCTCGACGATCTCTTGAGCAACTACAAGCCCGAAAGCGAGATAAGCCGCCTGAACCAAAGAGCAGGACACGGAAGGATTAAGGTGACGCCGGAGCTATATCACTTTATCGCCGTGACGAAACAGTTGTGGCAGAAGACCGACGGCGCCTTCGATATAACTATAGGACCAATCATGGATTTGTGGAAAAAGGCGGAAAAGACCGGAGTTCCGCCCTCTTTGAGGGCGCTCGAAGAATCTCTCCGGCTAGTGGGAATGCGGCATATCATCCTGCACGAAAGCTTTGAGATCGAGCTATGCCACAAGGGGATGATCCTCGATACCGGCGGCATCGGCAAAGGCTATGCCGTTGATGAGATCGCAAGCTACTTAAAACGAGCTGGCGTTAAGAACGCCCTCATTAACTTCGGCCACAGCAGCATTTATGCCCTTGGCTCTCCTCCAGAACTCCATGCATGGAGACTTCTCCTAAAATTTCCCGACCAGGAGCCGCTCGGTATCCTGGAGCTGAAGGATCAAGCCTTCTCCGCCTCCGATACCTTCGGGAGGCCCTTTGAAATTGCCGGCAAAAAATACGCCCATCTTGTCGATCCCAAAAACGGAACACCTCTAACGCACCGCGTACAGGCCGTAGTCCTGGGGCCGTCATCCACGGAGGCTGAGGCGTTGAGCAAATATGTCATTCTGCGGGGCTGGAAAAGAAATAGCATGTTATGGGACCAAACTGAGGTGCTGCGCGTGACTGACAACGGAGAGATGGAGCGCTCAGAAAGTTTTCCGCTGCAAACACGCTAACCAGAGAATCTCCCCGCCTCTCTGTGGTAAGTTCGGGCCTGAATCGCACACGAAAATCAGAGCAAGGGCAAAATTAAATCCTGAACAGATCTTGGACGTTGCGAGTGGTCGCTTGCGCGACTTCTTCTAACACCGTGAAGAACTTTGCCTCTACGTCGTTCCGGCTGCGGTATGCACCGTTTGAAATCAGGCTCGTCTATAGCCTTTTTCTACTGTTTCTCCTGGGTGGGTTGGCAACAACCTGGGTCTTTCAATTAACCGCATCGGCTTTAGCTATGATATGATTGGATCGTCGCCTATTATCTTGGCGGCGAAATCCAAGGACAGGTATTCTTCGCAAAGAATCTGAACGCTCTTTTGGAGGAGACCCATTTTCACGCGTTCACGATGAGCGTGGTTTTCTTGATTCTGTCCCACCTTTTTCTTGCGACATCGATGACGCGTGGCATCAAGCTGTTCTTCATCCTGATTACTTTTTTATCGCATTTTTTCGATATGGGGAGCGTCTGGTTGATCGCACGCAGTCGCCCACGTTCGCCTATCTATTGCTAGCCTCGTGGCTCGGTCTCTGGGCTGGCTATGCCGGAATGATTTTCATCCCGCTTTACCAGATGTGGCTGCTACCGGCGGCCTCAACCGCGGAATAGCCTGCATGCATTGCGAGCGTGACGACAAATGCCAGGCGAAGGCGCGGTTGGGGGCACCTGTTCGGGTAGTTTCACTTTCCGTTGCACAGCGGGCAGGTTGCTGGTCTGCCCGGGCGCATCATTATCTGCGTCACGGGTCTCGTCGTTGCGATGCTGTAGATCACCGGAGTGGTGATCCGGTGGAAAAAGCGCACGGCGCGTGTTCGTGCAAAGCAAAGGAACCGCGAGAACCGGGCATATAGATCGAGTTAGCGCTAGTCAAACTAAAATCGGTGCGACCAGGGGATCCGAAACACTCGAACTTCTTTTCTTCTGTCGACCTGTTTGACAGGTCTCTCCGTATGTAATAAAGGCCTGAGTAAGCCTCACTTAGCCAGCCAGCGCGTTTTCTCTGCGCGCAAGCCAGCCAACTGGAACTTTGCGTGCTCATGCCGAATCGAATCGTCGAAGAACTGCTTGCGGCCTACACCGACCTGAGACACGCGCTTGTGCGCCGTCTCGGCAATCCGCACGACGCCGCGGATGTGGCGCAATCGAGCTTCGAGCGCGTCTACGCGCACGGACTTACAGTGACGATTAGCGCGCCGCGCGCGTTGCTCTTCCGCACAGCGCAGCGAATTTGCATCGATGCGGTGCGCCATCGGCAGGTCGCCCGGCGGTGGCAAGAAACCGAAGGGGCCTGCTGCGCGATGCCGGCGCGCTCTCCGCCGAGCAGCTGGCCTCAGACCGCCAACTCATCGAGAAAATAGTTCAGCGACTGAAATGCATGCCGGCGCGGCGGCGCGACGTATTCTTACTGTTCCGAGTGTATAGTTACTCCAGACTCGAAATCACTCGACGTTTGGGAATTAGCGAAGCCGCCGTAGCCAAGCACGTCGTGCGGGCGACTCTCGATTGCGCTCATTGCCTCGCTGATTTGAAATGAACAGTTTCGCAAAGCGGAGCTTTCGTTTGGCGATGCGGAGCGTCCGCTTTGGTCCCCAACTGCTGTATCGGGCGAACCTCGCAGGCTTTCAGTAAATTTGGTTACTCCAGGCGCCTTTCCGAAAACTGGTTTATATCTCTGGCTTGCCGTTGAAGACCAAGATTCTCACCGCTACACCATCTCATGGCTTGTAGTCAGCAGTTCGTAAGACTCAAAAACGGCAAAACTAACTTTTCTTGAAAATCTGCTGGGCAAGATAGTTTTGGAGCCCCACTTCCTCTATTTGGTGCAGTTGAGTTTCGATCCAATCGACATGGTGTTCCTCGTCAACGACGATATGTTCGAGCAGTTCCCGCGTCGCATCGTCCTGATGTTCAAGACAGGCTTTTATCCCGGGCTTGAGAATCGCAAGTGCCGCTTGTTCCAGGCCGCAATCGTTCTCTAATTGCTGTTTGACGTTCGATCCTACCTGGATCTTGTCATAAGCTTGAACATTGGGCACACCTTCGAGAAAAAGAATTCGTTCAATCAGTTGATCGGCGTGTTTCATCTCGTCGATGGACTCATTCCAGGCGTGCTCGGCGAGCACACTGTAGCCCCAGTTCTTGCACATTTTCGCATGGATGAAATATTGATTGATACCGGTGAGTTCCTTGCGCAGCACTTCGTTCAACACTTTGATGACATCAGGACTTCCTTTCATGTTTTCCTCCTTGCCTACAGCTTTCATGTAAACACATGGTCTCGCAAAGAACAAAGACGAAAGTGCCCGCGATTACAATCTCACATTCTAAATAGCGCTCGGACATTTCGCGTCGTGGCCTCCGCGACCTCTTCCAGCGAAACCCCTTTGACTTTAGCCACGGTCTCGGCGACCAGGCGGACGTAGGCGGGCTCGTTGCGCTTGCCGCGATGAGGAACAGGGGTCAGATACGGCGAATCGGTTTCGACAAACATTTTCTCGATAGGCACTTGCCGCGCCACCGCGCGCAAAGATTCGGCATTCTTGAATGTAATGATGCCGGTGAAAGATAGATAAAAGCCCAAATCGAGGTAAGCACAGGCGGCCTCATAGTTGCCGGTGAAGCAGTGTATGACGCCGCGCACATCGCCCTGTCCTTCCGTGCGCAGGAGTTCAGCGGCATCCTTCGCGGCATCTCGTTCGTGAACAACCAGAGGAAGACCGGTCGCGCGCGCCAGGTGAATAAAGTCGGTAAACACTCGCCGCTGAACATCATGCGGTGAATGACTGTAATAGTAGTCGAGGCCCGCTTCACCGACCGCTATCACTTTTGCACCCGCAGTGAGGTCTTGCAGTTTCTTTAGTTCCTCTGCGCCGACATCCTTGGCGTCATGAGGATGCATACCTACGGTCGCATAGAGGTTGTCATGAGATTCAGCCAGCGCTACCGCTTCGGTGTTGCTCGACATATCACCGGCGCCGCCGACGGCAATAATTTTGCCGACACCTGCCTCGCGGGCACGAGCGATCACTGCTTCAACTTCTCCGGCATATTCCTTGCCCTGAATATGGGCGTGGCTATCGATTAGGCCTAAGTTAACCTGATCGCTCATAAAGTACACTACTCAGCGGCTGGCATTTCGATGCGCGGGAAGAGAATCTTGGGGCCTTTGACAACGTGTCCGGATTGGAAATATTTTCCCCATTCTTGATTCGGTACACGGAGCAGAGAACTATCACCCATGCTGGAAGGTACTTCTTGCTCGAAATCTGAATCAACCACGCCTAGGAGTGTCTTCAGCTCCCTTGCCGTGTCCGGCATGAACGGACCCAGAAGACGAGAAAGAGTTCGGAGCACTTCAAGAAGATGATGCAGCACTTCACCGACACGCGGCCTATTCGCTTCATCCTTGAACAGCGTATACGGCGCCGTTTGGACGATATAGCGGTTAGCGTGATCAATGGCCGACCAGACCGCTTCGAGAGCGCGGTGAAACTGCAGATCCGCCATGTAAGCTGTCAGTTCAATCTCGGCATGCGCGAACTTGTTTTTGAGCTCCTGATCTTCTTTGGCCCACTCTGGACCTAAAGGGTGTACCACGCCGTCGAAATACTTCTGCTGCATCGCCAAAATTCGACTGACCAAGTTACCCAGGTTATTAGCAAGATCGGCGTTGATCCGGGTAATCAGAGCCTCCAGTGAAAACTTGGCATCTTGGCCAAAAGCCATCTCGCGCAGGAGAAAGTAGCGAAAAGCGTCCATGCCGAACCGGTCTTTCATCTCCAAAGGCCGCACGACGTTTCCCAAACTCTTCGACATTTTGCCGGAGTCCATCACCCAATAGCCGTGAACGTTCAGATGCTCATACAGCGGCAGCCCGGCGGCCATCAGCATCGTCGGCCAATAGACTGCATGCGGTTTGAGGATATCCTTGGCGATCAGGTGATTGGCCTTCGGCCAAAGATTTTGTACGGCGCCTTCGCCGCAGTGCTCCAATGCGCTGACATAATTGAGTAGCGCGTCGAACCAGACGTAGGTCACATAATGGGAATCGAACGGCAGCGGAATGCCCCACTGCAGCCGGCTAGTGGGACGCGAAACGCAAAGATCTTCGAGCGGCTCACGCAGAAACGCGAGCACCTCGGTGCGATATCGCTCGGGGCGGATGAGATCGGCGCGGGATTCGATTGCATCGATAAGCTGATCTCGATATTTGCTCATCCGGAAGAAATAGTTCTTTTCGCTGATGTAGTCCGGCTCCTTCTGGTGGTCCGGGCATTTGCCGTCAACGAGTTCCTTTTCCGTATAAAAGCGTTCGCAGCCGTAGCAGTAAAACCCGCCGTACTCGCCGAAGTAGATGTCCCCGGCGTCATAAATCTTTTGTAGAATTTTTTGGACAAACTCTTTGTGGTATGAGTCGGTAGTTCTAATAAAATAATCGTAGGCAATACCGCACGTGTCCCACGTCGAACGAAAGAGCCGGCTCACTCGATCAGCATAGGCTTTAGGATCCATGCCGCTGGCTTGAGCGGCTTGCGCAATTTTATCGCCGTGCTCATCGGTGCCCGTGAGCAAAAACGTCTCGTAACCGATCGAATTGTAGTAGCGCTTCAGAGTGTCCGCCACCACAGTCGTATAGGTATGCCCCAAGTGCGGCTCTGCGTTCACATAATAGAGCGGCGTTGTAATGTAGATCCTTTCCATCAGTGTATCTCGACGGCTCCGAGGAACAGATCCTCGATCACCATGCGGCGATTCACGTTCCTTTGAATGCGCCGCGACGCTTCAGTGATCTTGGCCAGCAACGCAAATAGAAGATCTTCTTGCGTGCGAGCCGATTGTTGTTCAATTTGCGGCAGCATATCCAGGTTAACGATTTCGTCCCAAGCGCGAGTCACCCGGAACGTCAGTAAATCCCGATACCAGATTCCCGCCCATTCTAAAAACATCAGTGTCTCGTCACGATTTGCGGCAAGCGCTTCAGCCGAGACCAAGGCGGCACGGTAGTTCCCGGGAGTCAACGAAGACAGCATGTCCAACCAGCCTTGCCTTTTTTCAATCAGGTTATCCTTCTCAATCTTAGTTGCCGCTCCCAAACTCCCCATCGTCAACGCCGCCAAAAACTCCGCCTCCTGTTGGCTCTTACCTTTTGAAGTTAGAAATTGAGTGACAATCTGCCTCGACAATGCGCCGAAGGAAAGACCGAAAACGCGCGAGCGCACCGTCGGGAGAAGACCACCGGCGTTAGTTGCAATAAGTATCAATATGCAGTCCTGCGGCGGCTCTTCCAGAGTCTTCAGTAATGCATTCTGCGCCGGCCGGTTCATCAGAGTCGCGCGGTCGATAATCGCTATTTTTTTTCTACCGGAAAACGATCGAAGAGTCAGTTCTTTTTCGAGCTCCCGCACCTGTTGAATGGTGATTTCCTTTTTTCCCGACAACGGTTCCACGACCCGGACATCGGCATGATTGCCTTTTTGAATGCCACGACAAGGGCCGCACCCGCCGCAGAAGTCGTCGTCCAGCTCCGTGCAATGAATGGCCTGCGCTAATGCCAGTGCGAGGGTCTTTTTTCCAATACCGTCCGGGCCGACAAACAGATAGGCATGATGCAACCGCCCATTCAACGAAGCTTGGCGAAGCACGTCTATTTGTTTCTTATGTCCAATGATCTCAGAAAAACCCATCTTGCTCTTAGATCAATAAACCCATTCTTCGATCGACAACTTCTTTGATCGCCGCAAATACTTCTTGCTCGGGACCGGAAGCATCGACGACGCAGATTCTCTCCGGCTCCGCTCGCGCCAATTCGAGAAAACCCTGGCGCACCTTTTCGTGAAATTCCAGCTTTTCATCTTCGAAGCGATCTTTACCGCTATGTCCCGGTGTGTGCGATTTGCGCTGGACGGTGCGGGACAAGCCAATCTCCACCGGACAATCGAGCAAAAATGTGATATCCGGCTTAAGACCGCCACTGGCGATCTCATTTAATTCAACCAATAATCTGAGATCGATGCCACGTCCATATCCCTGATAGGCCACCGTCGAGTCCGTATGGCGATCACACAAAACAATTTTCCCCTGCGCGACCGTCGGCACGATAACCTCACGGACATGCTGTGCCCGGTCGGCCAAATATAAAAAAAGCTCCGTGGACGAGTTGATGGACCGCGTGCCGGCTTCCAGAAGAACCTGGCGCAGCAGCTGTCCTAGAGATGTCCCACCGGGCTCCCGGGTCGTAACACAACTTTTGCCTTGCGCGATAAGGTAGGTTTCCAGCAATCCGATTTGTGTGGATTTGCCGGTGCCGTCAGAGCCTTCGAAAGTGATGAAACCAACCATGAATTGACTGCAAAAAGGTTGTTGGGAGGTGCGGCCGTCTTGCCGTGCCCCATCCCGGCCGTAGAAATCGCTGAGGTGAGAGGAGACGGCGTTAGTTCTTGCCTTCGCCTAGGAGCAGGTTGATCCCGTTCACCAGCTGCGTGCTCGTAAAAGGATTTGTAATGTAGTAATCGGCGCCTAGTTTATAACCCCCTAAAACATCTTCGTACTGTACCTTGGCGGTTAGCAAAATCACCGGAATAGAAGCCGTTTCGGTGACACTCTTGAGCCGACTCAAGACCTCCAATCCATCCATCTCAGGCATCATAATATCGAGAATGATGAGGTCCGGCTTTTGACCCTTCAAAGCGTTCAATAGCTCTTGGCCGCTTGATGCGCTCAAAACGTTGTAGCCTTTTCCCTCCAAAATGGTTTTGACGATGGTGATAATATCCGGGTTGTCGTCAACGACCATTATGGTCCGCTGTGTGTCCATTCTTTCCACCCCCTAGGGTCTTTGAAGCGTTCCAAAGCCTTTAAGATCAAGTAATTTACCATCTTATCCGTCTAATGTAAAATTGCCGTTTCGGGCCTTTGCAACGCCTCTTTTCCCAAAGATTTCCGATTATTCCAGCTCATAGAATTTGGAAATTCCGGGCAGCAGGAGCAGAATGAGTATTCGTTCGGTGCAGGAATTCTGGTATTGCGAATCGACCGGCTAGATCGCGGCACCTTACAGATTTCTTAGGGTGTGATCAGTCTCCAGTAGTTCTGGATGATCTCGGATGGCAGCGAACTGTGAACGCCGGCCAGTGCATCAGCGGACACCGCAGTTGCGGCATTTTCTAAAGCGGAACGGCTGAAAAGCAGTTTGATAGCACCCTGAAGATCGAGGCTCGGCGGACTACCCTCAGAGTACGTACCTGTCTCGTTGACTATAACCGCCCCGAAGATCTCTTTGCTGCCGGCCGCCAACACCTTCAAGTTGACGTTGCTACCGGTTAAAATAATTAGCCCTTCCCACCGAAACGTGCCGTCCAAGATCAAATCGGAGTTTCTAACAACTAGAATTCCGGTGCCGGATGAGTTGCCGGCAAGCGTAATTGAATCGCCCGGACTGAAGCTACCATCGATACAGCGAAGCTCGGGCGCAGATCCGCTCCCCCAGCTCTGATTCGTGACGTAGATAGAACTTTCCGCCGGGATCGCCGTCACTTGAGCGTTACCTGCGGCGCAAAGATCATCACCCAGCCGGACGATCGCCTCAGTGGGTAACATATCGCTGACCGCGATCGTGGCCCCCTCACGATCAGTCCCTGAAATATTTGCTAGTTGAGATGCGCTCAGTTGAATCTCGAGCTGATCCTTGACAGCCGCCTGGGAGACGCTGATTCCAGCATATGACCGGGCATTCGCAATCGGCTGCCCGGTTGTGGGGTCATAATCCATTCCTGAGATCGAAAAAAGATCGCCCCCGAAGTTCGCACTACTGGCGTTTCCCCGAAGAGCAATCGCAGCGTCGGCAAGCTGATACCTTTTCATCAGCTCGGCTTGAATAACCTGGGAAGAGGAACCGAAACTGCCAGCCGAGCGCACGACGCTTTTGGCAATCAGCGACGACACCGCAACAGATGATAGCGTCGAGACCGAAAACGTGCCGGTGGAAATATTTTGAGTTGAATCGAGCGGAGCCGGCGGATGGACAATAGTGCGCGCGAGCTCATTTTTACTCCATTCGATTCCGGCGTCCGCGAAATAGAACGCAACGCTTTCCCCCCTCAAGTTTGACGAGATTTTAAAATTGCTTTGCGTCGAAACGATCGCCTGTACGCCCACCGTCATCAGAAGAGACAGCAGCAACAATGCAGAGTAGAGAACTACTCCCCGCTCGTCACCGATCAGGCCGCTGCGGTTGTTGATCGAAACCCCCATTAGTTTCGCAGTTCTACGCTGGTAAAAAGAGTGGAGGTTAAATTTCCACCGACCTTTGGATCGGGATGCTTCATCCCGATCGAGAACGCAATACGAATTCGCTTGATCGCCGCCAAGGGCGGAGGATTACCGAGCTCTAAACCCTGCTCATCGTAGTAAGTAAAAAGCTTCCCTGACTTGGGAGCAGTCGCATAAGCCACCAGACAATCTCCGTTGCGCCGAATAATGCTTGTACCCGGACAAGTTGAGGTTGGTCCGGTAAGCTCGTAACGGATGTTTTCGCGCGGCTCGGTGTCGGCGCAATTGCCGTTGCCATTGAGGTCCATCTGAACCTGGATTAAGCGTTCTGTCGCGGCGTAGACACGATTGCACACCGAGTCCGCGTCGCCATCGGGATCATCGACCACACCGGCCTCCGATGGAACGCTTCCCGTGCCCCATGAACCGGCCAGTTTTAGGTCCCGGCTAATGATATCCATAGCCCCTCGCGCATCTTCCAGCGTCGTCGACCTGACCTCTTGCGCGAGGAGATAAAAAAGCTCAGTGCGATAAAAGCCGTGAAGAGACGTGATCATCAAAACACCTAATAGAAGAGCAGCCAATTGCTCGATCAAAGTAACACCATCATCGTTTCGAAGAAGTCGCATAGCGAAACTCATTCGGAGTAAACTAAAGTGGTGAGAACGATTTCGCGATTCGGCTCGCCCGGCCACGAGGCGGTTACGGTGACCTGCTTTAAATTTGCTCCCAATGACGAGTCCGAAATTACCCAGCATCGATTATACACGCCTCCGGGCTCACCCGTGGCGGCAATATCGCGGTCGCCAGCCGTAGGACAATTGTTCGTGTTGACTAAATTCGTCTGCGCTTTGAGCTGCTCCAATTTGTCCTGAGCCAAATTGACGGCCACAGTGTAATCTCGGCTGGCGGAGTTGCCTCGTATGACATTAATAGTCCCGGCGGAATAGCCCAGAATGCCGATCGCAATGACGTTCATTGCTATCAGAACTTCGTTGAATGTATAACCGCTTTCACCACCGCCTTGGGTCATGAATCGCAATACCATTTTCAACAATCCCCCGCGCAACCATTCGGCTTGCAGACTCGAATTCTGCCGGTGAAACTAACGACCACGTGTTTACAGAGACCATCGCTGTTCCGAAGACGAATTCGATTTCCAGCCGCGGTGCCTCTGGGCGAAAAGGAAACCGTACCGGCTTGGCTGATCTTTATCCCCTCCGGCAGCGGCTTGGTGACGAGAGTCGTGCCACCTCTTTGAATAAGGTAGTTCGCAGAACCCGTGCTGTAGGCGAATTGGAAGCCGAGATTTTCGGCTACCGCGCGCATTTTAATATTCTGTAGTTCAGTCTGTACTTGGCGAGCAGATCTGTCCAACTGGTAAGTTATAAGCCATTTATTCCAGGCGGGGACTCCGATCGCGAGCAAAATGCCCAACAACCCCAAGGCAGCGATGAGTTCGATCATTGAGAAGCCGAGCTTATCATTGAAGTCCATACCGACCTCCAGACCCGCGATAAATACTGCCGCCCATATCGAGGTGTCAAGACAAACCAGCAAAAATTCTCAAAAACAAAGACTAAAACGGGAATATCACATCCAGCGGTTAGACACCCTCGGCCTAGTACAAACTTTTTGTCCATTTGTGGCTGGAGTTGTCACTACAAAAGCGGAAAAGTAGCAAATGGCTTGACTGGCGTTGTCATCGCTTACTGTTTCACAGTTGAAGACTGTGAGAACCTGGTACAAGTCAACCGCTTCAAACGATGACACGCTACAATAGTAGACGCCTGGAATAACCCGTCCGGCAAAGCGCAGCATTCTTTTTGCAGGTGAAAGCCAGTTTGTTTGGTCGACGGCCAAAAGCGGCCTCGAAACCGACGCGCTCTTAGGAATAGAAAAATTGCGAAGCCTAAAAACGCAGGATTTTTTTTACGGCCTCTGCGGCTAAAACTTTTGGTGATCCCCTGGTACGATGTTAAAATGCGTGCAGAATTGCGATGGGAGTGTGTATGAGGAAATTAGTAGTTTGGTCGATTCTTATAGTCTGTGCGGCGCTAGGCGGTTCGGCCGACGCAGCCTTCATGATTAAACTTAAGAATGGCAACGAGTTCGTTACTGGTAGGTATTGGCAGCAAGGAGGGCAAGTTCTATTCGATACCTACGGCGGCGTATTTGGAATCGAAAAAGCTTTTGTTACAAAGATCGAGCCATTAAACAAACCGATTCGGCTGGCAACGGCCGCCGTGCCGGAGATCCAAGATGAGAAGTTTCAGGCGGAATCGATTAGGGGAAGAAGCCAACCTATCAAGCCGTTAGAGAGCGGCAATACGAAATCTGAAGTGAAGCGGGAGCAAGATCCGATCAGCCAAGAGTTCGATGTTCTAAAGGAAAAATCTAGCACCATAGGCGGCATGTTGACGTCGGAGCTGATGGAATTTTCCAAGGACCTTGCCAGCCTAAAGCGCAAGATTCAGACAAGCGGTAAATCGAACGATTACCTGAACGAATTTAGCGAGCTTCACAAAATAGGCGATATCATAGAAGACATGCTCAAGGCGCGTAATTAATAATTTTGTTTCCAACTAACAACTTTGAAGGCTTGAGAAGCCAGTGCCTTTTTGACTTTACAGCTATCATAGCCCAGCGTATTACTTCCGTTGACTGTGACATCCGTGACCGTTGAGGTTCCTGAGTAAATTTGCCCCTGGACATTGATTCCCGCCCCGCCACCTCCGTTGAGGGTGACTGACCCGGTCGCATAGATCAGCCCATTCCAGGTGAATCCGCCGCCCAAGGTCAAGTCTCCTTTTACCAGAAGAATCCCATAACCGGTCACATTTTGCAGTTTTAGTCCTTGGGTGTTGGGCGGGTTGTTCGTGTCGGAGTACACGGTAACGTAGTTTGTTGAGTCCCCATAAGTTGTCCCGCTTTGGTCGTCCGTGAGCGTGCTGGTGGCCCCTGGCTGAAAGGTATCAATAAGCGCCTCAATATCTATGTCCATCGTGCCATGCTGGGGTTCCGATGGGCTGCCTGAGAGCGTCGGACTTCCATTAAGGTTAGTGGTGGCCGGATCTTTCGTGTAGATCGGCGAGAGTGCTGTGCTCGCTCCGCAAGAATCATTGCCAGTGATGGTTAACGAAGAACCGTTACCCGTCACGTCTCCTTTGGAATATACGACCGATGGACTCGAAGCGGCCGAAGTATTCACTTGTACGATTATTTGCACCTGCGCTTTAGAATTGCTCGCTCCAGTCGCCACCGATGTGATCAAAACCTTGCCGTTCGAATCCGTCGTATTTGTAGAACCGTCCACGGAATCATTGGTCAAATAAGCCGCATAGGACACTCCACTCATCGTTCCGCTGGCAATCGCTTGATCGTCGGTGGTCGTGCTGTAACCATTGAGAGCTCCGTTAGCTCCTTTGCGCGTGGAACTGTTTAATTCGTCGCTGAAGGAGCCAGCGTCACTACTTGAGAGATTTTCTACCCTGAATGCTTCTCGCCCTCGTTCCGCCCCCGCCATCGCTACCTGCAAAGCCGCCTGATTATTTCTGAAGTTAGCTCCAATCTTGATGTCCGTCGATGAAAGGAGATAGGCCGTCGTGCCCAGCAATGTTAGAGTCGATAGCAAGGTCAAGGCTGCGACAAGGAGAAACCCCTTTTCGCTCTTCAAAACTCGAACTTTTACAAAAGTACTGAATCTACGTTGCAGCATGATTTCATAAACCTCCGGTTCACAGAGCCAAATTGATTGGTGTAATCGTCGTGGACAAATTGTAGGTTTTGTAACCGCCGTTGGAAGTGTAGTTTGGATCCGGCTTCGCTGTCTTAGCGGTTATGTTTACCTTAACTTGCCGAATCTCGCTTGAGGTAGTCGCAGTGGTAACGCCGTCGGCTTCGTAATAGGTAAAATCAAAACTATCGATATTATCGGCAAGCACCTCGGCACTCCCATTGCCGACCGCCCGCGTGATTCGTTTGTTCGCACTGTCGTAGGCATACGCAATCTGCTCATTCGCTGTGCTGCTATTTGTGATGTCACCGCTGCCATCAAGATCAGCTTGCACGGTCAACTGCGAACTGGTGAAAGTACTGATCTCGATGAAGCCGACGACGGTTGGATCATAGCCCGCCATCTTAATCTCGCGCGCCATGATATCCAGCGCGCCGCGAGCGCTTTGCTCCATCTCGTTGATTTGTTCTTGTGCGCTGTAGAACCTGGTTTGCGACATAAAGGTGGTCGTCACGGCAGCCAGCATCACCATCCCAATGCCCATGGCAACCATCAACTCGACCAGCGTGAAACCGACTGTCCCTGGTATTTTCAAGAAGTGCATTTGCGATTTCGTCTATTGCGCTATGATGGTCTGCAAAGTGACCGAACGTGCAGCGTTGTTCGCTTCATTCCAGTTCACCGTGACAGCGACCGTTTTCATGTTAGCCGCGGGGGAGTCAGGCGTAATAGTCGTCGTTCGACTGAAGCTCACTCCACCCATAGTAACCGGCTGGGCAGAGGATGGGAATGTGGTCGTGGTGGTATTCGCATAACCTTCTCGCTGAACCGCATCTAGCTGAGTCTGCGCAATCGCTGTCGCTGACGTGATGTTCTTGCTAAAGAAATTTCCGCGGATGATCCCCATCGTGAGACCCGCCGTTCCGAGTAACCCAATGGTGAGAATGAGCACCGTTACGAGAACCTCTATAAGCGTGAACCCATGCTCCGCGCCGGTGGCCGTTAGACTGCTTCCTTTGGTTTTCCTGTCCATGTTAACTAATCTTCACGTTGCCCGTTGGGCTTACGGTGACTGTCTTGGAACCGCTGGAGTTGGTAATCGTTACCGTCGTATCGCTATTAGCGGTTCCACGCCCATTGAAAGTCGGCGTAGAGCTGGAACCGCTCACGGTAAACACCACATCGGAGTACTCTGTTTGAAGGTCTATCGTCGTCGTTTCATTGGCATCCACTGAACCATTGCCATTTGCGTCGTTGAAAATCTGAAAGGTGTGATCCGTTGGAAAGGTAACGACGGATGTATTGTTGTTCTGGACGGCATGGGCGCGAGCCCACATAAGTTTCCCCAAAACTTCACGAGCCGCACCATTGAGCCGCATGCCTGGCTGAAAAGATAAAAAGCTCGGGACTCCTACGGCGCTTAGGATTCCGATGACGCCCACAACCGTCATCAGCTCACCGATCGAAAACCCGCGAATATCACGTAACATGCATTTGGCTTCTCTAAAGTTCATAACCCTACCCAACCCAAAGTTTTTACTTACGATCTAGGCATTGCCCAAAGTTACTGCAATTGCGCGAAGGACCGTCGCCGATGTGACACGCAGGAACCATACCAGGTCGCGACCGATCACTTACTTCGCTAAGCAAGCGTCTATCCAAGCTTTTCGTGTCGCGAACGAGATCGTTCGTGATTCGATGGACACGATTCGTTACTTGACCCGGAACTTTGACAAAATTTGGTGCAGATCGGCTAGATCAAGGAGGGGAAAGATAAAATAGGATCACTTGTTCACCGAAAAACAAATACAGCAATGCGCCCAAACAGAGAAACGGAGCAAAAGGAAGAGCGTATTTGCGGTCAACTCCCTTAAACAACATAAAGGTGAGACCGATGACCGAGCCGCCTAATGATGAAAAGAAGAGCGTCAACGGAATCGAAGGCCATCCAAGGAAAGCGCCGATCATAGCGAGAAGTTTGATGTCACCGCCTCCCATTCCTTCCACGCCGGTGAAACGTTCATACAACCACGCCACAGCCAGAAGGAATCCCCCGCCTGCTAATACGCCGAGTAACGCGCCCAAAGGTGTCGGCACAATTTCCAGTGGATCACGGATCAAGTAGTGGCCAACCACAGAGAACACAAGTCCGATAACAATACCCGGCAGGCTGATCACGTCGGGAACGATCCGGACGTCCAGATCGATAAACGAGATGACGATCAAAGCCGCGACAAAAACGAACCCGACGACAAATGCCAGACCTAAACCGAACTGGTAGAAAAGAGCCACCGTCAGAGCTGCCATCAGCAGCTCAACGGCAAAATAACGAAAAGGAATCCGCTCGGCGCAAGAACGACAGGAGCCGTGTAAAAACAGATAGCTGAACAAAGGAATATTGTAATAGAATGGTATCATTGCCTGGCACTTTGGGCAGTGCGATGGCGGATGAACTACGGACTCGCCCTTCGGTATTCGGGAAATACAGACGTTGAGGAAGCTACCGACGACCGCACCGAAAATGAATATGATGAAACCGACATAGAACTTGGGCATCAGTGATTCGACTCCTCCTGTGCTTCAGATTTCAGCCAACAACGGTCCGCTTCGTGAACGTATCAGGCGCACTGCTACTGGTGGCAAAAACCACCGAGATATACTCGACCACTCCGATTCATTATCCATCTTGTGCCTTAACCTCTTTAGTCCGCCTGAACACGATGCCTGAAGCGGTCTGCGTGTGTGCCAAAACAGAAAACTTTTTGAAAATTCTGCTCAACAGTTGTATATTGTCCCAATGCTATTTTGAAGCTATTTCAGCTCTATTCGGTCCTAAGTCTTGATCGAGGATTACAGACCGCTACAAAATCGCCTCCACACTGCTGCAGCCAATTTGCTTTAGGAGCACTTTTTGTCTCGCTTAGTCACATTTCTAACAGCCTTTTACCATTATCGTAGAATGATTTGGGCGATGTCAAAGTATGATTTGAAGTCGAGGTATATTGGCACTCTCGGCGGGCCATTGTGGACCATTTTTCATCCTCTGGCTACGGTCGCTATCTATTGGTTTGTATTTTCCTTCGGTTTCAAAGCCCAGGGCGCGGCCGGAACTCCCTTCGTCGTCTACTTTGTGAGCGGCCTTATCCCTTGGTTACTTTTCAACAATACGCTTGCATCCAGCGTGACTGCCGTGACCAGCAATGCGCATCTGGTTAAAAAAACCGTTTTCCCGACCGAAATTCTACCCGTTGTGCATTTGGTTTCCGAGACATTTCCCCATATCGGCATGTTGTCCATTGTTTACGCCCTTACCTGGTTTTATGGCTATGAACCGAGTTTTTTCTTTTTCCAACTCGTTTACTACTATGGCGCTCTCGTCTTCTTCGTGCTCGGCTTGGCTTGGCTGTTCAGTTCTCTTCAGGTGTTTCATCGCGACTTGGGCCAAGCACTCCCAGTCATACTCAGTCTATGGTTTTGGCTTACGCCGATTGTCTGGACAACGGATATGATCCCCGATGAATTTAGATGGATTACCGATTACAACCCGGCAGCCTACCTCGTGCAAGGTTACCGAGATTCTTTGTTATTCAGGGATCCTTTCTGGATTGACTGGACTGGCGCGTTACGTTTTTGGGGCATAGCCGCGGGCGTTTTTTTTCTGGGCACCTATGTTTTCCGGCGACTCCGGCCCGAGTTTGCGGATGTCCTCTAGAGCTTAGATTGAATAATCCTGACAAAATCGTTGTATCTGCACGCGATGTGACCAAAAAGTATCGCATCTTCACCTCGCCGAAAGACCGCGTCAAAGAAGCACTGCATCCGTTACGCAAACGGTACCACCATGATTTTTGGGCGCTCAAAGGGGTTAGTTTTGATATCCGTAAAGGGCAGGTAATTGGGATTTTGGGGCAAAACGGGTCAGGAAAGTCGACGTTGCTTCAGATCATCGCTTCTGTACTCACGCCCACTTCGGGCACATTAAATGTGAACGGACGAGTTTCGGCTCTCTTGGAATTGGGCACAGGCTTCAACCCAGAATTTACCGGCAGACAGAACGTGCTTCTAAATGGCGCATTAATGGGAGTTTCACATGAGGAAATGCTGAGTCGAATGCCCGCCATTACAGCGTTTGCTGATATTGGCGAATTTTTTGATCAGCCTATGAAGACCTATTCCTCTGGCATGTTTGTTCGCGTTGCATTCGCCGCTTCCATTCACGTCGATCCAGACATTTTAATTATTGATGAGGCGCTCGCGGTGGGCGACGCGAAGTTTCAGTACCGCTGCTTCCAGAAATTGAGGAATTTTCACGAGCGTGGCACGACCATCATTCTCGTCACACATGCCCACGAGATGGTACTCCGTCATTGCGATCGTGCCCTCCTTTTGAATCAAGGTCAGCTTATAGTCGACGGTGCTCCCGAGGCCGTTGTGCGCCAATATATTGATGTGATGGAAGAGCGCAAACCTTCGCCTCCACCCAAAGTGGTTGCGACGTTTTCGGCTGCTGAAATCGCTACGCCCTCAGTGAAACAATTCCTTTCAGCTGCCAGTGTGGCCGAAGCGGTAAACGCTTTTTTGGTTGAAACGCCTGGTGCCGATCAATGTTCTAAACGCGCGACATATAACCAGGGAGAACACTCCCAGGAAAATCCACGAGCCGAGATTGTGGACCATCTCGTTATCTGCGGTGACAGGGTAGATCCAATTCAAATCACGTCCGGCGAGGAGATTGAGATTTACGTTAAAGTTCGCTTCCACGCTAATATCAAGCATCCATGTTTTGGGATCGCGGTCAATTCTCAAGATGGAGTCCAGATTTATGCGCTGAATTCGGCCTGGACAATGAGCGAGCTGATACCTGCCCGGGCAGGAGATTTTCGGGTCGTGAGATTTCGCCTGATTTTGGCTCTTAATTCGGGAGATGTGTTTCTGGACGTTGGCATAGACGAGTTAAGGGACGCAAGGCATTACGCGAACATCTGTCGGCGCATGGGGCTTGTCCACCTCGTGATTCACTGCAACAAGCTTTTCCACGGCCTGGCCGATTTTAGAGCGATATTTTCCGAACAATCGATGGGCGGCAGCCTCGGTGATCCAGTCCATGAGTGAGAAAATCATCCTGCAACGCGCACGAGATTTCTATTTGAAAATCTCCGAACGATACCGCGCCGAACGCTACTATGAACGCCTGCCGTTGAATATATTTTGGCGAGAACAAAACATGCCAGTGATGTGTGACATTATCGAAAACGCAAACGGCCCGAGAGCAGTCGTCCAGCGTGCCCAGCAGACGTTCATGTTCTCGGTGAACGTTGCTTTGCCGATCAAGGAGCGAGCCATCGATTGGCTCCTCAATGAGCAGCGGTTGCGTGGCTTCGATATATCTAAGCTGCCACAAGAAATACGGGAGTCGGAATTCTCCTACGCAGAAAACAACGTGGAGCGCAGGGGCCGTAATCTGACTCCGGATTTCCTTCGCACGGTTAACATCGGGTTCCAGATCGACCGCTACTTTAAACGGCCCTGGCAAGGGTTCGAAATATTGGAATTGGGGGGGGGGGGCGCGGTCATCACTCTCCTCCGGTCGGTCGGATGGTTCTACGGACCGGCGCCGACAGCCCACCCGCGTGGGCGACCGGGCCGT
>JBBDNJ010000182.1:0-19678 GCA_040877705.1 Binatia bacterium | reverse complement strand
GATTGGCAAAGACGTTGGCAGGTTGCGACGTGCAATTCGAAGTGGCCGTCACAATCAGGTCAAAACCGGACGCGAACCTGACTGAGGCAAACAAGGTGCTGGAGAAAATAAAAGCTGGGTGGCGTCTCACTTAGGTGGTCCAAAAAGCTTGCCGACTGACTCGCATAATTTATTTCCGAACACAATGAAGCCTTCAGAGGTCAGCAGTCGTGTTGCCAGTGATATTCCTTGGACGGTGTTAGAATCCTACATGGTCCAACGAGGTTAATTTTACTCCAGGCCATGGAGAGAACGCATGGCTCGACATTTCTCGACCAAGATTTCTTCCGGCAGATGCCGAACGCACTTCTCGCCGCTATTTTCACGCGCATGAGCTGCGTTGAAGGAGACGCAACCGGTCGAGATGTTCAAGGCGTGGCTGACCCTGCCTGACAATCCGCGCCACGAGATGGACGCAGAGTTTCGGCGGTCAGAAGCCATTGACTCAGTAACAATAGCAGGTGAGAAGGAGGGCGTGGGGGGCAACAAACTGAACTCGCTTATTTGAATGAGACAGTTTATCAAATAGTTATCGGCGGTGTGCGGTTCGCCCCCGCCCAATTAAAATACTCTTCCGCAGCCGACGGCTGCTGCACGGCCCTTGCGGCGCGTGGTTGTTCTGTAAGGAAAGCTTTCGATCAAGGAACTCTGCTCAGTGAAGGGGATTAGGTGCTATGAAGCCAAAACTCCGAGCGAATGATGAGATTCGCTCGGAGTTCCGGTGGTGTTATTTCCGGAGTTTCTCGCTATTCTGCGTGACGAGCTGGTTAGGCCGCGTCGCTTGTTGGGACCGACGGTTTTCGCCGGTTCGGGTTACGCAGAATCTGAAGCGATTTTTGTTCGATCTGCCGGATTCGCTCGCGCGTAACCGCGAAGATTTCACCGAGTTCCTCCAAGGTGTAATCCCGGTCTTCCTCGATGCCAAATCGCATTCTCAAGACGGTTTCCTGCCGAGGCGTCAATACCGCAAGAGCTTTCCTGACGTCCGTACGTAGAACCCCTTCCATCGCTTCCTTGTCAGGCTGAGGATTGATCCGATCCTCGACGAAGTCCGCAAGCTGATCGCCATCCTCCCAAACCGGAGTCTGCAGCGAGACAGGTTCTCCCTGCGTTTGCATGACCCGCAGCATTTCATGAACGGACATGTCCATCTCTGTGGCGAGCTCTTCCGGCTTAGGCTCCCGCCCCAGTGTCCGTTGCAGATGATGCGCTGTCTGAATAACTTTGTTCCTCAATTCT
Organism: Binatia bacterium; assembly: GCA_040877705.1. Lineage (GTDB taxonomy): Bacteria > Desulfobacterota > Binatia > UBA9968 > UBA9968 > WHTF01. The sequence goes on along the minus strand of JBBDNJ010000182.1, from coordinate 18,400 downwards.
ACCCGGTGCACCGGAATGCGAATCATTCGTCCCGTATCGATCAAGCCGCGCGTAATGCCCTGCCGGATCCACCAGCTCGCGTATGTCGAAAACCGATACCCCAGGCGATAATCGAATTTCTCTACGGCTCTCATCAATCCAAGGTTCCCCTCTTGAATCAAATCTAATAGACTCAATCCGCGATTTGTGTATTTTTTAGCAATGCTGACGACTAGCCGTAAATTGGCTTCGGTGAACTCGGTCTTCGCTACGCTGACTAAATTTTCCGTCTCACTGATGCGCGAGGTGAGAGTCTGAAGCTCAGCAGCTCGAAGTCCGACTGATGTTTCAATTTGTTCGACTTGAGCTAGGATCGCCTCGCGCTTTGCCTTGGTCGAGGATTGCACCTGTGCCTTGAGTCCCTTAACTCGATCCGACGATTGCTTCAGATTTTGTACCATTGCCTCCAGACGGGACGACGACAATCCAAGCTCATTGAGAAGATCACGGGTCTTGTTAGACAAGGCTGTGTTGGATTTATTGAGAGTCATCCGCCGCTTCTCTGATACACGGGCCTGATTCAGTTGCCGGCGCAGCTTAGCCTGCTCATGGCTGAGACGCTTGAGTTTGGTGATTGACTTAAGAAAAGGTTTGGGATCGAAGGTCTGCCCGTTTTCACCATCTTCTCCATCCGATTTTTCTAGTACTTCCCTGATGTCGAGTTCGCCCCCTGCCACGGCATCCCCAAGGCTGATGGCGTGCCGAAGGCACAGCGGCGTCGAAAACAGAGCTTCAAGGATTTGATTCTTGCCGGCGTCCATTTTCCTGGCCAGTTCAACTTCGCGTTCTCGGCTAAGCAGGGGAATCGATCCGATTTCGTGCAGATAAGTGGTGATGGGGTCGACTGCAAACCCCTTTTCTTCCTGTTGGACTGCGACTTCCTCTTGGTGTCCTTCAGCGGATGCGATTTCGGGCTCCAGTTCCAGCTCTTGCTCCTCCAGCTCCACTTCTTCGGTATCATCCTTCTCCGTTTCCGCAAATTCCTCGTCTAATCTTTTATTTTCAGTATCCGATGCCATGTTTTCTCCTCGCTTGTAAGGCCGCTAGCGCGTTTTCGCTGCAGGCGGCATTGCCTTTCAAGTACCGATTTTATTTTCTAAAATTCGCTATCCGTGATTAAGCGAATATAATGCCAAACATTTACCCTTTGTTAACGGCTCTTGATAGCTCATAATTCCCAGAATTGGGACGCATACCTCACAATCAACTAACCAATCTCACAACGATCATGGAAAATGAGTTTATGATCTTGGTTCGTACCAGCGTAAAATGGTGTAGCTGGCTTATTTGGCGAAAAGAGGAGATCTATGATTAGCCGAGAGCCGCCGCTTACTATTAAACTTAAACTAAGGATCATAAGAAGCTGTGTCAAGACATAATTCTCTTCAGGCGCGATCAAAATACCTCATCAATTTTGATGTTTTGGGCGCCTTACGGGGATAAAGGATAAATTTCCCTAGGCAAATGGTCTGGCGTTGAGAAGTTTGAATTGAGCTGGCGCTGAAATGGCCGGAGTTGGCTTTGATCCAGAAATCTATTTTATAGCATTGCTGCTTAACTGCTTTAATTGTTATTGGCTTTGTCCGCAAACCGGGAATTTAAAAGGAAAGTTATGTAGCGGTTCGCCGCCGTCGGGCTTGACGAGGACGGCGGCGCCGAGTTGTCCTGCCTTAAAATCCCTTGTGATTGGGTTGGGTTGGATGACATGCACCATATTTTTTATCAACGTCCACGGTTCCAGCGGATGCGCCGCGCTGCGGGTCCTGAGTTCCGGTAATTTGCCTGCCTCACCGTGGAAGACACTATCATAGGTCGTAAATCCATTCTCCTCGATCACAGCAGTCGCAGCAATCAAAATTGCTCGCTTGTAACTCCGGGCCGGCAAATGTTCTTGACGTTTTCGTAACACTTTAAAGCGACATCAAATAGTTTGCGGTAGAGCGCCGACGGTTCGCGACCGACGGCGAAGGGCCGGTGGATTTGAGTCGAGTACCCCCAGTAGCTGACAGTTAGTTCGGTGATTACGACTGACGCCCCTGAGTCAAAATGGATAGATGGTATAGACATTTTTCGATCGAGGGAGAACACATAATGGCTGCCGGTCAACGCTTTGGCGCGCTAGAACGGACGATTCCTGCCGGAATTTACCGAGAAATTCGTTTGTTCATTCGGAATTTGTGTGACAAAGGCTCAGTGTCGGCTCCTTTTTGGTGGCTGTAGATGTTTCCATTCAGTCGATCGGCAAGCAGAGCCTCGATGGCATCTGCCCCGGAGGCCGTGCTTGACAATCGTTCAAAGGATCAGCTAGTGCTAAAAAATAATTCGCATAGGCCGCCGGCGGCGTACGAGCGGTTTATTTTTTCATGATGATGATCGGAAGACCGTCATTTTGGCGGTCGTAGCGATAGTTTTTTGGGAGGACCTTTCATGAAACCACAAGAATGGCGGCAGCAACTTGGTGAATGTGTACGAGACTTGTTCCGCTCGCCAGAGATGGAACATTTCTACTCGCTAAAGATGACCCATGAGCGCGCGCAAATTTATCTTTTGCAGCTGGGACTCTATGTGCGTCAGCGGCGCAACTTCTGGCCCCAAGTGGCGGCCAATTGTCCTGAGTTCGAAGTCAAACAGCGCATTATGTCGCATGAGTACGAGGAACTAATTGAAGATGAGCACTCAAAGCATGGTCATCTAGATCTCATTTTTCGTCAAGGCAGGGAGGTCGGACTCAGTGTCGACGATGTCCTGAACGCGCAGCCGTTACCGACTACAGCGGCGGCAATTTACGCGTGGTTTTGGATCGCGCGAAATCGTCCTTGGCAGGAGGCCATTGCGGCATCGACTATTGCGGAGTGGACTAACGATGACCGGCTTTTAGGCGATATCGGCGGCGGCAATTGCAGCCGGTTGTATAAAATCTGGAAGCAGGATTTGAACTTCAATGATGCGCAAATGCCGAATTTTACCGCGCACAGCAAGGCCGACGTGAAGCACTCGGACATGTTTATCGACGTTTTGGAAAAATATGTCGCGCCCGGACGCGAGCAAGACGTACTGAATACCGCTAAGGAATCGATGGAAATTCATCGAGCCTACTTTGGCGGCATGGCGCAGGCGATGTCTAAAGCGTCCTAGCGCGGACAAGGAGAACGTCGATGAAGCTTGCCCAACTGGACTGCGAACTAGAGAAAAACCAACTATCCGGTTTTTGGCGAACTCGCGTTCCGTCTCATTCGTCGGAAGCGCCGTATCTATGGAAATGGGAGCCGCTTTTCGATGGTTTGTTAAAAGCAAGCGAAACCATTGGCATCGAGCAGGCCGAGCGTCGCGCCATTCGGCTCGTAAGCCCGCATTCGCCGATTAAATCGACTGCGCATACCTTGCAGTTCACCTTCTCGATCGTGAATCCAGGCGAGGTCGCGAAGGCGCACCGTCATAACATGGCGGCCATCCGATTCGTGGTTCAAGGCAAAGGCGCTTACACCGCGGTGCATGGTGAAAAATTTCCGATGGAAGAGGGCGACCTTATTCTCACGCCCAATTGGACCTGGCACGAGCACCACAATGAGTCTGAAGATCCGATCATTTGGCTCGATGGCCTGGATGGGCCATTGATCCAGTCGCTTAACGTGCTTTTCTTCGAAGATTCGGAGATACCCGAACAACCGATTACACGGGCAACCGGCGAATCCCTTAGCCGCCTAGGTTTCGCACGTACGCCGAAATCAGACGAAACTCAATTGCGCGGTGTTCCCTTTCGTTATTGCTGGCAAGAGACCTATAAGGCGCTCAAAATGATGAGCCGGGGCGACCATGACCCGTACGATGCTACGTTACTGCGCTACATCAATCCGGCCACCGGCGGCTATACTTATCCGACGATGTCGTGTGAAATTCAGCTTTTCACAGCGAAACAAAAAACCAAACCACATCGGCATACGAGCACGGCGATCTATCACGTATTCAAAGGCCGGGGTCGGACTGCAGTGGGTGAAAGTCATCTGGAGTGGAAGAAGGGCGATTCTTTCGTGATACCCCTTTGGCAGTGGCACTCACACGAAAATCCTTACGATGAAGAAGCAATTCTTTTCTCGATCAACGACCGCCCTGTGATGGAAGCGCTTCAACTTTACCGGGAGGAACTTGGAACTTAGTTGCTGGCCGCATATCGTAGGGCCAAGACAGAGTCGCCTGAATTTTAGCAAATTTCCTGTGGAGTAAGATAGAAACCCATGGCTTCTCCAACCCCAATTCGACTCGCCAGCCGCACCTATGACGGCACCTTGCCCATTCTGCGAGGCCAGATGCAAGTGCCCGGCTTTGACTTTCAAATTACCGAGACCAGTGATGTCCCGGGAATGTTCGCCGGTATGTTCAAGGGGCAGTATGATATCGCTGAGATGTCCCTGGGCGAATTGATCTACTATACTTCCCGAGGTAAGGCCGATTTCGTGGGAATTCCGGTCTTCCCATCGCGGATGTTTCGCCAATCCTCGGGAGGTCGAGGCGAGCTATTTTCGCGCTTCACAAATCCTGCCGATCATGCACGTGCTAGTATTACAGAAAAATCTCGTCGATCAGCATCCGGAATTGCCGGGAAAACTTTTTCGCCTTTACGTCAATGCCAAGCGTTGGGCTCAGCAGTGGCGCCGCGCAATTCCCAGTCTCGTCGAAGCTTGGCCGAATTGTTATTTATCCGCGGAGCGCGAAATTTTTCAAACCGATCCTTGGGCCTACGGATTGGAAGCCAATCGGCATGTGCTCGATAAGTTTCTTTCTTATTGTCACGCTCAAGGCATCAGTGCGAACGCTATTGCACCGGAAGAGTTGTTCCATGCGAGTACTTTGAACGTTGTCGAATAAATCTCGGATCTGAGCGAAGGGAGTTCCCGATGGCGACTGCACTGGCGAGTAAAACTCAAACAATCGGCGCTTGCGATCTGCGCGACTGGCTTAAAGACGTGGAAGCTGCGGGTCAGTTGGAAAAGATCTCCGGCGCTCACTGGGACTTGGAGCTTGGCGCGCTCACTGAGATCATTCTCGAAAGGATGTCTTCCCCACCCGCCGTGATGTTCGATGCAGTTCCGGGCTATGATCCCAATCGCCGGGTCCTCGCCAATATGCTCGAGACATTGGAACGCACCGCGCTGACTTTGAATCTCGCGACGAATCTCAAGACGATTCCCTTGATTGACGCATTGCGAGCACGCTTGAGAGCGCTTCAGCCGATCAAGCCGAATATCGTGTCCGCCGGTCCCGTGATGGAAAATGTTGAGCACGGGGACCGGATTGATCTTCTCAAATTTCCCGTACCTCGCTGGCATGAGGGAGACGGGGGGCGCTATTTAGGAACGGCCCATCTTGTCATTACCCGTGATCCAGAAACCGGCGTAGAAAATGTCGGATGTTATCGGGTCATGCTTCAAGACAAAGACAAGGTCGGTCTTTATATCTCGCCGGGGAAACACGGCAAGATGCATTATGAGAAGGCCATGAAAGCCGGCAAGCCTTTTCCGGTTGCCATGGTCTTTGGCCAGCATCCGCTGCTGTTTATCGCATCTTCTCAGGCGGTTCCCTTTGGCGTTAACGAGTACGACTGGACCGGCGGGATTTTAGGGCAGCCCATCGACGTCATTGAGGGGCCCTTAACTGGACTCCACTTTCCCGCCTCGGCGGAGATTGCCATCGAGGGAGAGATCATTCCAGGGGAGATGCTTCCTGAAGGTCCGTTCGGCGAGTGGCCCGGCTATTATGCCAGCGCGCGTCGTGCAGAGCCGTTTGTGCGAATAAAAGCGTTGTACTACCGCAATGACCCGATCATCTGCGGTGCTGCTCCTTTCAAACCAACGATTCACGGCATGTATCGATCGTGTTTGCGCGCGGCCACAGTGTGGAACGGTATGGAGCAAGCGGGCGTTCCGGATATTCGCGGCGTCTATTTGCCGCCGCCGGCGCAGCGGTTCATGATTGTTGTAGCGATCAAGCAGCGTTATCCCGGCCATGCAAAACAAGCTGCCCTGGTTGCTTCGCAGTGCCATGCCGGTGCTTACCTAGGACGATACGTGATCGTAGTCGATGAGGACATCGACATCACAGATACCAATGAAGTTGTTTGGGCCATAGCCACTCGCTCCGATCCGGCAACCTCGGTCGATATTCTGCGGCGCACCTGGAGTGGTCCCCTCGATCCAATTATTCAGCCCGGACAAAAAGGGCACAACTCGCGTATGATCATCGAAGCAGTGCGACCTTATGAGTGGCGCGACCGCTTTCCGGCGACCAGTGCGATCAGCGATGATACACGCAAGGAATACTCCACTAAGTGGGCAAAGGAGCTGGCTGCGCTTCAGTCTCGCAATGCGCAATCGCGTCCGCCTGGCGCCTGATTACGGAGCACGAGCGGATCAGCAAGCAGACTCGCTGCGAAATCATTTCACGGTTCGTTTAATCTCAGTGTTTGTCGTGCGTCATAGCACGGGATCCATTGTAAGTACTCCTTCTTTTTGTCTTTTCCGTATAACCAAAATTGTAACATTTGGCCAATTTTGTCCAAGTTACAGATTCGCAGAGCTTTGTTGGCTTTGACTAGCGTTCTCCGCCTAGTTAAGGAATTCTTTGGAATTCTCAGGCCTTACATGCCCGAGGCTGGCGCTCGGTGTTTGTGGCATAGGTTGTGCTCTCGACACCAGGAAGTAATGACTTAGAAAAGGAGAACAATAAGGATGGAAGAAATTATGACACCATCTGAGGTGGCTAACTTACTGAAGATCCATCTTAAGACTGTCTACAAACTGGCGGAGAAAGGAGTTATTCCCGGGAATCGTATAGGGCGAAGTTGGCGATTTAGCCGGACTGATGTACTAGAGTTGGTCTCCAGTAAGCCCATGAATCTGTCGGACGGTGAACATGATGATCCTGGGAGTCGAGTGGTCGCTGCTAAGTAGTAATGTCCACATTTTGACTGCAAAATTTTCCGCTGGGAGTTTACTTCTTCGGAGGCTTGCTCCAGTGGCCCTGAGTATGGCTCGTCTTAGGGTGCTCCCTCCCAGTGGAATCGCATTCCTAGCACTTATCGGCCACCTGGACTCCGACATGATCCAAGAGAAAGCAGCGGCCAGCAAGACAAGAACAAACGCCGCCGCGAAACAAGATTAATATTCAGCTCGATCGACTTCAGGAACTTTATCACAACCTGGCGACGCGGATGAAGTGGGCGCGGGCTTTCAGCGTTTCGAAACGTTAATGTCCAGGAAAGCGCTGATAACTGTTCAAAGCGCCAGAGCGTGCTAAGTTCCGATACGGTAGCCCCTAGGCAACGCCGCACGTGTTTAATTCCGGGAAATGAGAACGGTGGCTGGTGCGCCCGACAGGAATCGAACCTGTACTTAGGGTTCCGGAGACCCTCGTGATATCCTTTTCACTACGGGCGCCCTGGGTTTTTCTACCATTCGACTATGTACGAGTCAATTGCGGTAAGCGCCCTGACGAGAGCCGGCTATTATTGACCATCTGCTTGTGTATAATACCGTTCGACGCGAAGTTTCATCTCGCCAAATAGAGAATTCCCAACATCGCTCATGCTGCCGCCGGCTTGCTTTAAGATCAAGCTGCCAGTGGCGAAGCCCCATGGGCGGATTGGCTGCTTCCCAGGCCATTGAAAGGAATTTAGCTATCTCGTGAATCATAGGCACGCGTTCTTCGCAATTGAAAGGTGCTTATGTTAGCTAATGACGCGTGAAGATTCGAGCTCCGGCTAAAATCAATCTCGGATTGCGCATCGTCGGTAAGAGAGATGATGGTTATCATCTGCTCGACACGATTATGGTTCGCGTCTCGCTATATGATGAGATTGGCATGACCAAAGCTAGACGATTTAGCGGGGGGGCGGCGCGTTTACCACGGCTAACCGTTACCTGCAGCAATCCGTCGGTGCCCAGCGGCGAGGGAAATCTCGTATACCAAGCGGCTGACCTCATCATGAAGGGGAGAAATGTCGAGGAACCGGTAAAAATTCATATCGAAAAGAGGATTCCCTTGGGTGCTGGATTAGGAGGCGGAAGTTCCGATGCGGCTGCGACGCTCATCGGTCTTAATCGCCTTTTTCGCCTCAATTATTCACTCCAGCAGCTAAAAAAACTGGGATATTCCCTAGGCGCAGATGTACCATTTTTTATCGGCGGGATATCTGCACGTGTCCGCGGTATCGGGGAACGTCTTTCACCTTTACGAGGTTTGTCATGGGATTGGGCATTGATTGTTTATCCTGGTTTTCCTGTTGCGACCGATTGGGTGTACCGAAATTTCCAGGCTAAGTTGACAAAACCTATTGCAAATACTAGCATTACCTCACTACTCAATAAGCCATTTGGTCAAAGGAGATTACTCGTTAACGACTTGGAGACTGTAACGTTGGCTCGGTACCCGCGAATAGGTTTTTTGAAAGAGAAATTGATTGATGAGGGTGCTGCCGAAGCTCTAATGTCGGGTAGTGGTTCTGCGGTTTTTGGCCTATTTGATTCGAGAGGAAAAGCTGCATGGGCTTTTTCCCGATTGCAGAAGGAGGACGGGGTCGAAACGTTTTTAGTGCGTTTGTTAAGTTAAAGCGATCGATATAGCCAAAGCCCAATTAGAGTAAGTCAGGAAGTCGGTTAACCTGTCCAAAGAGGAGGTCTCGATGCAGGTTACGGAAGTAAGAGTCTTTCCTGTCGACGAAGATAAGCTTAGGGCTTACGTAACTATCACTCTCGATCACTGTTTTGTGATTCGGGACCTGAAAATCATCAAGGGAACTACGGGCTACTTCGTATCGATGCCGAGTAAAAAAAGAAAAGACGGAACCTACAAAGATATTGCGCATCCCATCAATAATGAGACACGAAGGATGTTAGAGGAGAAGGTAATCGCGGAATATGAGAAAGTTGTTGCGGAAGGTGGGAGCCAGAGGGCTCTAGGAAACGGTTAATTGATCCTCTGCCCGCGGGCCGGATGGGCTTCTCTCGCAGAAGCTATGGGATGGGCGGTCGCCAAGCGGTAAGGCCCCGGACTTTGGATCCGGTATCGAAGGTTCGAATCCTTCCCGCCCAGCCAGTCTTCACCTTGTAATAATCGACAAATTGTCATAGCGTAAATTGCGCCGTTCACGATTGAACGGCGCAACTCGTTTGAACCCAGACTCGTTTACAAAAGAGTCTGGCAATTTTTGTAGCCGGTACTCACTGACTTATAAGTGCTATTTGTTTATTCGCTCTTGGTAGTGGATAGGTAGAGATCGACCTTTAGGGAAGAAGCGTTTCAACATCATGAGCCAGCCGAATGCGGATATAAAGATATTTGCCGGAAACTCCAATCCTCCACTTGCCCAGGAAATCAGCGACTACCTCAAGGTTTCTTTGGGGAAAGCCACAGTGGAGACATTCAGCGATGGTGAAAGCAAGGTAGAGATCAAAGAAAATGTTCGTGGCGCGGATGTTTTTGTTTTGCAGTCTACTTCGGCGCCGGGAAACAATCATTTGATGGAACTCTTATTGATGTTAGATGCCTTTAAACGAGCTTCGGCAAAGCGCATCACCGCCGTCATGCCCTACTACGGATATGCCCGGCAGGACCGCAAAGTACTTCCGAGAGTTCCTATCAGCGCTAAACTCATCGCCGATTTGATCACCACGGCGGGAGCGTCACGAATGCTCACAATGGATCTCCACTCCGGGCAGATTCAAGGATTTTTCGATATTCCCGTGGACAACTTATATGCGACACCGGTGTTATTGCAGCATCTGAAAAAGCAACTAAACCACAACGAAGTAACCATCATCTCCCCTGATGCCGGCGGGGTTGAGCGAGCTCGCGCCATCGCTACCCGCCTGGATGCCTCCTTGGCAATTATCGATAAGCGGCGAGTCGGCCCGAACGTAGTCGCCGAAATGAATATCATCGGTGAGGTTCAAGATCAGGTGGCTATCCTAGTAGACGATATGGTGGACACTGCCGGGACATTGACGATGGCTGCTGACGCATTGAAAAAGGAAGGCGCGAAAAGAATTCTCGGTTGTTGTACTCACCCGGTCCTTTCCGGTCCGGCGATTCAAAGAATTCAAGATTCGCCGTTGGAGGAATTGATCGTAACCAATACCATTCCCCTCGAATCTGACGCCAAGCGTTGTGGCAAGATTAAAGTTCTGTCGGTCGCTCATCTCATTGGGGAGGCGATTCGGCGCACGCATGAGGAAGAATCCATTAGTTCTCTATTTGTGTAGACGAATCCAGACGGATCTACGAGGAGGTAAGTTTCTTTGGAAACATTAGAAATTCAAGTTAACACCCGTCAACCGGGAACCAAGCATCAGGCCCGGCGTCTGCGACGAGAAGGGAAGATTCCTGCAATTCTTTACGGACCGAAGGTCCAGCCGGTTCCTTTGGAATTAAACAAGAAGGAGTTTTTCACTCGAGTTGCGGGTTTGGAAGGGTCGCACTTGGTTCGGCTGAAATCGGCGTCCACCACGCTGGCTGACAAAGTTGCTTTGGTTAAGGCAATGCAATATCACCCGATCTCCGGGGAGGTCATTCACGCTGATTTTTACGAGGTTGACCTTACAGCGAAAATACAAGTTGCTGTGCCGCTTCACTTTGTTGGCAAAGCCGCGGGTGTGGTGCGAGGTGGAATCCTCCAGCCGATCGTTCGAGAGATTCAGGTGGAATGTCTACCGCTGGACATCCCGGAGTTTTTCAACGTAGAGGTGAGTGCCCTGGACATCGGAGATTCGATTCATATTGAAGAGTTGCCGATGCCTGAGGGTGTAACCGCTGTTTTCGAGTCGGATTTTGCGCTGGTAACTGTTGCGACGCCGACCGTTGAGGAAGCGCCAAGCGCAACGGCTGCCACGACGGAAGGCACAGCGCCGGTAGTTCCGGAGGAAAAGAAGGAAGCCGAGTGACCTTGACCTACGACATTTTCGCGAGGGTTAGGAATTGAACTGTGAAGTTGATAGTAGGTTTGGGAAATCCGGGCAGGAAGTACGACCGGACCCGCCATAATATGGGGTTTCGTGTTGTCGAAGATATTGCTGAGAAGAATAATGTTACGATTAAGAAGAGACTCTGTGATTCTTTGGTAGGCGAGTTGATCCTTGAGGGTGACCGAGTCCTCCTCGCCAAGCCGCAGACCCACATGAATCGAAGCGGAGATGCCGTAAAGGCGCTGCTGAAAGAGTTTCGGGGGTTACCTCAGGATCTTGTCGTTATCTACGATGAATTGGACTTACCTTTCGGTCGCATCCGCGTGCGCTCAAGAGGGGGTGCCGGAGGGCATCGGGGCGCTCTGTCGATAATGGAGAGCGTGGCGGGTGCGCCCTTTTATCGAGTACGCGTGGGAATTGGACGGCCTCGGGAATGTGTTGAAGCAGCGGATTTCGTACTGGAACCCTTTTCGTCGGAGGAGACTGAACAATTGAATGAGGTCATCTCGCGTGCTGCTCAAGCAGCCATTTGTATCTTGCAAGAGGGCGGGCATCGGGCCATGGAACATTTCAATCGAGTGGTCTAAGCGGTTTTCCAAGCCGCGTTGTGAAGCTAAATAGCCTATGATACAAGAAAAACTTTATAGTGAAGGGAAATATTACTGTGACACATTATGAAACCCTTTTCGTCGTTCATCCGGAGAAGGGGCCACGGGTTAAAGAATTCATCGATAGGTTCAAGAAGGTTATTGAGGCTCAGGAGGGCATCATTTCCCAGGTCGAAGAGTGGGGACTGCGAGACCTCGCTTACCGCATTGAGAAGCAGGGAAAGGGCTATTACATTTTGCTTCAGTATCGTTCGTCCGGACGGGCTGTCGAGGAGTTGGAACGTAATCTGAGGTTGACGGATGGCATTTTGCGCTACTTGACGGTGCGCGATGATGAAGCAAATCAAGTCGCCGCTCAACGTCCTGACGGTCCAGAACAAACCGAAGACGTGCCCGAGGGATTTGCCAAAACGGATTCACAGGCTTAATCGATTCGAGCATGGCGGCGCGTGGGTTCTGTGGGCGAGTAACAGCCAAACCATCTTTCTAAGTAATCTGACACGACACCCTGATCTTCGTTATACACCAACGGGCTCGCCGCTTTGCGAATCTTCTATCCCGTTCATCTCTAAGAGAGGACGTTGCTATATCGATCGTGGCTTTCGGCAAGGGGATGAACGGAGTAAGATTATTTGCAGAGAGTTGCTCTCGAGTTTATGTGGGTCGATGGCCGACTGATACAAAAACGATGCGAAGCTGCAGAGGGGAAATCGATAAGAAAATTCGAAGTAATCGCGAATATTGTCTAATTTCTGAATAACGGGACGGAGACCTCCCCACTCGGGGTCGATAAAAACTAATTTTTAGGAATGAGGTAAAAATCTTTATGGCACAGAGGGATTCGGGCGCGAGAGTAAACCGGGATCGCATGGACGATGACAAAGGTGGGCCACGCCGCCGGCCGATGTTCCGCCGGAAAGTATGCCGCTTCTGTGCGGACAAAACGCTCAAGATCGACTACAAAGATGTTCGGACCATCGCTTCGTTTGTGACCGAGCGAGGGAAAATGACCCCAAGCCGTATTACGGGCAACTGTGCTCGTCACCAGCGTTTGCTAACAACGGCCATTAAGCGGGCGCGCAGCGTCGCATTGCTGCCTTTTACGACGGCCAAAACTTAGAGTTCTCGTTTTACGAGTCCCATGCAGCTAGAAATCATCGCCAAATTTATTCTAGCGACGGCTTCTACGGTGTTTCTCTTTATCAGCGGTGTGGCGGTTCCACCGATCGGCGTGGCGCTTTTTCCGCTAGTTCCGCAGCCCGTCCTATCGTTTGGTATCAAGTACGGCATAATGGGTGGAATGGGCGTGACTGTGCTCGCGCTCTCTCTTGTACTTTTCTGGGGTGGTGCGGAACTCGCTTTTATCTATTCCGTGTTCGCTGTGGTGGTCGGGCTGCTTTTCTTATTGCTCGGCCGAGTTCGTGTGATTGAGGCGTTGGTCTTCGGCATAGCGGCGGTGATTTTTGTGGGGTTCACCGGCCTGTTGTTATATTTATTCGGTTCATGGGGCGCAATGCTTCAAGATTTACGTAGAAATCTAAATGATAGCCTCTCGTCGGCTGTTCAGATGCACGAAAAAATGGGCTTCCCGCAAGAAAGCGTCGCGATTTTGAAAGAACGCGCGCCGCAGATCGCCGAGATGGTCCTGCAACTTCTTCCCGCAGCGACTTTTATCAGTCTCGGCTTGGTTGTTTTGTTCAATGTAGTTTTTCTGTGCCGCCGATTTCCTGAAAAGCGCGACCAATGGTTGGCCGTTGCGAGTCTTAGAGAATGGAAAGCTCCCGACTTTTTGATCTGGGGTTTGATCGTCTCCGGATTCGCTCTGTTCATTCCGGGTTTTGACTTGGTGAAGACGTTCGCTGGCAATATTCTGCTGGTGATCGGTGCCTGTTATTTTTTTCAGGGGCTGGCAATCGTCGCTTATTTCTTCAACAAGAACAGCGTGCCGCGCTTCGTTCGAGGGATTGTTTACTTGTTTATTGTTTTTCAGCAATTATTTACTTTATTAGTGATCGGGCTTGGCCTTTTCGATCTGTGGGTTGATTTTCGCCGATTGAAAAAGCAGGATCTCAATCCGAGTCAGGCATCGTGAGGGAGGAAACATGGAAGTCATTTTAAAGGAAGATATCGTCAATGTGGGCAAGATCGGCGAAGTCGTGCGGGTTCGTGACGGCTATGCGCGCAATTATCTGCTCCCCCGCGGGTTGGTGTTGTTGGCCAATAAGAAAAATTTAAAAACTTTCGAGCATCAGAAAAAAGTCGTTGCCGATCAGAAGCAAAAGATCATGAGACAGGCGCAATCAGTAGGAGAAGAAATAGCGGGTGTTTCACTGGTGATTCCTATGAGGGTCGGCGAAGAGGGTAAACTCTTCGGATCGGTCACGAACATTCAAATTGAAAAGTCTTTGAAGGCCAAGGGGCTCAAGGTAGATCGCCGCAAGATTCAGTTGGAAGAGCCGATCAAAATCGTCGGCGATTATGAAGTACCGATTCGTATGACGGCTGATCTCACTGTGCCTTTGAAGGTATCGGTGGTACCCCAAAGTTAGCTCCTCGCTCGATTTCAACCCAGGGTTTTTCGATTGCAGGGCGGGACGAGATGCCATTCTCATCCCGCTCTTACAGGCTATCGACCGTGATCCTTAGAAACCTATCGCACCGTCTGCAAAGTCAATCGCTTCGATTTTCGATTGTTTTCGATAAAAGATGGTAACGCCCCCGCCGGTTACCCTATCCAAGAGCGATGCAGACCGAGGCCGGGCTTTCATTCTTCTAGCCGCCTTCTTTTGGAGTTTGGCCGGAGTCTTCATCAAGTTCCTTGATCTCCATCCACTGACCATCGTTTTTTACCGCAGTCTTTTCGCTTCACTGGTTTTCGTTCCGTTTCTGAAACCATCGGACTTCCGTTTCGATGCGGCGATGATCGTCTCTGTGATTAGCTACACCGCGGCAATTAGCGCCTTCGTATCGGCCAATAAATTGACGACCGCGGCCAACGCCATCGTTTTGCAATACACGGCGCCGGTCTTTGTTTTCCTCTTTTCGCGCCTTGTGCTCGGTGAAAGAATATCGACGCTGAATGCATTCGCGCTTTTCGTTAGTATGATCGGCGTCGGAATTATCTCTTTCGAGAGCGCCGGGGAGCCGGAGATGGCCGGAGTTCTGCTGGCTCTGTTGAGCGGTGTTCTGTTTGCGGTTTACATGGTGAATCTGCAACAAATGAAGAATATCAGCCCGGTCTCCGTGACGTGGTTTAATAACCTAGTTTGCGCGGTGCTTCTCTTACCGTTTGTGAAGACGCAGTTGTCGATTTCTATAGATCAATTTTGGATTCTGGCGGTCATGGGTGCCGTACAGTTGGGGCTGCCATACTTTCTTTTTTCAAAGGGCTTGCGAACCATCCCGCTGCAGGAAGCAGCGTTGATCGCCCTGATCGAACCCGTCTTGAATCCATTGTGGGTGGCGGTGACGGTCGGCGAGATTCCGTCTCTTGCCACCTTAGTGGGTGGCGGCATGATTCTTATGGCGCTGGCAGTGCGTTATGTATGGCCGCTGCTCGCTGGATCCGCTGAGCCAGCATAACCAACCTTGCGGCCGAGCGCGGTGAAAACTACCCGGTTTAGATTCCCGAGCTATTTTGTGATAGGTTCTGCTAACTTTGTAGTCGCACCACAAGGAGGATGACACTCTATGAACTGGGGAATGGCAAATCGTTTAGCGCGAATCATTAAGCCGATGGATGGCCGGGCTGTCATGCTGGCCGTCGATCACGGCTATTTTCTCGGTCCAACAAGCGGCCTGGAAGATCCAGGCAAAACCATCGAACCGCTGATGCCACATGCGGATTCCATCATGTTGACCCGCGGCGTGCTCAGGACGTCTGTCGACCCTAATTCCGACAAACCGATTGTTCTGCGCGTGTCCGGTGGCACGAGCATTCTCAAAGAACTTTCGAATGAAGATATCACGGTCTCCATCGATGATTGTATTCGCCTTAATGTTTCGGCGATGGCGCTGTCGATCTTCGTCGGTTCGGAGTTCGAGAAGGAGACATTGGTGAGTTTGGCTAAGCTGGTCGACGAGGGCGAGAAATACGGTATCCCGGTGCTCGCGGTGACCGCTGTCGGCAAAGACATGGCGCGCGACGTCCGTTATTTAGGGCTTGCCTGCCGCATCGCCGCGGAGCTTGGCGCTCATATCGTCAAGACTTATTACTGCGACGATTTTGAACAGTTGATCGAGAGCTGTCCCATTCCGGTCATCGTTGCCGGTGGCAAGAAGACGCCCGAAATGGAAGCTCTAGAACTCACCTATAATTCGGTAAAGCGCGGCGCTGTCGGAGTCGATATGGGCCGCAATATTTTCCAGTCCGATTGCCCCGTGGGGATGATTCAAGCGGTGCGCGCGATTGTCCATGAAAATATTTCGGTTAAGGAAGCGTACCAGATTTACGAAAGCGCAAAAGGATCGAAGGCCAAGCGCGCGGCGGGGTAATTGCCGGTAAAAGATTGAAGCCAGGAAGCCCTCAGCTAGCGATCACTTCACCTGTGAGCATGGAACCATCGCATCGGAAGTTGGCAACGCCGGACCGGGAATTTGCCTCGCGTAGCATGCGTGTGGCGATGTATTACAACAACCGGGATGTGCGTCTCGAAAAGATGCGTGTTCCAAAGATTGGCTCGGGTGAGTTGTTGGTGCGGATTCGCGCCAGCGGCATCTGCGGCAGCGATCTTATGGAATGGTACCGTATCAAGAAAGCGCCGCTGGTATTGGGACACGAGATCACGGGCGAAGTCGTCGAAGTAGGGGAAGGCGTCCAAGATTTCCGACTCGGTGACCGAGTTTTCTCTTCGCATCATGTGCCCTGCGGTCAATGCCGTTATTGTCAGGCCGGTCACCAGTCGGTTTGCGAACTGCTGCGTACCACGCATTTCGATCCCGGCGGCTTCTCCGAGTTCGTTCGCGTGCCCAAGATCAATGTCGAGTTAGGGACGCTTCATTTGCCGGATCAAGTGACATTCGACGAGGGTTCTTTTATCGAGCCGCTGGCCTGCGTAGTTCGCGCGCAGCGGCTTGCTCGTTTAATCGCCGGTCAAACAGTGCTCGTGATCGGCAGCGGGATTTCTGGATTGCTGCATATTCAGCTCGCCCATGTGCGTGGTGCCGGCCGCATTATCGCCACCGATATCAGCGAATTTCGGCTCAAGGCCGCCAGCCAGTTTGGCGCCGCTGCCACCATTCACGGTAGGGAAGATGTGCCGGCGCGTCTGCGCGAATTAAATGACGGCCGGCTGGCTGATTTGGTGATCGTTTGCACCGGCGCCATGCCGGCCATTCAACAGGCGGTCAAATCCATCGATCGCGGCGGCACCTTGTTATTCTTCGCGCCGACCGCTGCCGGAGTCGATGTGCCGATCCCCTTGTTTGATTTTTGGCGCGATGAGGTTTCGCTGGTCACCTCTTATGCCGGCAGCGGCCAGGATCTTAGTGAATCTCTCGAACTGATCCGCACTCACCAAGTGCGGGTCGCTGATATGATTACGCATCGCTTGCCTTTGGCGCAAGCCGGACTCGGTTTTCAGCTCACCGCCAGCGGACAAGATTCGATCAAAATCATCATCGATCCGCTGATTTAATCGATTTCGACTGTCGGGTTGCGAGTTTTAAGTTGACCGGCCGCACGGATTACTTTGCGATCCCCAGTTCCTTCCGCGCCTTATCGACAAAACTGTAGTCGACGACGTCCGCGACGGTCACTGGCCGCGCAACCTTCGCGTTCTGGCGTTGCAGATCGATGAGCACTTGCACCGACTCTGGTTTGATGAAGGCATCTTTGGTCAGCACGCGGCCGACATGCTTGATCATTTCCGCGGCCAACTTCCGGTCGTTGACTTTCCACTGTTTGCCAACGATGTCGATAAGAGCTTCTCGGTTGCTTGGCTCCCAGACATACTGCAGCCCTCGTAGCGTTGCCCGTACCATTCGATAGACCTCGTCGGGATCCTCGCGAATTTTTTTCTCCGAAGTGCCAAAACCGTTCTGCGGAAATTCCACCACGTCGCCAAGGAAAATCAATTCATTGAAGCCTTTCTGCGCGGCGATAATATTTTCGGGAAGGGAGAGGAGCGAGGCATCGACTACCCCCGATTCGAGCACCGCAAAGCGGCTCGCGGCGGATCCGCTCATCGGCAGCACGGATACGTCTCGTCCGGGCTCCAAGCCATATTTCCTGAGCACCTGGTTCGCCAGCAATGTCGCTGTTCCACCGGGAGAGCTGCCCGCGACTTTTTTACCCTTGAGTTGCTGCGGTTCCTTGATCTCCTTCTTGCTGTACAGAAAGAGTAGCGGGCGGGCCACCGTGAAGAGCAGAACTCTCATCGGCTGTTGACGCACGGCGGCGCCGATGACGCCGGTGACGGCTCCATTGTAGTCGATGTCTCCCGACAGCACCGCTGTGCTAGCAAGATTGGCGGGCATATAGACAATCTCCAAGTCAATGCCTTCGTCCTTATAGAAGCCTCGGTGGTAGGCGGCGAACATCGCCAAGAATGACATATTCGTCGAGGACGTGCCGAGACGGACTTTTTTAAGCGAGGGTTGCGCATTTAAATCAGTTGCGGCGAGACCCATCGCCAGTATGAAAAAAAGCGCAAAAAAGAACCATACTCTCCGGTGAATTGAAATCATCAAAGCCTCTCCTTAGTTTGACGCACTGCCGCCGATCGAGTTTTCTTACAATGCCTCTAGCCTCCGCGATCAGTCCAAAAGCGAGCACTACTATTGCAATTAGAATTGACAGCG
>JBBDNJ010000181.1:0-19702 GCA_040877705.1 Binatia bacterium | reverse complement strand
GATCTGGGTTTCGCATTTCAAGTGCCACGGGCGTAAGCCCGTGGGTATCTACTTTATCTGCGACTTCCACGCCGACGAGCTTAGCATCTTTCCCGTAACTCCTTTAGCTTCATCCGAAGCCAAATAGACGAACACATCGGTCACCGATTCCGGTTTACTGCCGGAATAGCCGGTCAACTTCGTCGCCACGTAGCCGGGTTCTACGGAGTTGACGCGGATGCCGGACGACCTAGCTTCGGCCGCGAGCGTCTGAGTGAATCCTTCCAGTCCCCATTTGGAGGTAGCATAGGCGATGAAGTTGGCGTAGGCGCCGCGCCCGACCATGGATGAAACGTTGACGATGGAACCGCTTTTCTGCTTCATCATGATGGGCAGTACGGATTGGGTGACGAGAAAAGGACCGCGTAGATTCACGGCAATGGTATAATCCCACTTCTTTATTTCCAGTTCCGTTATCGGAACCGGCCGGGTCATGACTCCGGCGTTATTCACCAGCACGTCGACGCGGCCAAATTCTTTAACCACATTGCCGACGAAGTTCTTCACCGATTCTTCGAGAGAGACGTCGCAGGTCCAGCCTTTGGCCGGTGCTTTCAGTCCCTGAATTTCCCTGACGGTTTCCTCGATCTCAGCTTCAGTGCGCGCGCAGATCGCCAGCTTGGCGCCCTGGCGCGCATAGGCCAAGGCGATGGCTTTGCCAATGCCGCGTCCACCGCCGGTAATCAGTGCGACTTTGTCTTTTAGCTTCATTGTGTTTCCGTTTCCTCGGCGCGACAAAAAACCAATTATCGTTTAGCTTTAACGTCTACCTCGATTCGCTTGCAAAGCCAATATTAAATGGCGTAGCGCTAGTCTTGAGCCTTGAGCCGTGCAACGATAAAAGAAGAAGAACGCGGAGGAAAACTCGATGGATCTACTTAACATCACCGGATATCACCGCAGGCCGCCTCATCTCGTCGCCGAGTACAAGGGCTTCTTCGCCACAGAAGGACTCGAAGTGCGATTCCACGAAACGACCTACGCGCCGGATCATAACCGCGGCATGGCGGAGGGGCGCTGGGACTTCACGCTTAGTAGCGCGGACACGATGATTGCGCGGACAACGACCGATGGAGTTGATTATCTTCTTTTCATGCAGGCCGAAGAGGGCTTGAGCGCCTATCTGATCGGCCGGCCGGGCATCAGGTCAATTGAAGAGCTGCGCGGTCGATTGCTGGCGGGCGATCCCGGCGATTCGAATCTCGACTTGATCCGTAAGAAAATCTTGCGGCGCCACGGTATGGACGATACCGAATACCAAATAGAAATTATCGGCAGCTCGCCGAAACGTTTGGAGGCGTTTCTGCAAGGCAAAGTTGCCGCCGCGATGTTGACGCCACCGGCCTCGGACAAAGCCTTGGAAGCCGGTGGAGCGCTTCTCGCCGATGCCGAAGATTATGTGCCGGGCTGGCCGCTCACGTGCGGCTGGGCATTACGGAGTTGGCTGCTCGATCATCGTGAAATTACTGTCCGTTTCATTCGTGCCTGGGCGGCGGCGACGGATTGGTTGCTGTTGCCGCAAAACCGGGCCGAGACTCTTGAACTCATAATGGCCAAAGAAGGGCTCAAACCGGCTGCCGCAGAGGACGCTTATCGCAAGGTGGTTCCAAAAGCGCGGATCAATCCGGCTGCCTTGAATACCGTCATAGAGCTGAGAAAAGAAATGGGTGTTTATCGTCCGCCTTGTGATCCACCGGAAAGATTTTACGACGCCGGCTACTGGCGCGAAGCGACGGGTAAAGGATAGAGACAAGAGCGCCAAGAATATTTAAGCGCAATGATGAGCGTCAAACCGCTTGCCATGGACCGTTCAGAAGGTAGAATGGACTTCATTAAAACACGTTCATGTTTTCTATTATATCTATCAACGAGTATCTTATCGTTATGACGCGAACCCTAAAAGCTTAAATTAAAGGAGGCACAGCAGTTATGTCCAAACAGGAACTTGAAGCCGTTGCTCAAGCCATGGTGGCTAAAGGAAAGGGAATACTTGCCGCTGATGAAAGCATGGGGACAATCAAGCGGCGCTTCGACAGCATCAAAATCGATTCCAACGAAAACAACCGCCGTGCCTATCGCGAAATGCTGTTTACGACCAAGGGTATCGAGGAAGCGATCAGCGGTGTAATTCTGTTCGATGAAACGCTGCGCACAGCGGCCAGCGATGGCACGCCGTTCGCGCAAGTGCTGTCGAAAAAAGGCATCATGCCGGGAATCAAAGTCGATAAAGGCCCGATCGATATTCCTTTTTTCCCTGGCGAGGTGGTGACCGAAGGCTTGGACGGTCTGCGTGGCCGGATCAAGGAATACAAAGAACTGGGTGCAAAGTTTGCCAAGTGGCGCGCCGTGATTACCATCGGCGAGGGTATCCCGACCTATACCTGCCTGGAAGCCAACGCCGAGGCGCTGGCCCGGTATGCGGCGCTTTGTCAGGAGGCTGAAATCGTGCCGATCGTGGAACCGGAAGTGTTGCTCGACGGCTCTCATACCATCGAACGTTCTCAAGAGGTGACGGAACACACTTTGAAAGTCACCTTCACGCAGCTTTTTTTACATCGGATTAATCTCGAAGGGATGATACTCAAGCCGAGCATGGTCGTTTCCGGAAAGGATTGTCCGACGCAAGCGGATGTCAAAGAAGTGGCGGAGCGCACGATCCGCGCTCTAAAGCGCACGGTTCCGGCGTCTGTTCCCGGCATCGCGTTCTTGTCCGGCGGTCAAAGCGCTCAAAAGGCAACCGAACATCTCAATGCCATGAATGCCATGGGGCCTCACCCCTGGGAAGTCAGTTTCTCCTACGCGCGGGCGCTCCAGGATCCCGCATTGAAGGCGTGGAAGGGCGAGGCGGGCAATGTCGCCGCGGCGCAGAAGATCTTCTACCATCGCGCCAAATGCAACAGCGCTGCCCGCACCGGCCAATACGATAAACAAATGGAGGCTGCTGCCTAGATTCAGGCGGAACGCTGCCGACGCGCCGGGCTGAAGAATTGCGCCGTAAAACAAGAAGGGGTAACGATGAACTGTCGTTACCCCTTCTTGCTTGGCCATTTGCGCGGTTCTGTTCGTTGCGGTGGTGACGAGTCCTGCAAATCTTCATATCAGCCGGCTACCCCAGGTGCGCTAAGTTTCTTTTGCTTCATGGCCTGAAGCAACTCTTCGAAAGATGATTTGGACAGCACGCGATTGAACTGAGAGCGATAGTTATTCACCAAACTGATATTTTCAATGACCACGTCGGAGACCTTCCAATCGCCATGTGTTCTGATAAGCCGATAATCCAGGGTGAATTCTTGGCCGGTTTTATTGATCACTTTGGTATTTACTTCCGCGAAATCCTTTTCTTCCCGCTCGTTGACGAAGCGCACCTTCTCACCACTGTACTCTTCGAGCCTGCTCAAATAGGTGCCTTCAAGGAGATCGGTGAAGAGCCGGACAAACTCCTTTTTCTCTGCGTCGCTGCGCTTTTGCCACTGGGACCCAAGAGAGCGTTTGGCCATTTCGTTAAAATCGAATCTTGCACCGACGACTTCTTTAAGCCTTTGCCGCCGCGCTGACGTTTTGGCCTCTCCTTTAAGCGACGGATCAGATAAAATGGCTTGGATTTTTTCTACGGATTGTTTCAGTTGGTCCGCCGCTGCTCCGGCGAACACCGAACCTGGACTCATGAGTAGAAGAACTCCCAGCGTTACTGCCGGCCATTTCTGTTGCATCGGTAAAATCGTGTTCGTCCTTGTTCTGCTTCGATCCCGAGGCCGCAATATCATTGCCTGCGCCGTTCCAGTCCTCTTCTTGAACCGAACGCGGCAATGCCGAAATAGATCCTGCACGACGTACGATACCAAGGTGTTGACCTTACTTTTGTTGCCGGTCGAAGGTTCAACCTCGTCAGTCACCGCAGCGACTAAATCGCCCAACGTGATATTTTTAATTTCCTGATTATGCATGGGATCTGTCCTCCTTTATGCCGTTCTCGGATGCTGTGCTTTGCGTCGAAAGCCGGCGCCTGGTGAGCTCGCCATGTGCGAACCGCACTTCGGCACATGAGCAACGCTTATGCCATAGGCGGAAAAGTCGCTATGTTGGTGAGTTTAAAGGAGGTTCGTCAACGTTTGGTGGATTTCGTTGTCCCTTAAGCGAAGGGTTTTTCAGGCGAAGTGTGTCATGCCCTTTAACAACTGTCGTTAAAGCGAAACATCCTGAATACAATTGTATTTCCTTTAATTTCAGAACTTTGAATATTGCTTGTCAAAGAAAGCACTGCTTAACGAAAATTTTTAAATCTGAATCTGCGTACGTGACATACCGGCGTGAAGTGATATAAAACAAACTTGAAGCGTAATAACTTGTCGTTATAAAGAATTTATTCAGGAAATTGTTTTCAATCTAGGAGAGAGCCTTTACCCGTGACTGAAAGTAAGCCGCAAATCAGCTTGGTTCATTCCGCATTATCCGAACGACGATTAGTTATTGTTTCCAATCGATTGCCCTTCAATGTCAGCTTCGAGGATGGAAAAATGACATTCAACGAAAGCGCCGGGGGCCTGGTTACAGGCCTGGCGTCTTTTATGCAGTCGCGCAGACGAGCGCCCGCCCTTAACGTGGATCATCTTTGGGTGGGCTGGCCGGGAAGCACGGTCGACGTCTCCCTTAGAGGTCAGTTGATCGGCGAGGCGCTCGACTCCTTTCAGTCATATCCCGTGTTTCTTACCGAAGAACAGATGGAAAAATTCTATCTGGGATTCTGCAACGCGACGATTTGGCCGCTGTTTCATTATTTTCCCACCTTCACGGAGTATCAGTCGGGCTATTGGGAGCAGTACAAGGAAATCAACCAGGTATTTTGTGAGGCTCTGAGCGACGTCGTCAGGCCCAACGATGTCCTGTGGATTCACGACTATCATCTGATGCTGCTGCCGAGGCTGGTGAAAATTAGAATGCCTCGGGTGTCGGTGGGGTTTTTCTTACACATCCCGTTTCCATCGTTCGAGGTGTTTCGTCTTTTGCCGGGAGAATGGCGCCGCGAAATCCTCGAAGGTCTGTTGGGCGCCGACTTGGTCGGTTTTCATACCTACGAGTACACGCACCATTTTCTGCAGTGTGTCCTGCGCATCCTGGGTTATGAGCATCAGATGGCTCAAATCCTAACCGCCGATCACGTGGTCAAGGTAGACACGTTTCCGATGGGAATCGATTACGACAAGTTCTCCAACGCGCCGGCTGAGCCTGACACCGAGCGTGAGACACAAGCGCTTCGAAGCACGCTTGCCGAGTTCAAAGTGGTCCTGTCGGTGGATCGGCTCGATTACTCTAAAGGTATTTTGAATCGTCTCGAGGGCTACGACTTGTTCTTGGAGAGCAATCCTCAATTCCAGGGCAAGGTCGTGTTGTTGATGATCGTCGTACCGTCGCGCATCGGCGTTTTACAGTACGACCGTATGAAGAGACAGGTCGAGGAACGGGTGGGCAAAATCAATGGGAGCTTTGGACGCGTCGGCTGGACGCCCGTGGTGTATCAGTATCGCCATGTCCCGTTCTCGTCTCTGGTCGCGTTCTATTCCGTCAGCGACGTTTGTTTGGTTACCCCGCTGCGGGACGGTATGAATCTTGTCGCTAAGGAATATGTCGCTACACGGACGGACGGTACCGGGGTGCTCATACTGAGCGAAATGGCCGGATCGGCGAAGGAATTGCCTGAAGCCATTATCATCAATCCAAATAATCGCAGAGAAATTGCCGTGGCTCTGAAGGAGGCGCTGGAAACTCCGTTGGAGGAGCAGAAAAGACGCAATCAAATCATGCAACGACGTCTGAAACGTTACCATGTGAGCCGTTGGGCGAATGATTTTTTAAATAATCTTGGCGGCTTGCGCGAAGTGCAGGATCATATCGAAGCCAAACTGCTCTCGCCAAAGGCACGGCGTGAAGTCGTTGATCAGTATAAAAAAAGTCGCCGCCGCGGGTTGTTTTTGGATTACGACGGTACTTTGACACCTTTGGTTCGGTCCCCAGCGATGGCAAAACCTGACGATATGCGACTAGGGCTTCTACGATCGTTGGCCTCGGACCCGGCAAACGATGTCGTCATCACCAGCGGACGAGATCGGCACTCGCTGCAAGAGTGGTTTGGCGATCTGCGCATCGGCTTGGTCGCCGAGCACGGGGCGTGGCTGAAGAGACCTGGAGAATCGTGGCAACTGTTTAAACCATTTTCCGTGGCATGGAAGCGCCAGCTGTTACCGATACTCGAGATTTACGCGGATCGATTGCCCGGCGCTTTCGTTGAAGAAAAGGAGAATTCCACGGCATGGCATTACCGCTTGGCGGATCCGGAGCAGGCAGGATTTCTTGCGGCTGAACTGACCGATCATCTGCTCAACTTGATCTCAAAGACGGACCTGCAGGTCATCCATGGTAGCAAAGTGGTCGAAGTCACGCATGCCGGTGTCGACAAGGGCAGCGCAGCTTTGAAGTGGATTATTGAAAACAAATACGATTTTATCCTGGCGCTTGGGGACGACCTGACGGACGAGGATTTGTTCAGGGTGCTGCCTGAATGGGCGGTGTCCATTCGCGTCGGTATTGCCGGAACGCACGCACGGCACAATCTGCGCAATCATGCCGATGTGATTGACCTGCTCCAATCCCTCGCCCAACCTTCAAGCGTATCGCTGAAAGCTACCCATAGACCCAGTTAATGGATTGTGCGATTTGTCGCGCGATCGGTGGTAAAGGATGGCGGGAGTCTTGGTAATACGTTTGGTTGGACAAATCCGGGGACAATTGATATGGCGTAAAAAATCTATGGTCTCGCTTTTTTTGTCGATAGGTGGGCTAAGGATTTCGTGCTCGATTTGATATATATTAGCGTATGCTAAGGTGCCGCGGTTAAACATTAAGGGTTTCATTTCAACTCAGGAGGTGCAAATGGATTACGATCTTTTAGTTCGTCGCGGTCGCGTTGTCGATGGCTCGGGACTGCCGTCTTATGTCGCTGACGTAGGTATAAAAGGGGGCAAAGTCGTTGAAGTGGGGCGGTTAAACGGCAGCGCCGTACGGACCATCGATGCCGACGGTTTGGCTGTTGCCCCCGGCTTTATCGATCATCACACCCATTTGGACGCGCAGATGTTATGGGACCCGTATGGAACCTGCGAGCCGCAGCATGGGGTCACGACGGTAGTCATGGGTAACTGCGGGTTATCACTGGCGCCGGTCAAGAAGGGCGATGAGGATGCCATCGTAAAGAGTTTCGTCCGCGTCGAGGCGATTCCCCGCTTTGCCCTGGAGCAGGGAGTGAAATGGGGTTGGAACACCTACGGCCAATACCTCGATAACTTCGAAGGCAAAGTCGGTATCAATATCGGCGGCCTCGTCGGCCATATCGCCATGCGTCACAACGTGATGGGCGAGGAGGCCGTTGAGCGTACGGCGACGGGGAAAGAAGTCCAGCAAATGCGCGGCTTGGTGTTGGATGCGATGGAAGGCGGCGCCCTGGGACTGTCGACCAATCGTAATGAACGTCATATGCGCGAAGACGGTAAGCCGGTGGCCAGCCGTTTGGCCGACGACGAAGAATTATTCGCCCTTTGTGATGTTTTGGCGGAGCGCAACGGCGGCGTCATCGAGACGATCTTGGGCCGTAACAAAATCGAGCATTTCAAATTTTACCACGAGCTCGCCAAGCGAACGCAAAGGCCGGTGCTCTGGCAGAGCCTGCAACACCGCTGGGCTGAGCCTAATCTGTGGCGTGAACAGCTTGACGCGGTGGAGACGATTTTTCGCGCGGGATACCAGGCTTATGGCTTATCCCATACCGTTCCCCTGGTTCGGCACTTTGAACTGAAGAACTGCCAGGTTTTCGATGAATTCCCGACCTGGAAAAACCTCATGTTCCTGCCGGTGGAAGTGCGCAAGCAGGCGTTTGGCGATCCGGCAACACGACAGAAGCTGAGAGACGACTTGGCCAATCCGGCGCCGACCAACTTTCATAGGAATTGGAATATCGTGCGCGTGGAAAAAGTGGTGCAGCCGGAGAACGAAAAGTACGCCGGCAAGACGATTGCCGAGTTGGGCGCGATGCGGAATCAAGATCCGCTCGATGCGTTCCTGGATTTAGCTTTGGATGAAGATCTCGGCACAGTGTTCTGGAACTCCAATAATGGCGGCGACATCGATGCCATGGGCGAGATCCTGCGCAGTCCGTACGTCCTGGTCGGCACCTCCGATGCCGGCGCGCACGTCCAGTTTGGCGCCGATTTCGGTTACTGCACGATTCTGCTCGGCATGTGGGTACGCGAGCGCCAGGTCATGAGCCTTGAGCAGGCGGTTCACAAACTGACATTTCATGTAGCGTCGATCTTTGGCTTGCAAGGCCGCGGTTTGTTGCGGCCGGGCTACGCCGCGGATTTAGCGATCTTCGATCCCAAGACAGTGAATTCCCACGAGCCCGAATGGGCCAGTGATTATCCGGCGGGCAGTAAACGTTTGATCCAGCGCTCGGTCGGAATGCATTACACCGTCGTGAATGGAACGGTTATTCACGAAGACGGCCGCATGAGCGGCGACCTGCCGGGTCAGGTCCTGCGCGGTCCGCTGTATCGGGAGCAGAAGGTGGCGGCGTAAAGCGATGGGAGTGAGTTATGTGCCGGTTGCCCGTATCGGAGAGTTGGCGCCGGGTGACATGAAAGAAGTCGATCTCGGCGGGCGCCAAGTCCTCTTGGCGTTCGTCGAGGGCAAATACTTTGCTTTCTCCAGACAATGTCCCCACGAAGAGGCCGATTTAAAATCGGCCGGACAACTCCTGAACGGAACGAAGTTACGTTGCAACAACCACAGCTATTGTTTTGACCTTGAGACGGGCGAGTGCACGCTCCCCCAAGGGGGACCTCCGTTGACGGTTCTTCCCGCGGGAGAAAAAGGCGAAGAGGTTTGCATTCGCCTCGAATGGTAAATTGAGTTGGGTCTTTACGCTCGCAGGCCGGGCCGCGGCCTGCGAGGTGTTTGCCATACCCCATTGCGGGTTTGTCCCATCTGACCTCGTTCGCCCGACAACGAAAGCTTCTTGGCGCTAGCTCTGGTCAAGTATCGCGAGAAAAGGTAAATTTCGACGTGCCTGATCGGCCGATACCCGGACGATAAGGCATTCATCCGAGAAAAGAGGCTTCATGACTCCCTGCAACAAAAGCATGATAGCGGCGGCGCTCCAACTCCTGCTTCTCGTCGGCATTATGCTTGGCGCCGGTGAGCTGGGCGCGCAAGAGAAAAATTTTCTTTGGAAGGTGCATTCCGAACCGCACAATCTCTATATCCTCGGTTCGATTCATGTCCTCAAGAAGGAAAACTATCCACTGAAAAAGATCATCGAGGAGACATTTGACGGCACGAACAAGCTGGTTCTCGAAATCGACTTGCGAAGCGCCAAGCCTGAGTTAGTCGAGCAGCTCGCGATCCGGAAAGGTATGAACACCGACGGTACCGCTCTGCACCAGAAAGTCTCCAAAGAGACTTATGAGATGTTAACCAAGCGGACAAAAGAACTGGGTTTTGACGTAGGCATGCTGAGACCTTTTAAACCTTGGGTCGTGGCTATGACCATGGTGGCGATGAAGCTGCAAAAACTCGGATTTGATCCGAACTTGGGTGTCGATCGTTATCTAGCCGAGCGTGCCAAGCGAGTGGATAAACCCACCGTTGGACTGGAAACCGCGGAATTTCAGATCGGTTTGTTCGATCAATTGTCCGCACGGGATCAAGAGCGGTTACTGCGCCAAAGCATGAGTGACATGGACCATTTGGAAGAGAACGTGGATGAGATCGTCCAGTCGTGGAAAACGGGCGATATCGACGGCGTGGAAAAGCTGCTCCTCGCCGGGATGCGCGACTATCCGGAAATCCATCAAAAGGTCATTGATGAGCGCAACCGCCGCTGGGTACCGCAGATTGAAAATTTCTTGTCGGGCGGCGAGAAAGCTTTGGTGGTCGTCGGTGCGGCGCATCTGGTCGGGAAAAACGGCGTCATTGAGTTGTTGAAGGGGCGAGGCTACAGGGTGGAGCAACAATAATGAAGAGTGAAAAACATGTCAATGACATAACGGTAGCAGAGTGGATGACGGAGGCCGTTTTGGCTGTCGAGATGTACGACAGCATTTCCATCGCTCGGCGACTCATGGCCAAGCACCGCGTCAATCAGTTGCCGGTGATCGACAACGACCGCCTCATGGGCATCGTGACGGACAGGGATATTCGTGATGCCTACCCGACGAGCATGTTGATCGGACGACCCAAAGAGATCGATGAGTTCGCCGAGTCCTATACCGTGGAAGAGGTCATGACTCATGATGTTTTTACTGTCCGGCCCGACACGCCGCTGGCGACTGCCGTGGCGTTATTGCGCCGCCACCGTATCGGCTCCCTGCCCGTGCTCAAGAATAAGCAGCTGGTCGGGATCATTACCCGCAGCGATATTTTGGATTTCGTACTGAGCGGCGCCGGTATTAAAGTTTCGCCGGCGGCAAAAAAAGCCCGCAAGAAAGCGCGAGCCGCGAAAAAGCGTAGGCTTGATGTTTAGGCTGGAAGCGATAGTCATTTTACGCCAGGTTTAAATATCTAATCAGGAGAAATGGATCATGCCCTCTTTCGACATCGTCAACCGTATCGATTTGCAGGAGGTCGACAACGCGGTCAATATCACCAAGAAGACTATTCAGACGCGCTACGACTTTCGCGAATCGAAAACCGAAATCGCTCTGGACAAGAAGGACAAGAAAATTACCGTAACGACGGAAGATGAAATGAAAATGCGGGCGGTGCAGGAAACGTTGGTGGAAAATTTGGCGAAGCGGAAGGTCGATACCAAATGTTTAGAGGTTAAGGCTAGTGAAATGGCCGCCCATGGGATGATCCAAAGGGAGATTTCCATTAAGGAAGGCATCGATTCCGATACCGCCCGGTCCATCGTTAAGTTGATCAAGGACCAGAAGCTGAAGGTCCAAGCGGCCATTCAGGAAAAACAGGTTCGGGTGACAGGGAAAAAGATCGACGATTTGCAGATCGTCATCAAACTGTTAAGGTCGTCGAATATGTCTATTCCGCTGCAGTTTATCAATATGCAGAACTGAACAGCGCCGATGGGACGTTTCACGCGCTCGAAAGAGGAGGAACGATGAGCGAATCGGAAGACAAAATTCACAAAGATGATGAACAGTGGAGAAAAGAGCTCACTCCGGAGCAATATGAGGTTTGCCGTCAAAAGGGCACGGAGCGGGCGTTCACCGGACAATACTGGGATTGTCATGAGCAGGGCATTTACCGCTGTGCTTGTTGCGGCAATGAACTATTCAGCTCCGATACGAAGTTCGATTCCGGCACCGGCTGGCCGAGTTTTTATGCGCCGGTTGCGGAAGGCAACGTTGAGACGGAGACCGATAACAGCTTCTTTATGCGCCGAACCGAAGCGCTCTGTAGCAAGTGCGACGCCCATCTAGGCCATGTGTTCGACGATGGACCGGCGCCGACTCATTTGCGCTACTGTATCAATTCCGCTTCTTTGAAACTCGATAAAAAATAAAATTGTTAATGCCGTGATGGATAAACGGGCCTTTCAAAACCAAGGCACGGTCAGCTACTGCCATGGCTGTGGGGCGGACAATGAGAAAGGTCTTCGAATCAAGAGCTATTGGGACGGCGATGAAGCGGTCGCGACTTGGCGGGCGCAGCCGCACCATTGCGGCGGGACAAAACAAAACGTCAACGGCGGTATCATCGCTTCGCTCTTCGATTGCCACAGCTTGAATCTTGCCATTGCCCAGGCTTACCGAGCGGAACAACGTCCGATTGGCAGCAAACCCCGTATCGGCTACGTCACGGCGAATATGAATATTTCCTATTTACAGCCCACACCCATTGACGACCCGATCGAACTGCGGGCGCGAATAACCAAAGTTGACGGACGCAAAGCATGGGTCAGTTGTACGTTGTCTGCCGCCGGGGAGATACGGGCGAGGGGTGAGGTGCTCGGAGTTCGAGTCGAATGGGAATAATACAGCGTTCAAGACGTTCAAAACGTTCAAATCGTTCAAGCCGATGAACTCCAGGAACGCTCCTAACGTTTTGAACCGGTTGAACGGATTCAACGGCTTGAACGGATTTTTCTCGGATCTATGGAATACACTACCTTAGGTCGCACCGGATTGAAGGTCAGCGTCGCCGGTTTGGGTTGCGGAGGGCCGAGTCGCCTGGGCTTGCGCAACAATGCCGACTCGGAAGCCGGCGCTGTTGCGTTGGTTCGTCAGGCCATCGATCTTGGCGTGAATTTTCTCGACACCGCGCAGTCTTACGCCACCGAGCCCGTCGTCGGCAAAGCCATCGCCGAGCTGCGCCACGAGGAGCTGGTCATCTCGACCAAGAAAACCTTACCGCCGGCCGATCGCGGCAATCCCGAAGATGAGGTCATAAAGGGACTCGAGCAGAGTCTCAAGCTGATCGGCACCGATTATATCGACATTTATCATCTTCATGGCGTCGAGCCGAAAGATTACGCGTTTGCTAAAGAGAGATTGATGCCCGCCATGCGGCGCCTTCGCGATCAAGGCAAGATCCGCTTCATCGGTGTGACCGAAGGCTTTGCGACGGACTCCGCGCACAGGATGCTGCAAGAAAGCCTGAGAGAGGATATGTGGGACGTGGTCATGGTGGGCTTCAACCTGCTCAATCCTTCCGCGCGTAAAAACGTCTTTCCTTTGACGGCAAGCAATCGTGTAGGTGTCTTGAACATGTTTGCCGTGCGCAGGGCCCTGAGTCAGCCGGATCGTTTGAGAAGCTTGTGCGGCGAATTGCTTCAGAAGGGAATGATTCCGCGCGGCGCTGTCGATGCAGATGATCCGCTTGGTTTTCTTCTTGAGGAAAGGGTCGCCGCGACATTGCCGGAAGCGGCTTATCGTTTCTGCCGTCACGAACCGGCCGTCGATGTCGTGTTGACCGGCACGGGCAATCCGGAACATCTCAAAGCCAATATCGAAGCCATTCTGAAGCCCGCATTACCACAACAGACACTCGGGCGGCTGGAAAAAGTGTTCGGCGAGCTAGATTCACTCACTGCTAACTAATCCATTAAATTGAAGCGACTGGTTTTACGGGTTCGATTCAAAGAGCTTGGAATACTGCTCCCACGGAGCGGGTGCGACCCGGGCAGTGCGCATACTCTCTTCGACATGTTTGAGCTGTTTCATGCCCACCAGAGCGGTGGTGACTCCCGGCGTCGAACGCACGAATTGAATCGATCTTTGGCTGTCGGTTTCAAGCCCCTTCAATGCGGCACCGATCATCGCCGGGAGATTGGCGGCGAGCTGGCCCTGTAGAATCGAGGCGCTGCACATTACCGTGATGCCGAGCGCTTGCGCCGCTTGCAAAACAGTGAGCGTTTTACCTTCTACTATTTGGTTCGAAAGGGACAAAGCTTCATTCATGCCCAGATTGAACGGTAGTTGTATGACTTTAAAGTGGTGATCTTTGCCGCCGGCTTTTATCGCTAGCCCGAGGATCTCGGCCAGAGACAGGTAGTCCTTGGCCTGCGGATCGTTGCGGTAACCGTTCCAGGTTGCCGTGCCATACACGCGAATCTTTCCCACCGCGACGGTCCGTTCCAATGCTTCAAAGGCCTTCAGCAAACGATCATTGAATTGTTCACGGGATATCTTGCCCAACTGGATCTCCGGATTGTGGACGTAATAAATATCGACGCACTCGAGGTCTAGATTCTGTAGACTGCAGTCGAGCTGATTCAAAAGATAGTCCGGGGTCATGCAGTGACAGCCGCTAACGATGTCGGACGGGCCGGCAATACCCGGCTTAAAAAAAGTTTCTTCGAAATAGCTGCGAGGATCGCTGGGCGGCGCTCCATCATACGGAATAAAGCCCCCTTTCGTAGCGATGACGATCTCGTCCCGGTTGAAACCTTTGCCGGTCAATTCTTTGAGGGCCGTGCCGACCGAACGCTCACTTCTTTGCAGCCGGTAGTTGATGGCGCTGTCGATCACATTACAGCCGCACTGAACCGCGCGGTTGATGGCTTGGCCGTACTGACGGTCGGTGTCGGCGTCGTAATCTCCAAGATAAGTGCCGATACCAATTGAAGACATCCACAATCCTTGAGACTGCCGATAGTGATCGCGGTGAATTCTGTCGCGAAAACGATCGCGGTAGCGATCTGTGCCCGCAAGTGTCGCTGAGCCGGAGATTGTCATCGTGCGCCTTTGCCGCTCCAGAGTAGCCCGTCCAAGCCTAAACTTCTGCGGCAAGGGCGATATACCCAAGATAGGTTCGTTCGGTAAAGTTCATTTGATCTTTCGACGGCAGATGAAGTTTCGTAAAAGTGTAACGTTAAACCAATTGTCGTCCGCCGGCCGTCAGCGCGCGCGAACCAACAATGCAATGAGAACCGTTAAAACGAGTCTTTGAGCTGGCGCACTTTAGCGAAGATGGCAACGGGATCTAAACGGAGATGAGGAGTCTCGGTCTTTAGACTCGCTTGAAGTTCTTTACTATCCCAACGCAAGAACGGATTGGTCTGTTTTTCTTCCTCCATGGTCGAGGGGACGGTGGAAGCGCCCCGGCTTCGTAGACCTTGGACCCTTTCGAATCGAGAAACAAGCTTGTGGTTCTTAGGTTCGAGTGTCAACGCGAAACGCAGATTACTCTCCGTGTACTCGTGTCCGCAATAGACTTTGGTATCGTCGGGAAGGGCCATCAACTTCCTGAGGGAGGCATGCATCTGCTCGGGTGTACCTTCGAATAGCCGGCCACAGCCGGCGGTGAACAGGGTATCGCCGCAGAAAAGATTATTAGCGAAGAGATAGGCGACGTGGCCGGTGGTGTGTCCCGGGATAAAAAAAACCTTGCCGGTCAACTCGCCGATCTTTATCTCATCTTCTTCATCGACACCGTGAGTTAAGCCGGGAATTCTTCCGGCATCGCTCTTGTGACCGTGAACCTCGAGCGGATACCGCGCCAGAATCCCTTCATTGCCGCCTGTATGATCGCGATGATGATGCGTGTTTAGAATGGCCTTGAGGTTGACCTGTTCCTGCTCTGCGCGCCGTAAAACGGGCTCCCCTTCAGAAGGATCGATGATCGCCGTCTGCCGGGTCTTCTCGCAAATCAACAAATAACCATAGTTGTCCCGCAGTAGGGGAATCTGGATAATCTTCATGCGCTGTATTGGAATATTGCCTTTCTCAAGAGTCGGTTCGTAAATCGAACGTTACCACAATTGTTCAAATCGCGGCAAGTAACAAACACCAGAGACGTTTGCGCGACGCAAAGAAAAAAATTGAGATCATCGTCGCGATGGCAGTTCCATCGTACAAAAACTCGATGTCCCCTGCCGTTGTATTGACTGCCAAATTTGACTTACATATTTGCCTATGAATAGGGTAAGCGGTCACCCGAAAAAGACCACTGAGCGAACTGCTTTATGCGCAAAGCCGGTTTTCAGGAGATGTGATGAGCGATTTACAAAAACCGTTACTGACCTTTGCGGCGGGCTATCATCTGCGCGCCAAGCCGTTGTGCGACGGCCGCGTCAAAATGGAAAACTTCGAGCTCAAGGCGATTGCCTTCGAGGAAGATGGCCGGGGCCACGAGGAATTTCTCGCCGGCAAGTACGACACCGGTGAATTTTCTCTGGCCAATTATCTTGCGCTCAAGAGCCGGAGGGAACCGCTGGGGGCGATCCCGGTGTTTCCCAATCGCAAATTCCTCTTTGTTGCCATCGACGAGCCACAAAACTAACGCGAGCTTTGATCGAACAGCTTAAAAGCAAACTGGAAGGACGAGACATGGCGGTAACCGCCCACGAGCATCACGGGCACGAACACGAAGGAGCTGTGGGGCCGCACACCCATTTGACCAGTGTCGGCATCGACATCGGGTCGTCGACCTCGCATCTGATGTTTTCCCGGCTTCTGATCGGTTACCCGTCGCTGCA
The DNA here is from genome assembly GCA_040877705.1 of Binatia bacterium. GTDB lineage: Bacteria > Desulfobacterota > Binatia > UBA9968 > UBA9968 > WHTF01. Next base: position 3,681 of record JBBDNJ010000181.1, on the reverse strand, counting down.
TCAGCGCAAGCCGATGGTGTTGGAGCGAGAGGTCATCGCCCGTTCACAAATCATGCTGACGCCATTTTCAGGCGACTGGAATATCGAGGCTGGGCCGCTCAAGGAACTCGTGGATGACACCTATAAAAAAGCGCGATTAAGCCGCGAGCAAATCGACACCGGCGCCGTAATTATTACCGGTGAAGCGGCGCGGCGCGATAATGCGCGAAAAATTGCCGAGCTTTTTGCCGATGAAGCGGGCCGGTTTGTCTGCGCCACCGCCGGACCGGCGATGGAGACGATTATGGCCGCGCATGGTTCGGGCGCGGTGCTGAAAAGCCGCGACGAAGCTTTAACGCTCCTCAATATCGATATCGGCGGCGGAACAACTAAAATCAGCGTGATCGAACGCGGCAGAATTCGCGGTACGACCGCGGTTAACATCGGCGCGCGTCTGGTGGCGTACGACGGCGCCGATTCGTTAACGCGGTTGGAAAGGGGCGGGCGCCGCTTTCTCAAAGATCTCGGAGAGAATCTCGAAGTAGCTGAAAAGATTTCCGGGGCGATGCGCGCTCGTCTGGCCGGCCGCATGGCGCAAGTTCTGCTGGATGCCGTTATCGGGTTAGAGCCGCCGTGGGCAGACCTGTACGTGACCTCTGCCCTGGGTGATGTGCCGGCGCCGGAGGGTATCCTCTTCTCGGGTGGAGTTTCGGAGTACATTTACGGCCGGGAAAGCATAGGATTCGGCGACTTGGGACCATACTTGGGCAAAGCGGTGAGAAAGGAAGCGGAGCAGCGAGGTTTTCAGATTTTCGCGGCCGGCGAAGGAATCCGCGCCACGGTGATCGGCGCATCTCAGTATACGGTGCAACTGAGCGGTGAAACCATTTTCGTTCCAGAGGCAGCCAACCTGCCGGCGCGAAGCATTCGAGTCTTCGTCGTTCATACGGATTGGCAAGCGCCGGTCGCGGAGCGTACGGCGGCAGCGGTCCGAAAAACTTTGACCGAACGCGACCCCGAGGTCCGCGGCTCGGATTTCGTCCTGGCGTTCTCGACACCTGCTTTTGTCGGCTATGGCGCCGTGCAAGAGTTGGCCAAAGGCATCGATCGGGCGCTCGAGACTTTGCCCGCCGAGGATCGCCCCATGGCGCTTGTTTTCATGCAAAACGTCGGGCGCGTCGTTGGCGGCATGCTTGCGGCGAAATGGAACATGCTCTGTATCGACGAGGTCAGTCTCTCTGAATTAGATTTCATCGACATCGGCGAAGTCGTGGACGGCGAGGGGTTCGTTCCCGTGGTGGTAAAAAGCCTGGCGTTCGGCGTATAGTCCGACGTCGGTGGGAGCAGTGAAAAGCCGGCCGGCAAATAACAATCGTAGGTCGAAACCTTTCCGGCGGACGTTAATGGGCAAAGTGCTTCGACCGAATAGCGGCAACTTAGATTGATTGGAGAGATTTCGTGAGTTCACTAGAAATGGACCTGAAGCAGATGTGGGACGAAGTGGTCCGGCTGGCAAACGTCCAGTTCGAATCGGTGCCCTTCAAGCGGCTGCTAAACATCAGGTTTTCCCGCCAGCGCGCGCAACAGTACTCGATTCAGATGGCGCACTACGTAAAGAACCGGCGTGATTGTTGGGCCTACGTCCAGGGATCGTCGCCCCTGGACGTGAAGCAAATTATTTGGCGACACGAAAGAGATGAATTGATCGGCAATAAAAACGAGGGCAAGCCCGATCATATCACGTTAGCGGTCAAAGAAGGGGAAGCGTTCGGACTGACTGCTCAGGCCTTTGATGACACCGAGTGCATCGAAGGCGGGGCAGTTTGCTTCAGCGCGTGGATACGATTGGCACAGCGGCCCTGGCTCGAAGCCCTTGCCGCTTCGGCCATTTTGGAAATTCGCAATTCCGCGGAATTGATCGGAGGCGGCTCTCTCTCACGCCGTATCGGTGAGATATTGGAGCGCGATTTAGGAATTCCGCTCAAAAAACAAATCAACAACGCGGAGCATGTCGTGATGGACGTGGAGCATGCGCACTTATTGGCGCAAGTCGCGCGCAAGCACGCTACGACAGAAGCGGACCGGCTGGCGATCATCAACGGCGCAAAAGAAAGCCTCCTGGTCGATCGCGTTTATCGCAATCATCTGGCAGATATGCTGGAAGCGTTGCCATAATCGCGTGAGGTATTATTGGGCGCGGCCGTTGAGGGCCGCCGGCCGATTGTCCCTATGCGTCAAACAAATATGGCATGTGAAATCCAGGAGGAGTTATGAATATCGTTGAAGAGCTGTCGGCAACATTGGATAAGATGGTCAATGACCAGTTTGAGTCGCAGGAGTTCAAAAGCTTTCTTTCCGTGCCTCTCACGTTGGAGCGCGGCCGCTTTTACGTGATTCAGAACGCGCTCTATACCAGCAACCGCCGGGACTGCTGGGCCTATGTGCAAGGCTCTGCGCCGCTGGAAGTGAAGCGGATCATCTGGGAGCACGAAAGCGACGAGTTGATCAACGATCCGCGCGCGGGAATGGATCACTACACCCTTACGGTGAAACAGGGCGAGGTCATCGGTCTTAAACCCGAGGACTTCGAGAAAGCCGAAACCCCGCCGATGGTGCGCTCTTGTTTCTACGCCTGGCACCATATTGCTCTGCGAGGTCATTGGCTCACCGCCTACACGTCATCCCATATGCTCGAGCGCCGTAACAATGGAAAAATCGTCAGCGGCGGGGGCATGTCTTTTCGAGTCGGCAAGAAATTTGAAAACGAGCTGGGCATAAATTTAAAAAGAATGATTTCCCTTGACGTCCACGTCGTTGCCGACACCGAGCACTCGGAAAACATATCCGAGATGTTTGAACGTTACGTTAAGACCCCACAGGACCGCGATCTAGTCCTGCAGGGCGCGCGCGATTCGATGGCCATCGATCGCGCTTACCGCGGCGCGCTGGGCTATTACATGGAGAGGATCGGCTAAGAGGGAACGGTCGACGCCTGTCTGACTAGTGGCACGAAAGCAATATTTTTACCTTGCCGTTTTGTTCGCGGCACCGATAGGAAAATGATACAAAAAAGCACGTGCTACTGTTTTCAAGCTCTGCGGTTGATTCCCCGCAGCTTGCTGCGTAGACGTAAATCGTGCCGAAGTTCGTCATTCCCGCATGTTTTTAGCGGGAATCCAGGGGATGTCCGGACTGGGACTGGACCCCCGATTAAAACGTTCGGGGGTGACGATTTCGAAAAATAAGTCGCGAATGATTTTGATACCCCGCAGCTTGCTGCAGGGTAGTTCATTCAACGAGCGGCCGCCGCCAGAGTCTTATTATTGGTGAAGAGGTCGAGGCGGTCTGATTGGATCCATTGAGATTACTAACAACGATCGAGAAGCAGGAGGGAGTTAAGACAATGAAAAGTTTAAACGAGGCTTCGGCCTTTTCTCAAAAGAGCCCTTACGAAATTTATCAGGAGTGGGAAGAGATTCCGGTCCATAGGGGATTTATCGTGGACGATCTTCTGGCGCTGCGGTTGGGAGACTGGCAGCGCACGGGCGGTAAAGGGGCATTCGTCAACCAAGACGGCGCCGGTGGGATGTGCGATGCCGTGGTCGAGGAGATCGCGCCGGGCGCGCAGCTCAAGCCGCAGCGCCATATTTATGAGAAGGCTGTGATTATTCTACAAGGCCAGGGCGCGACGACGATTTGGAA
>JBBDNJ010000180.1:0-19843 GCA_040877705.1 Binatia bacterium | reverse complement strand
CCGCCTGCTCCAAAGTGCGCAAACGAACGCTGGGCTTTTTGTCCGGCGCGTTATCGTGCGCGCCGCCGTTCAGTAACAATCGGTCGCTAGTACTCTCCAACATCAGCCCCATGCTGACATTGAATTGTTTCAGCCGCTGCAAGTCGCCCTTGCCCATCACGCCGGGATTGGAGTGCGGCAACAGCTCGGTTTCTTCGAGCACCACCCGGCAGGCTTCGTAAAGATAGTCCAGCGTACGCTGATGGCCGCGCTCGGCCAAGAAAGCTCTCATCTCCGGATAAATCGCTTCGGGCTTGTCTCCTAAACTAAACAGCACTTCAGTGCAGTCCAATCGCTTTGCCCGGCGCACCACCCGCAACACTTCATCCAAAGTCATCGTTTTGGCGCCGGGTTCGTCCGGCGCTTTGCGAAACGTGCAGTAACCACAAAAATCACGGCACAGGTTTGTCAACGGCACGAACACTTTGGGCGAAAAAGTCACCACCCGGCCTTTATGTACGTCGCGCACCCGCGCCGCCGCTGCCAGCAAAGCCTGCAATTCTTCGCCGGCAAGGCCGCAGAGCGCCAGCGCCTCGGCGGGCTCGAGCAACCTCCCTTGAAGAGAATCTTTCAGCACTTGCTGCATCACGTCTGTTGCATATCGGAACAACTTAGAGGGGTCAACTGCCGGTAAGATTCGAGCCGTAAGAAACTTCCCGTAGCCACCCGGCCGCTTATAGACTCGACCGGATACCATCTTGCCGGCGATTGACTCACGAGCAACCCGAAAGGCCCGATCTCACCGGTGTACGGCCGACGGCGCGAATTTCGAGGACGCGAACTTGAGCAAAATCATTGTCAATGATACGAGTCTGTGAAATGCAAAGATCGGATGGCGCGGTGGTGCCGTGCCGTTGGCGGCAGCGAAACCTTATTGCCGGATGATTTGCGTGACGCCAAATCAACAACAACAAACTTAAGCGGAGGAACCCGACAATGGATAATTTCGACAATGTGCTCGTCATCGATGCCGATGGTCACGTCTACGAAGGTAACGTCGATCTGACCAGCCGCATGCCGGAGAAGTGGCGCTCGCAAGCGCCGGTGCGGCTGAAAGACAACCAGGGTAACTCGCGCATCTTATTGGAAGGGCGCATGTGGTCCGCCTCGCAAGGGCCGGGACCCGGCGTCAGCGGTCCTATGACGGAAAAAGCGCGCGGTTATCGCCCCGGCATGGTCGACCCAATGGCCCGGTTAAAAGATATGGACCAAGAAGGCATCGATGTCGCAGTGCTGTTCGGCACGCAGATCGCCCTCACCGTCAACGGCTTGATGAGCGGTGAGCTGGCCACCGTGCTTTGTCGCGCGGTAAACGAATGGCTGCTGGAGTATTGTTCGGCCGATCCCAAGCGCCTGCTCGCCGTCGGCCTCATCCCCTGCCAGGCGCCGCAGGCGGCGGTGAAGGAGCTCGAGTTTCTTGCCAAAGCCGGCGCGGTCACGGCGATGCTGCCGACCAACGTCTACGGCCGCAACATGGGCGATCCTATGTTCGACCCGATCTACGATTGCGCTCAGTCCCTCGGCATGACCTTGAGCGTTCATCCGCAAACCGGCCATGACGGCGTACCCGGCGTTTCCGGCGTCATGGGCGCCGGTAGCGAACGCTTTTTCAAATACGTCTACGTGCACATGACCGCCTTTCCCTTCGAGCTGATGATCGCCATGATGCACATGATCGGCGAAGGCGTTTTTGACCGTTATCCGAAGTTGCGCGTGGGTTTCATGGAGGGCGGCGCCGGCTGGCTGCCGTTCTGGGCCGAACGCTTCGACGAGCATATCGAAAAGCTCGCGCCGCAAATGCCGGAGTTGAAACGCCGGCCGAGCGAGATCATCCGCAGCGAGCAGGTAGTGCTCACCTGCGAATCCGAAGAGACCGGTCTCGATCGGGTCTTCGCGGCCAACGGCGACAGCACGGTTCTCTACGCCTCGGACTACTGCCATTGGGATTGTCATTTCCCCTACTCGGTTAAAGACGTCGTCGATTGCACCGATCTAGACTTTGCGCAAAAGGAAAGACTATTGAGCCGCAATGCCGTCGATTTTTTCAAACTAAAGAACTTGCCGCAGCCCAATGCGCTCAAAAGCGCGCGTCCCGGCTGGACTGATGGAGATCAACAACGGGCGGCTACCGCCTGAGGGGCTTAGATGAACCGTAGAACATTTTGCATCGTCTTGCTGTTCGCTTTAATGGTATCGATACCGGGACTGCTTCGGGCAGCCGAAAACCTGCAGAAGATTCGAGTGGGTTTTCCCTCCCTGGCGTTCTCCTACATGCCCTACTACGTCGCCAAGGAAAAAGGATTCCTGAAGAAATATGGATTGGAAGCCGAATATATCCAGATGCGCACGTCCATTCAACCCCAGGCCGTGATGGCGGGAAACATTGATTTTCTAACGTCGGTTGCCAATGGCATTTCAGCGGGAGTTGCCGGTCTTCCCTTGGTTATCGTTATGAGCTTCTGCGACAGTTCCCCCTGGATGCTCGTCACCAACAAGGACATCAATAAACCTCAGGATCTTATCGGCAAAACCGTTGCCGTCTCGGGCATCCGCACTTCACCGCATTATTTTCTCCAGGCGGCGTTGAAGAAGTGGGAAATCGCCGAAAAGGATGTCAGCATCATCACCACCGGAGGCACAGCCGATAGCTTCCTAACACTCACGTCGAATCGTGTGGCGGGCACGGTTCTGACACCACCTTTCGACGACAAGGCGGTGTCGTTGGGCTATAAGAAATTCCTATTCCTCGGCGACCTCGCGGATGTCCCCTACGTCGGCCTTGTGACATCGCAAGCAAATATTAAAAACAACCGTGACACCGTGCGCCGGACAACGGCGGCGTTGTTCGATTCTATTGCGTGGCTGCGCGCGAACAGCAGCGAGAGCACGAAAATGATTGTCGACAAATTCAAAATCAGTCAGCCGGAAGCGGAAAATACCTACGCGACTTTGATCAAGCTTTTGAACAAAGACGGCCGGCTCAATGCCAAAGTGGCGCGCGGCTATGTCGATATTTTGCGCCAGGAACGCCCCATTCCGGCGGACTTCGATCCCATGAAGCTGGTGGACTTCTCTCTGCTTCCAGGCGGCCGGTGAGGGCGCTCTCACGGATGTTAGGACGGTACGTCCGGAGGTCCGGTCTGGCGCTCGTGTTTGGTCTTGTATTGGGCGCCGTACCGCTGGTCCATTCTCAAGTTCGGCGCAATATCAAAGTGGTCGTCGAAGCTCAACAATCCGCTGTGAGCAACCAGGAAACTTTGCAAGGTTCGGGCAGCGTGATCATTCGCAGAGGCGGCGCCTACCCATCCGGCCGCATAACCGCCGGTGACAGGCAAACGACCGTACAGCGCTCCGCCGGTATCTTTACCTTGGTGCAGGATGGCGGCGGCGAATCCATTCTATCGGTGGCAACCAAAGTGCCCTATAGCCAGTTGGCCTACTATCATGACTACGCCACCGGCGCCGGCTACATCGACCGGCGAATCGTCTTCACCGACGTCGGCACCTCGTTGCGAGTCAGTGCCGGCGCCCTGCCCGATGGCCAGATTCGCGTAAAACTGACGCCGAGAATAAGTTACTTCTCAGCCGAGCGTTCCGGCGCCATCGATTTCACGGAAGCGACAACAGAGCTGATCGTTCCTGACGGCCAGCCGGTATCGCTTGGCGGCTCGACAACCCAGATGCACCAAATGACGCGGCAGATTCTCGGCTATAGCGACCGCACCAGCAGCAGCGAAACTCATCTCGCCATCACCGCGACACTGCAGTAAACTGCGCGCCCTACCGCGATGCGCGATTTGGCTATCTTGACAAGCCGGCACCCCATGGTGCCTTAATAGAGAAAAAGGAGGAATCGTTTATGCCATTCAAAGGCTACACCATCATCGACGGCGATGGTCACGTCATCGAGGACACCAGAGCCATCGTTGAGTTCATGCCTAAACCCTATCGCGACAAGTTCGATACCCATCCTTTCTTCAACCCGTTTCCACCGCTGGATCACCTTCACTCAGCCAACATGCACGACTTCCAACCGGGAGCGTTTAATAAGGTAGGCCCGGATGGCTGGGTCGATTTCCTGGAGGATGTGGGGATTGAGACCACGGTCCTTTACACTACTCTCGGTTTGGCCTTCGGCAAGATCGTCAGCCGCGACTGGGCCATCGACGTCGCGCGCGGTTACAACGATTGGCTGCACCATGAGTATATGAAGAAAAGCCCGCGCTTTAGGGGCATCGCGTTAATTCCGCTCCAGGAGCCCCAAGCCGCCGTGGAAGAGCTAAAAAGAGCGGTGCAGGAACTGGGCATGTGCGGCGCGATGCTGCCTTCCACCGGCATCCAATCCAATCTCGGCGATCAACGTTATTGGCCGATCTATGAAGAGGCCGATCGGCTAGGCTGCGCTCTCGGCGTCCATGGCGGAGCGCACGAAAATATGGGCTTGGATGATTTGAGCCCATACGCGCCGGTTCATGCGCTGGGGCATCCGTTCGGGCAGATGATTTCGTTTGCCGGCATGGTCTTCAACGGCGTCTTCGACAAATTCCCCAATGTGAAGTTCGGCTTTATGGAAGGCGGCGTCGCTTGGCTGCTAACGTGCCTGGAGCGCTTCGACCGCTCCTGGGAAACCCACATCCAACACGATCCGCGCAAGCGTTTCCTTAACCTGCGCCCGAAAGAAAAAGTCCGCGAATATATCTCGCGCCACATCGATGAAGGACGCATCTTCATCGGCTGCGAAGGTGAAGAACCCGATATCGCCTATGCGATCCGGCGAGTGGGTAACAAGCCCTTTGTGTTTTCCAGCGACTATCCGCACGAAGTGAACAACGAGTTCTGCAAACATGAGATCACCGAAATGCTGGAGAACGAGGAAATGACCGAAGCCGACAAGACCGCGGTATTGCAAAACAATGCCCGACGGTTTTACAGCCTCGGCGCGCCGGCGTTATGAGCACCGAAGCGCGCATCGGCTTGATTATTCCGTCGAGCAATCGCTTGACCGAACCGCAATTTAACCGCTATGCGCCGCCGGGTGTAGACATTCATGTCACCCGGCTGCGCATGACCGGCAAATTTCGCAAGCCGCTTAACGAGTTGAAGCGATCCCTGGTTGAAGCGTCGGAGGCCCTCTCCGACGTTAAGCCGGCCGTCATCGTTTTCCATTGCACGGCAAACTCCATGGAGAATGGGTTGTCGCATGAAGCCGCGATCGTCGAGATCGTTGAGAAAGCCAGCGGCTGTCCGACGTTTACAACAGCGCAAGCGATCACCGAAGCGTTCAGACACTTTGGCATTAAAAAGCTGGTGCTCATCAGTCCGTACGTCAAAGAGACCAATGAGCACGAAGTCCGCTATCTCAACGAGGCCGGCTACAGGGTTGTCCACGAGCTCGGCCTTGGGCTTGAGACCCATGGCTATTCTACAGTGACTCCTGAGGAGTGGAAGAATATCGTCAAGGAGAATACGCGGGCGGACGCCGACGGCTATTTTCTCAGTTGCACGAACACGCGCATGATCGAGGCCATCGACGCTGTCGAGCGGGAAATGAAAAAGCCGGTGGTCAGCAGCAATCAAGCGACCTTATGGGCGTGCCTGAAAAGACTGGGCGTGGCCCATTCGGACAAGAGGCTGGGGCGTCTTTTTCAATGAGCCGCTGTAACGTTTTAACCAGGCTCTACAACTGCGCCAGCTTTTCTTTTAAGCCGGTATAGCGCCGCTCCACACGAACGTTCTGAATCGCCATCGCCAGCGCTCGCCGGCTGCCGACCAATACGACCAGCTTTTTGCCGCGCGTGACAGCCGTGTAGAGAATACTCCGGTGCAGCATCATGTAGTGCGACGTGTGCAGCGGAATGACGACGACGGGATATTCACTGCCCTGGCTCTTATGGATGGATGTCGCGTAGGCCAGGCTTATTTCATCGAGTTCGTCGTCGTTGTACTCGACTATTTTGCCGTAAAAGTCGACCTGAATCTTTCCTTCCTTACGGTCGATGCCGGCGATCCGGCCCAGGTCGCCGTTGTAAATGCCTTTGTCGTAATTGTTCCGTAGTTGCATCACCTTGTCTTTGAGCCTGAGCAACGACTCGCCCCGCTGTAGTGAATCGCCGCTGGGATTAAGCAAGCTTTGCATCTCCCGGTTCAGTGAAATGGTCCCAAGCATTCCTCGGTGCATCGGTGTCAAAACTTGGATCGTTTGAACGACTTCGCCGGCCGCAAGCTTGAGTGAACGAGGTATCTGATCGCTGATCAGCTCCTTGACGGATTGAAGAATTTCTTCTTCGGATTCCCGTGCCAGAAGAATGAAATCTCGCTGCTCGTTTTCGTAGGCTGTCACCAGCGACTGTCCCTGAAGGATGCGGTGCGCGTTGGCGACGATCAAACTCTGCCGGTCTTGCCTGAAGATGCGGCGCAACATGACGACCGGAACAATTCCGGACTCGATCAGATCGCGCAAGACGCTGCCGGGCCCCACCGAGGGAAGCTGATCGACGTCGCCGATGAGAATGAGATGACTGTGCCGGTCGATCGCGCTGAGCAAATTATCCATGAGCGCCAAATCCACCATGGACGCCTCGTCGATGATCACCAAATCGGTCTCCAGCGGTCGATCTTCGGTGCGTCCAAAGCCGCCTTCATGAGGATTGAATTCGAGCAAGCGGTGGATCGTCATCGCTTCTTCACCGGCACTCTCGGCCATTCGCTTGGCAGCCCGTCCCGTCGGCGCGGCCAGAACGAACGAAAACTTGGCGCGCCGCAACAACGCCAATAAGGAATTAAGCAGTGTTGTTTTGCCGGTACCGGGTCCGCCGGTGATGACCAGCACTTTCTTCTGCAAGGCTTGGCGCACTGCTTCCTGTTGCTCTTCTTCGAGGTTAGAAAAAGATGGATCGAAGAGTTCCAGATCGGCCAAACTCAGTAATTCGCGGGGCTCGGTTTTTATCGGTTCTCCGGACCCGCGGCTTCCACCGCCAAGCGCGACGGAGGGGCTGATTAGCAAACGATGGAGCGCCGCCGCGACTCGCTGCTCGGCGCGATAAAGCTCTACCAGATAAACGTGCGCTCGCTCCTCGCTAGCCGTTTGTTCCAGAATCACATCGCCGGTGAAGACAAGCTGTTCGACGGCACTCTCGATAACAGATTCATTGACTTGGAGAAGCGCTGAGCCGTTCCTCAAAAGCGCCGAGAAAAGCACGAAGCAATGACCCTGGTCGACGAACTCCTTTAAGACATGAAGCACGCCGGCCTGGACGCGCAAGGGAAACTCGCCGCTGATACCGAGACGCACGGCGATCCGATCCGCCACCACGAAACCGACGCCGTAGACGTCGCGCGCCAGCGCATAGGGATTCTGTTTGATCCGCCGGATCGTATCCAGTCCATAGAAGCGGTAGATCCTGAGCGCCAATGCCGCGCCGATGCCGTGCCCCTGCAAAAACACCATGACATCCTGCATGCCCCGCTGCGCCTCCCACGCCTGCATGATGCCCCGTGCGCGCGCTGCGCCAATACCTTCGACTTCGAGAACCCGATGCGGCTCTTCCGAAAGTACTTTCAATGTGTTTAATCCGAACGCGCCCACTAGACGGCGCGCATAGGTTGGGCCGATGCCCTTGATCAAGCCGGAACCGAGATACTTCTCGATGCCTTCGAGTGTCGCGGGATCAACTTTCTCCCAATAATCAACGTGAAACTGCTGGCCGTAGCGCGGGTGGGTTTTCCAAATACCAAAGACTTTGATCTCTTCGCCTTCGGAAACCGGATACACGCCGCCGACAACAGTAACGCCGGGAGCGTTTTCAACATCCAGGCGGGCGACAGTATAGTTCGTGTCAGGATGATGGTAGGTGACTTTTCGAACCGTACCCTGCACCGCGGTTCTTTCGTTTCGTTTTTCGGTCACGTGAAATTCCTAGCGCGCCATCCTACTTGCAAGGCTCAATTCGGTAAACTCTACGTTCAACCGGATACGAAAACTATCAGTAGCAACGGATTTCGATTTCGTTGCCGTCCGGATCGAGAAAGTAAACGGATGTTGCTCTGCCTCGGGCGCCCCAACGCGAAACCGGCCCTTCTCTTACCAGAATGCCGTTCTCTTTCAAGTAATCACCGATTCCCGAGAAATCTTCCTTGCTGATGACCATGCAGAAATGATTGAGATTGCTTGCTGGTTTTTCCGCGTCATTTTGCCTAGTCCGGCCGGCTTTGACTGGAAATAGATCGATGACCGTCTCGGCATTGATGCGCACGGATGGAAAGCCTACCTTGCCCGCTCTAAATTCGTCCAGGCGCTCCGGCTTTAAGTCCAACACCTCAGTGTAAAATTTTAACGACCGGTCGATATCCCCGACATTCAGCACGATATGGTCCAGTTCCGTGATTGTAATTCGGCCCATGTCTCGCCTCCTGCGACCGACGGTTGCTTTATGCCGCCGATCGGTTCTGAATCGATGTGATCTCTTGCAATAAAGCTTCTATCTCTTTCGGCTTCCCGACGGTAATGCGCAAACTATCTTGAAGCCCTTGAGTATCAAAATAACGCACCAAAATCCTTCTCTCTTTAAGCGCTTCATACATGGCGTTTTGTTTTTGTCCCCTTTTTTGCGCCATCACGAAATTCGCTTGGGATGGGTAAACGAAATATCCCAGCCTTGTCAGACCTTCCACTAGTTTCATGCGGCTTTGCTGAATACGTCGAACATTGCGCTTCATCCATGGCAGATCCTGCAAAGCCGCCGTAGCGGCGATCGAGCTGAGGCGGTTCACATTATAACTGTCTTTGACCTTCATCATGCCGGCGATGAGTTCCGCCGACGCAAAGGCCAGCCCGATACGCATCCCGGCCAAGGAAAACGATTTGGAGAAAGTCCGCAACACGATGAGATTTGGCAGACTCTTAACCAGCGCAATCGCCGAGGCATGCTGGTCTTCAGCGAAATCGATATAAGCCTCATCGACGACCAGGATACCGGTGACGGCGCCGGCCAGTTCGCGGATCTCCGGCAACGACACGAGTGTCCCGGATGGCGAGTTGGGATTACACAAAAGAGTCACGGCGGCGCGTGCGGCGTGCAGTTCCCGCGGCAGCGCAAAGTCAGGCGGATAATCAATGCAGACCTGCTCGCCGTCTTGAATCATCACCAAGGTTTCATAGAGCGAATACGTCGGCACCGGGAACACCACGCGATCGCCTCGGCCGACAAAACAGCGCAGCACGATCGAGAGAATCTCGTCGGAGCCATTGCCGGCAAGAATATTTTCTTGGTTGACATCGTAAATCTCAGCGGCAATGCTACGCAGGCTATCGCTGAGCGGTTCCGGATAGAGCCTGAGCGACTGATTTGTCGCTTGGCGCAGAGCCGCGAGCACGCGCGGCGATGGCGGGTACGGGTTCTCATTGGTGTTGAGTTTAGCGAGCACCTCATCGCGAGGCTGTTCGCCCGGCATGTAGCCGGCCAATGCGGCGATGTTGGATCTAAAGTAACGTGACATGGTGTCGGATTTTAGCTGGCCAAAAAATCCATTTCAAACCGGCTTATCCAAGAGTAAGGTCTATTAGTGATGATTCGGTCACATCGGCTATTGCCTAACCCAATTGCCGCTCCGTCGCAAAGCCTATATTATGTCCAAAGTTTCTCGATTTTGTTCGAAAACGGCTCTTTTGTGCACAATTAACCTAAACATACCTAGAGGCAGGTTTCTAACTCATTGATTTCACACGAATTCTGTTTTGAAAAATGGCATGTTTTTGGCACATCGAGGAATCGATCGATCCGAGCTTGGACTCGGACACGCCGATGTCTAGCTAATAGGCTGCTATGAATTCATCGATTTCTAACAAGACCGATCCCGCAATACTGCTTCGTAATGAAATTGAGATTCTGTTCACTCAGATCCGCTTGATGGAGCTTTATGTCAAGCGAGCGCAGGCAAGCGCCGCTCATGAAGCTGATCACCTGCGGCGCCAACATCAATCTGAATTAGCGCTGCTTAGAGCTGACCTGGAACAAAAAGAACAGGCGCTGGCGGCGCGGGAACTCGAACCAACCCGCAACGAGTTTCAGATCGAACTTCACTCTCTGCATGCACGGCTCGAGGACATACAGCATACTCTTCAGGAACGTCAAAGTACCATCGCCGATCTCGAGCAGCAGATCCAAAGCCGACAGCATGACTTAGGCGATCCATTGGAACAGAACCAAGCAGAGGCGATCCGTCAGGGTTACATTGACGAAATCGCCGCCCTGCGCAGGACCATCGAGGCGAAAGATCGTTTACTGCATGAACGTCAGACTGTGTTCAACAGTCTGCAGACGGATTCAAATGCGGTGATTAATGATTTGCGCGGTCAACTTGCCGAACAACAGGCTCTCGCCAGCCAGAGCGACTTCAAACTTAAGCAAGCTAAGTCTCGGATTACCGAGATCCTCGAACAGAAAACTCAGCTCGAACTAGTCCGAAAGCAGACGGAACGACTACAGTTCGCTCAAGCCGAACAAATGCGCGCGGGAGTTCGCGCCGAGATCGAGCTTTTAGAGAGCCAATTAGAACAAAGGGAAGTCGAGCTCCAGACTAAGCAAACACTTCTTGAACGGCACAACGAGGAAGCGCAAAAGATCAATTTCGCGGCGGAGTGCATGCGGCAGCGCATCGCCGAGCAGGAAGCGACGATCCGGCGGTTCGAAGAACAGACTGCCCCGCTTGAGAGCGAGCGATTGCGACAAGCTGAAGCAGAGCTGACCGAATTACGTGGCATGGAACAAAGCTTCAACGCCCGAATTCAAGAGCTGCAGACTCAGCTAGCAGAAAAACAGGCGTTGCTTGAGAACGCAATAGGGCCTTTTGGCTCGGTGAACCGATGTTAACCGGATCTCGAAACCCGCGGCTCTCCGGGCCACAGGAAAAGCCGGCGAAGTTCGAGAGCGAAAAAATATCAAAAAGCCGGCCAGCGCAAAGTCCCAAATGGGGAACAGCCGGTTCCAATGCTCGAAGATGGCATACCGGCCCGGCTCGAAAAAGAAAGTGGCGAAGCTAGGTCATTCCGGTATCTCATTAAACCGGCGGCGATTTCAAATACCTCTTGAACCAGCTCAAAATCCGCAAACAGGGGTCGAATAAAAGTACGTATGAATATGACAATAAGTTAAAAGGATCATTATGATACAAACCGAACGTGTAACGACCGGCATCCCAGGATTGGATCCAATTCTCGAAGGTGGCTATCCCAAAGGACGATCGATTCTTGTTACCGGCGATCCGGGAACGGGAAAAACTATCTTCGCCCTGCAATTCCTGGTTGACGGGCTGGCACGCGGCGAAAAAGGCATCTACGTCGCGGCCGATGAAGGTCCAGCGGATATTCTTGAACAAGCCGCCTCCCTTGGCTGGGATCTAGAGAAACATATCGAACAGAAAGAGTTGGCGATACTCAACGCGGGGACCTATTTGAGTTCTTTACCTGGTGCGGGAAAAGAGCGCCAGATCGACATTTATAAAGCCATCGGCGATCTCGCCGGCTTCGTCAACCGATTGGAGGCCAAACGACTGGTATTAGATCCCGCCGGACCCTTTGTGCTGCTGCGCGACACCGCGATGCGCATTCAAGATCAAACGCGCTTGCTCATTAAGTTATTACGCACTTCGATGCAAACGACTAACCTTCTCACTTCCTACGGCGTGCCCCGAACTGGTGAGCGTACGCTGCATGGTATCGAGGAGTATCTCGTCGCCGGAGCAATCATTTTGGAAATGATTTGGAAAGATGGACAGCTCGCCCGCAGCCTCGTCGTCGAAAAAATGCGTTGCACCGATGTCAAGCCGGCGCAGCATGAGTTCGAAATCGTCAAGGGGCAGGGAGTGACCCTTGAGTCTCTGGGTTGATTGCTACTTCAAGTTTGACCGCCAAAATCTCGTTCATCGATCCCCTCTAAAACGAGCACGATTACAGCAGACCCTTCAGGAAAATTGTTTTACTTGTGCCTACTTACGCCGGTACAGCAGGTGAGTAGGACGCAACGGCCGGGATCGCATCGTCGTCACCGCCGTCATCACTGCTGCTTTTCTTGACACGCCCCACAACCGTGGTTATTTTTTATTCAGTTCGAGGAGAAAATTATGCGACTGGATAAATTGACGACAAAATCTCAGGAAGCCTTGCAACATGCTCAAGCGCTGGCGGAAAAGCGCAATCATCAGGCGATTGACGTCGAGCACCTGTTGTTTGCCTTGCTGGGCCAGAAAGAGGGCGTGGTTCTCTCTTTACTGCAAAAATTATCCATGCAGATGAACACGCTAACCGATCGTCTGCAAAAGGAGCTTGATCGCCTGCCGCAAATTACCGGCGCCGCTACGCAGACCTTTATCACCCCGCGGCTGAAGAAAACCATTGAAAATGCCGAAGCCGAAGCCGAAACACTGAAAGACGAATATGTATCGACCGAGCATCTCTTGCTGGCGATGGTTCAAGATCCCGGTGAAGCCGGGAAGATTCTTAAAGAGCTGGGAGCCACCCGCGACAAAATTTTAAACGCCTTGGTCGGCATTCGCGGCGCGCAAAGGATTACCGATCCAAATCCGGAAGAGAAGTATCAAGCCTTGGAGAAATACAGCCGCGATCTTACCGAGCTGGCCCGCAAAGGCAAATTGGATCCGGTGATCGGCCGCGATGATGAAATTCGCCGGGTCATTCAGGTCCTGTCACGCCGCACCAAAAACAATCCCGTGCTGATCGGCGAGCCGGGTGTCGGTAAAACCGCCATCGTCGAAGGTCTCGCTTTGCGGATCGTCAACGGCGATGTGCCCGAAGGGCTGAAAGAGAAGCGCCTGGTGGCGCTGGATTTGGCCGCGCTGGTCGCGGGAGCCAAGTTCCGCGGCGAATTTGAGGACCGGCTCAAAGCAGTCCTTAAAGAAGTCACCGAAGCGAGCGGTCAAGTGATTCTCTTTATCGACGAACTTCATACGCTGGTCGGAGCCGGCGCGGCCGAAGGCGCAATGGACGCATCGAACATGATCAAACCGGCGCTGGCGCGCGGTGACCTCCGTTGCGTCGGCGCAACGACCTTGGATGAATACCGCAAGCGAGTCGAGAAGGATCCGGCGCTGGAGCGGCGCTTCCAGCCGATCTTCGTCGGCGAGCCGTCGGTGGAAGACACCATTGCGATTCTGCGCGGCCTCAAGGAGAGGTACGAAGTCCATCACGGTGTGCGCATCACCGATGGAGCGATCATCAGCGCGGCGACTTTATCGCATCGTTATATCAGCGACCGCTTCTTGCCTGACAAAGCCATCGATTTGATCGACGAAGCGGCTTCTCGATTGAGGATCGAGATCGACAGCATGCCGATGGAAATCGACGAGGTCGAACGAAAAATTCTCCAGTTGGAGATCGAGAAGCAAGCGCTGAAGCGCGAAGAAGATAAGGCTTCCAAGGAGCGTCTGGCGCAGTTGGAACGCGAGATCCAAAACCTGAAGGAAACTTCTAATGGCCTGAAGGGTCATTGGAATAACGAGAAGGAATCGATCCAGCGTATTCGCTCGCTCAAGGAAAAGATCGAAGCCACGAAAGTCGACGAGCAGAAGGCGCAACGCGACGGCGATCTGAATCGCGCCGCCGAACTGCGCTACGGCACGCTCAGCCAACTCCAGAGAGAGTTGGAGGAGGCCAATCTCAAACTTGTCGAGCTGCAAAAGGATCAGAAGATGCTCAAGGAAGAGGTCGACGCCGAGGACGTGGCCGAGGTCGTCGCCAAGTGGACCGGCATTCCGGTTTCTAAAATGCTCGAAGGCGATATTCAGAAACTACTCAAAATGGAGGATCGGCTCAAAGCCAGGGTCGTCGGGCAAACCGGCGCAATCCATGCTGTTGCCAATGCGGTGCGCCGCGCCCGTGCCGGTCTTCAGGACGAGAACCGTCCCATCGGATCGTTTATCTTTCTAGGACCCACCGGCGTCGGTAAGACCGAGCTGTGCCGCGCGCTGGCGGAATTTTTATTCGACGACGAGCAAGCCATGGTTCGCTTGGACATGTCCGAGTTCATGGAAAAGCACTCGGTCTCTCGTCTCATCGGCGCGCCTCCGGGATACGTCGGCTACGAAGAGGGAGGCTATATCACAGAAGCGGTGCGGCGCCGGCCGTATTCCGTCGTGCTCTTCGATGAGATCGAAAAAGCACACCCGGATGTCTTCAATGCATTGCTGCAGATTCTCGAAGACGGGCGCATGACCGACGGCCAGGGAAGAACCGTCGATTTCAAAAATACTGTGATCATCATGACCTCGAACTTAGGCAGCCAATTTATCCACGATTTAGCGGATCGGGATCGAAAAGAGATGGAGTCGCGAGTGATAGCGGCCTTGCGCGATGCATTTAAACCAGAATTTCTAAATCGCATCGACGAAATCATTATCTTCAATAATCTTGGCCGTGACGAGATTAAGTCCATCGTCGAAATCCAGCTCAAACGGTTGCGCCAAAACTTGGCCAACAGGAAACTGGCGCTTGAGATCACGGATCGGGCCAAGGACTTGCTCGCGGATAAGGGTTACGATCCGGTTTATGGCGCCCGGCCATTGAAGCGGACCATCCAGCGTTTGATTCAAGATCCGTTGGCGGTTAAAATCTTGGAAGGAGAATTTCAGGAAGGCGATAAAGTCAGGATCGATGCTGACGCAGACGCCCTGCTCTTCAATCACGGCGGCTCAGCACCGGCGGAAGAGAGCATGGTCGAGAGTACACTGCATTGAAGGCAGCTTCAAAAAAGGTTCTAGGAAAAAAGATTCCTCCCGGCCTGGCGCGGATTCGAAAAGAAATTCCTCCCCCGGGCAAGATTATGAAGAGCAAGAAGAGCGATCAGCGGAAGCGGAGCAAAGACGAACTTCGCCAGGAACTAAAGGAACCCCCACCGCGCAAATCTTCTTAACGTCACTCTGCGATCTTTGAAAGGGAGGCAGTCGGATCCGGCTGCCTCCCTTTTTTGTTTCTAAAACCATGGCTGATTCAACCAGTGCGAACGAAGCGCGACGAGACCCACGTCTCGTCCTATTCTTGGTCTGCACAGGACTTTTCATGGTCGCGATAAACGCTCGGGCCATGATCGTGTCTCTGCCCACGCTGACCGACGTTTTTCATGCCAATTTATCCATCATTCAGTGGGCCCTGCTGGTTTATGACTTGGCGGTCATCGGCCTGGTGCTTACCCTAAGCCGGTTAGGGGATCTTTTCGGCCGCAAGTGGCTCACCCACGGCCTCTACACCGGCGGCATGACGTCTGAACAGATCGAATCGCCGAGAAGCTGGGGCGCATCGCCGGAGATATTTCTCGGTACCTTCAGTCAGGCCGTTCACGTGGTCAATTTGTTCGCCCTTTTTGCGGTAATCTTCTCGGCGATTCGCGGCGGCAGCAAAGACTGATAAATTCATGTTTCTGCCACGTGGTCGATTAGCGGTCGATTACTTGAGGCAACTTGTTTTTTCGCGCTCCGGCCAATGACCGAAGCCAATAAAAATATCTGAATGATGCAACCGGACGACCCCAAAAAAACCCGATGGACCTTGCGGCTCATCCTGTTGAACGTTTGCCTCGGCCAAACTGTGGTGGGTCTCGATCAACGCGCGATTACCGTCGCCCTGCCGACGTTGACCGAAACTTTTCATACGGCTTTCACGACCATCCAATGGACGATTCTGATCTATGATCTGATCCTCATCGGCCTGATTATCACGATGGGGCGGCTGGGCGATCTATTCGGCCGGCGCCGGTTTTATAGCGTCGGTTTTATGGTATTCATCCTCGGTTCCGCACTTTGCGGCCTCTCTCAAACTGCAGGCCAGATGATCTTTTTTAGAGCGATTCAGGCCATCGGCGGAGCGATGATCGCGGCCAACGGCAGGGCCATTGTATCAGTCGCTCTGCCGCGCGAGGAACGGGGCCGGGCTTTGGGTCTTACGTCCACGGCATTCCATATCGGCTTTCTGACCGGACCGTCGCTCGGCGGCTTTCTCATCGACAGCGTCGGCTGGCGCTGGATCTTTTATATCAATCTGCCGATCGCGCTCTGGGGCGCCTATCTCGCCTGGAAGATCATTCCCGATACGAAAACCGAGGGAAAACTGTCGGTCGATATCCCAGGAGCATTGCTCCTGCTTGTGACCAACGGTCTGTTCATCTACGCCATCGATCTGCTTCCACGGCTTGGCTGGCGCCATCCGACTTTTCTCCTGACGCTATTGCTCTCGCTGGTCGCGATGGTGTTTCTCTTGATTACCGAAAGCAGAGCCAAAACACCTATCTTGATTCTCTCGATGTTCCGCAGCCGCCTTTTTACCGCCGGCATTTTGAGTCTGTTTCTGATCACCGCCACGCTCTCGGCGATTAATTTCCTCTTACCCTTTTATTTACAAAATCTTTTGGGCTACTCGCCATCTCAGTTCGGCTGGATTATCGTTGCCGATTCGTTGATCATCATGTTCATGGCGCCTATCGCCGGCACGCTGTCGGATCGCCTGGGCTCGCGCCTATTGTGTACCATCGGCTGCGCCGTCATCGTCGTTGCGCAATTTTTCGTCGCATCGCTGGGCCTGCAGGCATCGTTACTGAGAATCATGCTGCCCCTGGCGCTCTGGGGCATCGGCTGGGCGTTGTTCAACGCGCCCAACCAGAGCGCGATTTTGGGCGCCGTGAACCCGGATAAGGTCGGCGCCGCCGCCGGCATGATCGCGACCACCGCGCGCACCGGCGGCGCCATCGGAGTGGCAATGGCCGCCACTGTTTTCAGCTCTATGCTGTCCGCCGCCGGCTTGAGCCCGGCGCAAATCGAGTCGCCGCAAAGCTGGAGCGCGATTCCGGAGTCGGTTATCGGCTCGTTTAATTATACGGTTCATATTATCAATGCCTGCGCCCTGCTGGCTGTGTTCTTCTCCGCCTTCAGATACAAGGGATAAAACGCTATACGTTAGACTGCGCGTGGGCGACTAGCACATGAGTAGTACCGTATTCGATTTCATTACTGCCCGTGAGTTTAGAGAAGCTCTCGAACGAGATTACGCCCAGATGCGGGCGTGCTTTACGGCGCAGGCCTGGAAGAGTGTGCAAGTACTCGCAGGGAGTATCGTCGAATCATTGTTGGTCGACTACTTGTCTTCAACCACCAACGTTGGAAGGCCTCAGAAAGATCCACTCAGGCTCGACCTCGCTGAGGCAATAGCACTGTGCCGAACTGAAAAAGCAGTTTCCGAGCGTACGGCGGATCTATGCAGCGTTATTCGCTCGTATCGTAATCTCATCCATCCGGGTCGAGCCATTCGCTTGGCCGAGCCACAAGCGTCCGCAAAAAGTGCTCAGATCGCCGTGTCCGTTGTCGACCTAATCGTCGACGACATTGCACACGCTCGACGGCGAGCGTTGGTCTCACGGCGGAACAGGTAGTGTCAAAAATTAGAAAGGATGAGAACTGTCTGGCGATCCTTCAGCATCTCGTGAAGGAGGCGTCGGATCGCCAACAGGAGCGCCTGCTTCTAGAGTCGATACCTGACGCCTACTTCTCTTTTCAACCCACCGAAGAGCCTTGGGATCAGGCTGAGCTAGACCGCCTCGAAGGGGCCTATCGAGTAGTGTTTGATACCGTGTCCGACGATATACGTCGAAAGGCTGTGGCAAAATTCGTCCGTGTTCTTCGAGAGGAGGACGACAACAGGGTAAACGTCTACAGCAATTCATTCTTCAAGCCGGCAGACATCAAGTTCGTTGCCGCGAATCATGCGGCTATGGTGCGTCAGCACCTGCTTAGCCTTGTTCCATCGATGCACACCGCGAAGAGTCTTCACTTTGTGGATGGAATCGCTGAATATCTTGAACCGTCCGACATTCAAGCGTGGCTTGATCCTTTTGTGCGTACGCTGCTCTCGGCGCAAGTGCCAGTGGCGGTTAAGGCTACCGTCAGGAATCATCTTCTCACTGCAACAATGTCGACGTCGACCAAATCAGACGAGTCACTCGACAGTCGTCTGAACGCTTGGGTCCGGCACCTCGAGAAAAACTCGTCGACTGAACAAGTCGGCACCATTCGGAGTTTGAAAGAAGAAATTGAATCGATGAGGGTACCATTCTAACGGGCGCAGTCTAACAGCAACTGGAGTCGACGGCGCTTGGCCTTAAGACGCGCCGCGGCTCAGTTGCAGGCGTTATGCGTCAGGAGGCAAAGCATGCGCTACGTGAAGATCCTGGCGATGATTGGACTCGTAGGTGCAATCGCTTGGTTAGTCGCAGATCCAGGCTTCGAGCCTGCTCTGGCGGTCGTAGCCGCGATTTCCGCATTAGTTTCTGCCTTTGTTGTCGAGAGGAGGCTTCGGCGCCAGCCACAACAGCATCAGTCGGTCTCAAAATCTTCGACAGGCATACAAGCTGGCGGAGATGTAAACATCGGAAACCTCAGCAGCGACAAGCATGACAAATAAGGGGCAAGATCAAAACGTCGCCGAAGGCAGCACCGCAATTCAGGCGGGCGGGAGCATCACGATCACAAAGACGGGGCAGAGCTATGCAGAGGTTCGTGACGTTGCGCTTGATGTATTTCGTGCAAATTTCTACGAGCTGGCCGGCCTTGCAAAAGACACCGCGAAAGCTAGGGCCGGAGAGATCACCGAGGCTTTCTTGAACAAGCTTCAGAAGGAGCATCCAAACGGGTTTGAGAAAGCACAGGACCCGGACTTCCAGTACGCACTTTTCACGGTTCAAAAGGAATATGCAAGACACGGTGATAAGGACTTGGGCGACCTTCTAGTGGATCTGCTAGTCGACCGAAGCAAGCAGCAGGACCGCGACATCCTGCAGATCGTTTTGAATGAATCTCTTAGTACGGCACCCAAGCTGACAGAGAACCAGCTCGCCGTTCTAGCCGTGATCTTTCTCTTTAAGTACACACAACAGTTAAACGTGGGAAACCATGAGAAGCTGGGAGAGTATCTCGACAAGCATGTTTACCCTTTTGTCTCGAAACTCGTGAAGAACATGGCGTGCTACCAGCATCTTGAGTTTTCCGGATGCGGAGCAGTTGGACTTGGCGAGCATAGCCTCGAGTCAATTCTGAGTGCTACGTACCAAGGGCTCTTTCTTAAGGGGTTTGACGAAAAGGAGGTCGCGAATCACGGTGTGTCTATAGGGCTTGATCCTAAATTTTTCATGCCGTGCCTCAACGATGGCTCCAAATTACAGGTCCGTGCAACTAATAAGCAAATGCTTGACAAAGCGTTTGAGGCATACTCAGTCACTGCCGACGACCGCAACAAGATCAGCGCACTCTTTGACGCCGCAAAAATGAATGACGTTGAAGTCAAAGCCAAGTGTATTGAGATCAGGCCGTTCATGTCTCAGCTGTTTGACGTGTGGTCCGAGTCCGTGATGAAGAACTTTACGCTCACAAGCGTTGGCATCGCGATCGGCCATGCGAATATAAAGCGGCTGGTCGGTGAATTCGCCAATCTGGCGATCTGGATCAACTGAGGCATAACTCTAGTTCGAGCGGCGCCGAGGCGCTGCTCGGCGTCACCAATGGGCTATTCCTCTCCTTTATCGCCGCCTGGCTGCTGGGTCTGCCCTACTTGCTCATAGGTGCAAGCCATCGCGCTCGGGCGCGGTTATCCCGCTGGTTGGGATGGCTAGCTGTCATAGCCGGCGCGGCTGCGCTTTTCGCCGGAACGACACGTTTTCTTGGCATCGATTGAGTGCCGTTTCCAGTGCTGTACCGTGGGTTCGGTATTGAAGTCGTCGCCTTTGACGGCGATGTCACCTAGGCCAAATTGCGTTTC
>JBBDNJ010000179.1:0-19998 GCA_040877705.1 Binatia bacterium | reverse complement strand
CTGGCCTTATCCTCCGGAGTAATTAAGCCACCCGAGGTGATGAGTTTAAGGGCTTCTTCCATGGTCATGTTCAACGGCGATACTTCCGCAATTGGAACGAGAAGATAAAATCCCGACGTCGGATTGGGCGTCGTGGGGATAAAGACGTTTAAAAGTTGAGCATCTTGCTGCTTTTCCAGTTCTTGCCATGCTCTCCCCATGGCGAAGCCGACGGTATAAATACCCTTGCGCGGATACTCGATCATGACCACCTGCCGGGAATTCTGTGACTGCCCGAGAAAGGTTTGCACAAGTTTCTGGACCGCGGTATAGATGCCGCGGAAAACCGGGATTTTTACCAAAATGTTTTCCCAGGCGGCGAGAAACCTGCGTGTAGCGACACCCGTCGTTAGCACGCCAAGAAACAGAATCATCGCCACCGTGACAATGGCGCCCAATCCAGGAATTGCAAATGGCAAGTAAGTGTTTGGATGAAGCCCCGCCGGTAGCACGTCCAACAGACCATCGAGCAACCCGATGACCCAACCGAGAAACCACAGCGTGATGACTATAGGCAAAAAAACTAGCAGCCCGGCGAGAAAGTAGCGTTGCAAACTTTCTCGCAGCCTAACCTTAGTTTTGTCGGGCACCTCTTCCCCCACCCCGGTTTTCCTCGTTATCGTATCAGAACTTTGTTATCGATCAGACGCGCCTTGCCGATTCTTACTGCCAAAGCTAGAACTGCCGAATCACGAATCTCGTCAACTTCGTCCAAGGTCTCAAGATCGCCCATTTTGACATATTCCACTATCGCGAGCGGCTCATTTTTTAGCTCGGCGCCGACGGCCTCGATAATAGCTTTAGCCGAAGCCTCGCCATGCCGTACCATGCATGCGGCTTTGCGTAGAGAGCGCGACAGACACACCGCCGCCTTCCTCTCCTCGGCATTAAGGTAGGCGTTGCGGGAACTCATGGCAACGCCGTCGGCTTCACGCACGATCGGATGTCCGATGATCTCAATATCTAACATCAGGTCCCGCACCAGCCGTCGAATAATCTGCAGTTGCTGGTAATCTTTCTCACCGAAAATAGCCACATGCGGGCGGACAATATTGAAGAGCTTGGTCACGACGGTAGCCACGCCTTGAAAGTGAGCCGGGCGCAGCATCCCGCATAAAGGCTTACTGAGAGCCTCGACTTCAACATGCGTCTGGCAATCGGTCGGGTATATTTCTTCGACCGGTGGGTGGAAAAGAACGTCAACCGCCTCTGCTTGGAGCAGCCGGCTATCGCGACTGAGATCTCGTGGATACGCGGTAAAATCCTCGGTTGGGGCAAACTGCATCGGATTGACGAATATAGAAACTACTATGCAATCGCCCCTTTCCTTAGCGTGCCGCACGAGACTTAAATGTCCTTCATGGAGAAAGCCCATGGTCGGCACGAAAGCAATACAGCGCCCGTGCCGACGCTTAGTCTCGCTCCAACTTGCCATCTCTGAAACGTGCCGAACTATCTGCATGTATAGGCTGGACTAATGGAGCATCGCGCAACACTGTACAGGTCTCGCCTCTCCATTGCCTCTCTTCACTTTCGCCGTTACTTAAACGAATGCTCCTCGCCGGGAAATTTCTGTTCCCGCACATCGCCGATGAAACTCTTCACCGCAGTCGCCATTGCCTTCTTCATATCAGCATACCGTTTGACGAATTTCGGCGCGAAATCATCGAACAAACCGAGCATGTCATGGATCACCAGGACCTGTCCGTCACAGTGAACACCGGCGCCGATACCGATGGTGGGAATTGTCAGGCGTTCGGTGATTTCCTTGGCCAAAGTCGTTGGCATTCCTTCGAGCACCACGGCAAACGCCCCCGCCTCCTGAACGGCCAATGCGTCGCGAACGATGATTTCGCGCTGGCCTTTCTCGCGACCTTGAATTTTATAGCCGCCGAACCGATGCACCGACTGCGGCGTCAGCCCGATGTGTCCCATCACCGGTATTCCCGCACTGACTATGGCATCAATGGTATCGCGCATGGGAACTCCGCCTTCAAGCTTAATCGCTTCCGCCCCGGCTTCCCGAAGAAATCTTCCGGCATTTTGCAGCGCCTGCGTCTTGCTCACCTGAAACGACAAGAACGGCATATCCCCGACGACGAGGGCCCGATTGCGGCCGCGTACCACGAGGCGCGTATGATAGATCATTTCATCCATGGTCACGGCCAAGGTATTTGGCTGTCCCTGGACCACACATCCGACTGAATCCCCGACTAACAAAATATCGATTCCCGCTTCGTCCAGAACCCGCGCAAAGGAATAATCATAAGCGGTAAGGCAAGTGATTTTTTCGCCTTGCTGCTTCATTTTCATGAGTCCAGGTACAGTGATCTTATCAGCCATGAGCTCCCTCCAAAAAAAAGCCTTCCAGACAAAGCCGGAAGGCCAATATGACGGAAGAGCGTGCGGCTCTTCTCCGTACTACTCAGTTTTGGCGTCCGTCTCAGTCCAAGCTAGCTGGATCCAAGCGGTATAAAATGCTGCGTCCCCGGGCCCATATTGTTGATTTCTTTGATCAAGTCAGCCAGATCCTTGCTGCTCGCCACGAAATCAATCTCCGAAGTGTTCACTACCAGTAGTGGCGTCTCATCATAATGAAAGAAGAATTGATTATAAGACTGAGCCACCTCGGTTAGGTATTCGAAAGTTACGCTGCGTTCGTATTTTTTATCCCTTTTTTTAACTCTTTTGTAAAGCACTTCGGGCCGCGCCTGAAGGTAGACCACCAGATCAGGTTTAGGCACCCGGGCATTCAAAAGCGCGTAAATTTGCTGATACAGGCTTAACTCCTCGGTGCTGAGCGTCAGGGTGGCGAAGATTTTATCCTTAGCAAATAAATAGTCGGACACGACATTTTGATTAAAGAGATCCTGCTGGCTTAACTCCATCTGCTGCTGATAACGGTTGAGTAAGAAGAACGTCTGGTTTTGAAAGGCGTAAGTTTCCCGCGCCTGATAAAACTTCGGCAGAAACGGGTTATCCTCTACTCTCTCGAACACCGACCGAGCCTGGAACTCATTAGCTAAGCCTTTGGCCAGACTAGTCTTACCAACTCCAATCGGTCCCTCGACCACAATGTACTTAGTCTTGCTCATTTAAGTCTGCGAATATACACAATGAATCGAAAATCGTCCAGCCTGTGTGATACAATCTGGCGTAGTGATGAGACTCGAGGCGGAAATTGGCACAATGCTCATGGTAGGAATCGGCGGTTGTGATCTCACCGCGGCTGAGCGAGCGATTTTTAGGAACTATCGGTTTGGCGGGTATATTCTCTTCGGTCGTAACTGCCGCGAGCCGGCCCAGATCCAATCTCTATGCCGCTCGCTGCGCGCGACCGACGACCGAGATCCGCCGTTTATTGCCATGGATCAGGAGGGCGGACGGGTTCATCGCTTACCTCCTCCCTTTAGCCATTTTCCGGCCGCGGCAGTAATCGGCCAGACCGGTAATCCGGATCTCGCCTACAAAGCCGGTCGCGCCACGGCGGCTGAGCTGGCACTGCTTGGTGTCAATCTCGACTTCGCGCCGGTACTGGATGTCAATTCTAATTCCAAGAACCCAATCATCGGCGACCGATCATTTGGAACAACACCAAAGCAAGTAATTGAAATGACCTTAGCGTGGAGCCGGGGACTACGCAGCGGCGGGATCATTCCCTGCGGCAAGCATTTCCCCGGCCATGGCGACACCGATAAAGACTCTCACCTTGATCTTCCCGTGGTCGACAAATCGGTGCGACAACTACAAGCCGTCGAGTTACCGCCCTTCCATCATGCTTGCAGCAATCGAATCGAAGCCTTGATGACCGCTCATATACTTTTTCGCGCCCTTGACCGTCAGTTCCCGGCGACCTTGTCAAGCAAGATCGTCACTGAACTGCTGCGCAGGGAGTTGGACTATCAAGGAGTCGTGTTTAGCGACGATATGGAGATGAAAGCGATTACCGGCAATTTCGGCACGGAGGAGGCTGCTCTTCTCGGCGTGCGTGCCGGGATCGACGTGCTTCTCTACTGCCACGATTTGTCGCAAGCGATCGGGGTTTTCGACCTGTTATGCCGGGAAGTCAAACGCGATAAAGAGCTGCAAGCGCGGGTTGTCGAAAGTTGCGGACGGATCAGCAAGCTTAAAAGGCGGTATTTAAAAAGGAACAAAGGCATGCCGGATGCCAAGCTCGACACGCTGAACTCTTTGAATCACGGCAAACTCATCGACGAAATTCACGGCAGCTTGTAGGCGCTGTAAGCGATCAACTTTTTGATGTCCTGTTGCAGCTCCCCTTGCCACTTTTCGAGGAGCAGATCGGCGGAACATTTCCCCTGCGACAATAGTTTTTTGAGCGGCTCTAGATAAATCGTCTCATCTTCGCCCAGAGCATTGAACATCTTCTGGCGTTTCAGCCCTTCCAAAGCGATTTGCAATAATTCTTTCGCAAGATCGAGCAGCGAGTAGCGGCGGATGCGCGCCGCCAACGCATCTCGGTGCGAGTCGAGATAGAGCTGCATCCGCTCATCCCAGCTCCAATCCTTCACCAAATCCCAGACAGCCTGTAAACAATCGGCTTCGTAAAATGCTCCTTTGACAATCGCCGATAGCGCAGGCATCAGCTCCGGCGGCTGGCTGTCGGCGGAGCGCACCTCGATATAGCGTTTAATGCGGGTCTCGGGGAAAAGCGTCGTAAGATGGTCATGCCAATCCTCCAACGTGGCATGCTCGCCATCTCGCCCGTATGCCAAATATTGCCGGAAGGTCGTGCCGGTCATGTCGATATAATTCTTATTGCGGATGATGAAATACATCGGCACGTCCAGCGCATACTCCACGTAGTGCGCGAACGATACCTCCGGCGAGAAAGCAAACCGTAACATTCCGGATCGGCTCTTATCGGTGTCGGTCCAGATATGCTCACGGAAGCTGCGATAACCATTGACCTGACCGTCGCAAATCGGCGAATTGGCGAACATCGAAATAAAGACCGGCGTCAGCCCCATTGCGGCGCGAAATTTCGCCATGGCGTCTTTTTCATCCAGGTAATCGATGTTGGCCTGAACTGTTGCCGTCTGCTTCATCATGCGCTGGCCCAGCGTGCCGACCTTGGGCATGTAAGGACCCATGATGCGATAACGCTTTTTCGGTACCCACTCGATCTCCTCCAAACGGCTCACCGGCTGCATGCCCAGTCCGAGAAAAACAACGTTTAGAGGTTCCGAAACCTCCAAGAGCTCGCGAATGTGCTGTGTAAACTCGGCGTAGGTGCAGTGGATACTGTCGCAGGGCTCGCCGCTCAACTCGATCTGCCCGCCTGGCTCGAGCGTGATCTGCGCCTTGTCGCGGCTCAATGCAATAATATGCCCGTCCTGCTCTTCCGGCTCCCAACCGAAGCGGTCGATCAATTCTTTAAGAATAGACTCGACGCCGCGCGGCCCTGAGTATGGAATGGCCTTGCCCGTAGTGCAGTCAATGCCTACTTTTTCGTACTCGGTGCCAACGCGCCAGCGGTCGCGCGGTTTGCCGGCGTTATGGAAGTACTCTTCCAGCTCTTCTTTTTTTTCAATGACTGACATGGCTTGCAATATTTTGTTGGTACGGCGGACGAATGACTCCCTTTTCAGTGATAATCGCCGAAATCAACTCTTGAGAAGTGACATCGAATGCGGGATTGAAAATAGCTATGCCTTTGGGCGCCAGCGCTTTGCCGAACATGTGCGACACTTCTTTGGGGTCGCGCTGCTCAATGGGAATATCCTCGCCCGAGGGACAATTCAAGTCGATGGAAGAAGTCGGTCCGGCGACGTAGAAGGGAATCCCATGCCGCCGTGCCAGCACCGCAATGGTATATGTGCCGATTTTATTGGCCACATCGCCATTGGCCGCAACGCGGTCGCAACCGACGACGACTGCATCGACCCTGCCAATCTGCATCAGATAACCGGCCATGTTATCGGTAATTAACGTCGCGGCAATCTTTTCTTTTTTAAGCTCCCATGCAGTGAGTCTGGCGCCTTGTAAAAAAGGGCGTGTTTCATTGACGAAGACGTCAAACTTCTTCCCCGACTCTTTGAGCGCGCGGAAAACCCCCAACGCTGTGCCATAGCCGGCTGTGGCCAATGCTCCGGCATTGCAGTGGGTCATAACGTGCTTGGCATCCGCCAACAATTCTGCGCCGTATTTGCCTATTTTTTTATTCGCTGCGATATCTTCTTTATAGATCTTTTGCGCCTCGATCTTAAGCAGGCGTTTGACGGCATCGAGTCCTCGGTCGCGGTTCTCGCTATACACTTTGCGCATGCGTTCAAGTGCCCAGAACAAGTTGACCGCTGTCGGACGAGTTTTTGCGAGGGTCAGAACGATCTGCTCAAATTCTCGATCGAAGTCTTTTGTTTTGCTCTGGAGGGCGCCAAGAGCGACTCCCATCGCCGCCGCGACGCCAATGGCGGGTGCGCCGCGAATGATCATTTGGCGAATCGCCGCCGCCACTTCTTTGTAATTGCGGCAAACTCGATTGACCTCCTTGTGCGGCAAGAGCCTCTGATCAAGCATGACGACTCGATCACTTTTCCACTCGATGGTCTTTACAGACATAGCAAATGTTCCTATATTTTCGAAGACTGAGTATATTAGGCGAAAGAAGTAAGCGTCAAGGGTCACTGGTGGATTTATATCATCTTTTCGGCCATCTCTCCGGTCTCCTCTTTATCAAGCCCGACATGGAACCGATCTCGCTTTACCGCACGGTCGCGCTGGTTCATTTCCTCGATGCAATTCTTTGTTCCGTTATCGCGACCCACAGCGGACGGCGCAGGGTAGCATGGACCATCGGTGGACTGATCTTCGGCATTTGGGCTTTGGGTATGTTGTTTTTATTGCCGGGAAAGAAGCCGGCGGACGTCTGACGCCTGCTCTCATCCTCGTCGGGTACCGGGTTCCTCGATCCGTGTCAGTTATCCTCTCATTCATCTTGGGCAATCACATAAGCCATTCCGTGTTGAGCGGTATGGGCGATCGACAATGCCCATTTGCGTATGCCGAGTTGCTCGGCCAGCCGTGCGGTCTTGTCATGCAGTACGATATCCGGTTTGCCGCTGCGCGCGCGCGCAACTTCGATATCGAGCCAACGCACCTGCGCTCCCCACCCCCGTCCCAGCGCTTTCATGACGGCTTCCTTGGCCGCAAAACGACCGGCATAACTTTGGAACCGTCCGCGTTGTTTTTTTTCACAGTAGGCAATTTCGCCTGCCGTATAGACCCGGTGGCGAAACCGCAGACCGATGCGGGAATTTTCCAAGGCGGCTTGAATGCGTTCCACTTCTACCAGATCGATACCAACGCTGATGATCATGAGGTTTAACCTATCGCCCGTGTCCATCGAGTGTCAACGATTAGGACACCGGGGCAATGAGCCTTGGTCCTGGTCCTTTCCGCATTGACTGGTGCGCGCTGATCGCGTAAGTTTCGCCAAAAGGAGGATATACCATGGTGATGCCCCAGATAACTTCATTGCTGTTGTTTTTGTTGCTTGTAAGCATCCCATTGCCGGCTGCAGCACAAAAGGGAACCATCAAAATCGCCGTTCAGGCGCCGCTCTCCGGAGAACAAGCTGCTTTGGGTGAGCACATAAAATTGGGCGCCCAACTGGCTGCCGAAGAAGCAACGAAATCATTCAAGGCCATGGGATTCGAACTGGTCTTCGTGCCGTATGACGATCAAGCCAAACCCGAGGTTGGCGTCGCTAACGCCAGAAACATTGTCGCCGACCCGAACGTCTTGCTGCTGGTTGGCCATTTCAACTCCGGCGTCGCACTTCCTTCGTCGGAGGTATACAAGGACGCCATGCTCGCCATGATATCGCCGGCCAACACCGCGACCGAGATTACCGACCGCGGTTATGCCAATGTTAATCGGGTTTGCGGTCGTGACGATGTTCAGGGACCCGTCGGCGCCCGCTTTGCCGCCCAGGACCTCAAACTCAAGTCGGTCTACATTATTCATGACAAGACCCTTTATGGGCAGGGCGTGGCGGATAATTTTCGCAATGAAGCAAAAAAATTAGGAATGAATGTTTTGGGTTTCGACGGCACCGAGGAACGGGCCAATTTTGCTCCGATGATTATCCCATTGAAAGCGAAAAACCCGGCGCTGGTTTATTTTGGCGGCATTTACCACCAAGGCGGGCTGCTGCTAAAACAAATGCGAGAAAAAGGCGTGAATGCTGCATTCATGGGACCCGACGGTTTGGATTCGTCGGAGATGGTCAAGATCGCCGGCCAGCAGATTATCGGCACCTATTATACGACCGTAGCTGGGCCACCGGATGCCTACCCCGAAACCGCGGCATTTGCCAAGAAGTTCAAACAGCGTTTCGGTAAAGAAGTCGAGTCTTTCGGCATGTACGGTTACGATGCCGCGCTGGTTGGCATTAAAGCGATCGAACAAGCGATAAAGTCTAACGGCGGA
This sequence comes from Binatia bacterium, assembly GCA_040877705.1. Lineage (GTDB taxonomy): Bacteria > Desulfobacterota > Binatia > UBA9968 > UBA9968 > WHTF01. The sequence goes on along the minus strand of JBBDNJ010000179.1, from coordinate 11,505 downwards.
AAAAAGCCCAGCCGTGCCGAAGTTTCTGCGGCCGTGCGAAAATTGAAAAATTTTAAAGGCGTCACCGGCTCGATCGCTTTCGACAACAAAGGCGATCCCATAAAAGCCAAATACTTCGTTCTCCAATTCGATAAAAGGAGTTATCCTGGCAAAGTGGTCAAAGTCATTGAGCAGCAAGCTCCCCAAGCTAAAAAGTCATAATTTCCTCACGTTTCCACCACGAACAACGCGGGTCCCGGCGCGGGACCCGCTTATTTTCTAGAATTTAGTCCCTCATGAAAAACAAGTTGCGTGTTGCCATTCTTTTCGGCGGCAAATCGGCCGAGCACGAAATCTCGCTGATCTCTGCTCGTAATATCGTTAAGGCGATGGACAAAAGAAAATATGAAATCCTCGCCATCGGCATCGATAAGCAAGGACGCTGGTTCCACGACCCGGAAGCGCGGCTTTTGCTTGAACACGAACAAAAGCGAGTAACTCTATCAGGGGATCGTCATTTGACTGCCGTGTTGCCGGGCGCCACAAAATCACCCCTGGTGCGATTCAAAGGCGGCCGTGATTTGGAAACCGTCGACGTCGTATTCCCGGTGCTTCATGGTCCATTTGGCGAGGACGGCACGGTTCAAGGATTGCTCCAGCTCGCCAACGTGCCGTTTGTCGGCGCCGGCGTGCTGGGTTCCGCCATCGGTATGGATAAGGATGTCATGAAACGGCTGCTCAGAGATGCCGGCATTCCTATCGGTCGATTTCTCGTGTACGACCGCAGCACGGCAAACCGGATTCAATTCGCCAGTGTCAAGAAAGTCTTAGGTCAACCTTTGTTCGTAAAGCCCGCTAATCTCGGCTCCTCTGTCGGAATCAGCAAAGTCAATAACCGGGCGGAGCTGGATGCGGCGGTGAAGACAGCGCTGCGGTTTGACGACAAAATTCTTCTTGAAGAATTCATTCAGGGCCGCGAAGTCGAGTGTTCGGTTTTGGGCAATGAAAAACCCATCGCTTCCCTACCGGGAGAAATCATTACCGGCCATAATTTTTATTCCTATGATGCGAAATATATCGACGACCAAGGCGCGCGCTTGGTCGTTCCCGCTAAACTACCTAAGGCGACCGTCGGAAAAATTAGGCAGGCCGCTGTCAGGACCTTCAAAGCGCTCTGCTGCGAAGGAATGGCCAGAGTCGATTTTTTTGTTCAATCGGATGGCAAGGTTTTGGTCAACGAGATTAATACTATTCCCGGTTTTACCCAAATCAGCATGTATCCAAAGATGTGGGAGGCAAGCGGGATTCCGTACGCTAAACTGATCGACCGGCTAATCCAACTTGCCCTGCGGCGATTTCGCCAGGAACAAAACTTAAGAACCACTATCTAGTGCCGATCCATGACTGACGATATAGGAAACAAAGATCCTGCGAGGATCGGCAGCCCTCGCTTAAAATAGCTGCTTTACAACGACTCGATGTATCGGTTACTTCGGAACCGCAAAGCCAACGCATAGCGCTGCGATCTCTCGAGTTGCGATTTGTCGCACTTCGATTGGCGCGGAATGGACGTCACCGGTTGTCGACTGGCCGCAGAAAGTTCATCTTTCCGTCGAGACTGGCACGCGCATACGCTACGGCAACAAGTAGCGCTCGCACACCGAAAACTATTGGAACGCGATCTCGATCAGTCCATCTGCCGTCTCAAGAAGGTCGGGATGTCGTACTTGTCATCCTCTTCCTTCCCCGAGCTCAGCTGTAACGAGCTCTTGTTGAGCGTCACCGTTTCCACTTCTTCGCTACCGGCTTTTTTTCGCTGCCACATCGGCGCGTCCAAGTCGTCCACGATCGTACCCAAATGCACGACCTTCTTACTTTTGACCGCATTGGGATTGGCGTAATTAGCAGCGTTGCTCACGGAGGAAGCATGGCCGACGCTGGAGATGACCGGCTTGCGCTCTTCCTTGGCCTCACCGAAACCGGTGGCGATGCCCGTGATGCGGATCTCTTCGGTCATGGTTTCGTCGATCACGGCGCCAAAAATAATATTGGCATCGTCATGGGCCTCTTCCTGAATCATAGAAGCCGCTTCATTGACCTCGTGCAAACAGAGATCAGGGCCGCCGGTGATGTTGATGAGGACACCGCGCGCGCCTTGAATCGAAATATCTTCGAGTAACGGACTGGAGATCGCTCTCTGGGCCGCTTCGATAGCACGATTCTCGCCGGTGGCGGTGGCAGCGCCCATAAGCGCCAAGCCCATCTCCGCCATGACCGTCCTGACGTCGGCGAAGTCGAGATTGATCAAACCGGGGGTGATGATCAGATCGGAGATGCCTCTTACGGCTTGAAGCAAAACGTCGTCGGCTCTATGGAATGCCTCTAACATCGTCGTCGTCTTGGCGGCAATGCTCAGCAACCTCTGGTTCGGAATCACGATTAGAGTATCGACGCTATTCTTTAGCTCTTCGATGCCCTCTTCGGCCTGACGCATCCGCTTTTTACCCTCGAATATGAACGGTTTGGTGACAACGCCGACTGTTAGAGCGCCGACTTCGCGCGCCACCCTGGCAATCACGGGCGCACCCCCTGTCCCGGTGCCGCCTCCCATTCCGGCGGTGATAAAGATCATATCGGAACCGGCCAAATACTCTTTGATGGTTTCCTGATCCTCTAACGCCGCACGCCGGCCGATTTCTGGGTTGGCGCCCGCGCCTAACCCTTTGGTCACGGTCCCGCCGAGCTGAATCCGCACCGGTGCTCGACTGGCATCCAGAGATTGCGCGTCGGTGTTTGCCACCAAGAATTCGACACCGTTCAACTTACCGCCGATCATCGTGTCCACGGCGTTGCCGCCACCGCCACCGATGCCGATGACCTTGATGCGGGCATTGAGATTAAACTCCTCGACAAATTCAAACATAAGACTATCCTCCTTTTAGATAGGGTTAATAATTTTTCCTCTTCGCGTTAAAAAAAATCGCTTAGCCAATCCGACATTCGATGCTTTACCTTTGACAGGATCGTAGCGTCATCACCTAGGCGAAAATAATGGCGCTCCTGCCGCTTCATACCGTAAAGAGCCAGGCCAACCGCGCTGGCATAAACCGGGTTTGAAATAACGTCAATCAACCCTCCGACGCGGCTGGGCGTCCCTAGCCGCACCGGAACTCCAATGGCCGATTCGGCCATATCGACGGCGCCCGCCAGCAACATGGACCCGCCGGTCATGACCACGCCGGACGCAAGATTGTCCTCGTAGCCGGATTTGGCGATTTCTTTCCGGATCAACTGAAAGACTTCGTCCATGCGCGGCTCGATGATTTCACAAAGGATTTGTCGGGAGACCGTGCGTTCGGCTTTACCGGCGACGCTGGGAATTTCCAATCTCACTTCCTCAGCGACCATGGCGGCCCTGGCGCAGCCGTAGCGCAGCTTGATCCGCTCGGCATCGGCAAAGGGTGTTCTCAGACCGGCGGCGATATCGTTGGTCACATGGTTTCCACCGATGGGCAAAACGACGGTGTGCTTGACGGTGCCATCGTGAAAGACCGTAATGTCGGTGGTACCGCTACCCATATCGACCAGCGCCACTCCGAGGTCTTTTTCCTCTTCCGTGAGAACTGCTTCCGCGGATGCCACCGGCGTCAGCACGACATCGGCGACGTGAAGGCCCGAGCGGTTACAGCATTTTACGATGTTTTGCATTGCCGCAGCCGCCCCGGTGACGATGTGAACTTTCGCTTCGAGTCTGATTCCCGACATCCCCAAGGGATCCCTGATACCGTCCTGGTCGTCGAGGACGTAATCCTGAGGCAGTACATGCACGATCTCTTGATCGGAAGGGATCGCCACGGCTTTGGCCGCGTCCAGGACCCGGTCGAGATCTCTTTGACTCACTTCTTTGGTTTTGACCGCGACGATCCCATGGCTGTTAAAAGCCTTGATATGACTCCCCGCGATTCCGGTAAAAACCGTGTTGATTTCACAGCCGGCCATCAATGCGGCTTCTTCAACGGCTTTTTTGATCGAATTCACGGTATTGTCGATATTAACGACAACACCTTTGCGCATTCCCAACGAGGCATGAGAACCCACGCCGATGATTTCTATCCCCTGATCGGCCATCTCACCGACGACGGCGCAGACTTTGGAGGTGCCGATATCCAATCCCACTAGGATACTGTGTTTCTTCACCATAGCTTCTCTTGCGCGAATCACTTCGCTCTTCTATTGCGGCACTCGCCGAAAACGAGTCACCACTTGATCGCGGAAACTAACGTCCAGGGAGCCGAGTCTTTCCTCTTTTCCTTTCCACAAGGTCAAGACGCGATCCAAACGTTCCAGCTTTCCTTCCCAATCTCCCCAGCCCATATGCAGCGCCACGGGATGGTTCATAGTGTAGAGAACCAACCGGTCCGGCGCATCGAAGTGAATCTCGGACAGCGCGTGGGAATCCTCCGCCATGAGATCGCCGAGCCGCAAGGCATCTTGGATTCTTCGACGTACGGCCGGGTCAGATGCTCCGAGTTCCTCGGACGGTATTCCGGTCAGCATGGGAAATTGGACATTCTCCCCCCGGACCACTTCCTTAAAAAGCACACCATCCGCGTCGACATAGTAAAGTTTACCGATGGCCACGATTGCCTTCGGTTTGCGCTCTTCGATTTCGATCACCACACGCCGAGGAAATTCGCGGCGTACCAGCACCCGACGCACCCATGGATGTTTGACAATCCTTTTCTCAATGTCGGCGGGCTCGATGTCCCAGAGATTCATTCCATGCCGGAGTCCCGCCATCGCAATGATTTCGTTGCCGCCTACTTTGTTGCCGCCGCGAACTTGAATTTCGCGCACTGAAAAATAGGCGTTGTCAAAAACAAATCGCCGCGCCGCGGCAATCGTGGAACCGATCTGCTCCCGCCACTCAAAAAAAGCTAAAACGACACCTGCCAAAATGACCAAAGTGCCAAGCGCCACCAGCCGATGGCGCCACCGGCGCCGGTTCTTTTTCCGATTGTCTTTGCGATGAACGGCCAACTGCATGACGGTTACTCCGCTTGCACCGACGGCCATTTGCCAAACATTCTCACTTCCGGAACTAACTCGATGCCAAACTGCGCTTCAACTTCGGCGCGCGCCCGTTCCATGAGTTGACGCACGTCTTCGGCCTTGGCACCGCCGAGATTAACGATGAAATTGCCGTGCTTGGCGGAAATTTGCGCCTGGCCTATCTGTTTGCCGTTGAGACCGGCAGCCTCGATTAATCTTCCGGCATAGTCGCCGGGAGGATTGCGAAACATGGAACCTGAATTCGGATGTCCGGAGGGTTGGCTGCTCTTCCGTTTTGTCACTAACTCCCGGACCTTGCTGCTGACTCGGGACGATTCATCCCGATGCAAGGCGATCCGCACCCGGGTTACGACGGTTCCCGACGGCAAATGCGAATCGCGATAAGTGAAGGTCATTGCCTTGCGGGTGAATTGAATCGGGCTGCCGTCACGAGTCATACCGTCGACTCTGTCAACGACTTTTTCGAATTCCGAACCATAGGCTCCCGCGTTCATCACGAGCGCGCCGCCCATAGTACCCGGGATGCCTTCAGCGAATTCCAAACCGCTATATCCACGGCGGGCGGCCTGTCGCACCAATTGCGTAACCGCATACGCCGCGCCAACCTCCACCCACAGGTTGTTCGCTTCTTCGCGCCAGTCAGCCAGCTTAAAATCGCCGCTCAGATGAACGACGGCGCCCTGCACACCCAGATCGCTGATCAACACGTTGCTGCCGTTACCCAAAATGTCGAATGCCGTGTCATGCCGACTAAGTATCGACAACAGCTGCGCCAATGCGTTTTCGGTCTCCACTTCGATTAAACAATCCGCCGGCCCGCCGATTTTCATCGAAGTATAACGCGCCAATGGTTCTGAAATTTTGACCGTGAGGCCAGAAATGAGTTGCAGATCCTGCACCCAGGCCGTTTCGTCGCTTTCTCTTCTCATGGCAAACATTTATCAGCTTGTTGGAGCCCTGAAGCACCGGACCATTGCAACTCCCGCGCTCCCTGACTCCGTCACTTCATTACTTGGCCGGCTCATGCGAGCGCCTCGACGATGGCTTCGCCGATTTTGTAAACATCCCCTGCCCCCAATGTCAGGACGACATCTCCGGCGACTAACCGACCTGTCAACTGCCGCGCAATGCTTTCCTTATCGGCGATAAACTCGACGTCCATATGACCCTGGCGTTTGATCGCCTGATAGAGCGCTTGGCCCGTCATCCCTGGAATCGCATCTTCTCCCGCTGCATAGATCTCGGTCAGCACCAATCGATCCGCGCCTTCGAAAGCGGTGAGAAACTCCTCGAACAGATCCTGCGTGCGGCTATATCGGTGCGGCTGGAATATCACTGTCAGGGGCCGCTTCCAGCTTTCCCGGATGGCGCCGATGGTGGCACGAACCTCCGCCGGGTGATGGCCGTAGTCGTCGATGATCAGAATATTTCGGGCTTCGCCTTTGATCTCGAAGCGCCGATGAATGCCGTTGAATGCGGCCAGTGCTTCCGCGGTGCGGGAAAAGGGAATTTCCAACTCGTGGGCCACGGCCACGGCGGCCAGAGCATTGGTCGCGCTGTGATACCCGGGAAGCTGCAACTTCAACTGACCCAGCGACTTGCCGCGATGCAGAACCGTAAATTTCACGCCGCCCGCTTTCATCCGCAAATCCTGCCCTGAAAAGTCCGCCTCTGGAGAAAGCCCGTAGGTGGCGAAACGTTTGCGCACTTTGGGCAACACGGCACGCACGTTAGGATTATCGATGCACAACACAGCCAAACCATAAAAAGGAACCTTGTTGATAAAGGCGAGAAAGCTTTCACTCAAACGTTCCATGGTCTGGTAAAAGTCCATATGCTCTCGGTCGATGTTGGTGACGATGGCGAGGGTCGGGGTGAGAAGCAAAAAACTGCCGTCGCTTTCATCGGCTTCGGCAACGAGGATTTCGCCTTCTCCCATCTTCGCATTGGTGCCGAGCATGTGCACGCGGCCGCCAATAACCATTGTCGGATCGAGTCCCGCGGCGCTCAAGACCGCAGCCGTCATCGACGTCGTGGTCGTCTTGCCGTGGCTGCCGGCGACGGCAATCCCGTACTTCATGCGCATCAGCTCAGCCAGCATTTCCGCCCGCGCAATCACCGGTATCTGCCGCCGGCGCGCCTCGAGGACTTCAGGGTTCGAGTACTTAACAGCAGTGGAAATCACCACCACGGAAGGATTCAGGGCCAAATTCTCTTCCTGGTGGCCGACGAATATCTGCGCGCCCAGTTTGCGCAACCGCCGCGTCGTCTCGCTATCGTGAAGATCCGAACCGCTCACCACGTAACCCGAATTCAAGAGGACCTCGGCGATGCCGCTCATGCCAATACCGCCGATCCCGACAAAGTGAACTCGATGTTTCTTGTGCAGCATGAATAACCGTTTATCACTTTCGCCTTAGGCACGCGCCAATGCATAACATTCATCGACAATACGCGAAGCGGCATCCGGTCTGCCGATCGCGCGCGCCGCCTTTGCCATCGCTTCAAGCCGTCTCTGATCAGCTATGTAAACGCGAATTCTTTGCGCCAAGCTTTCTCCGCTCACATTCCGATCAAGAATCATCTCGGCCGCTCCCTGGTCCGCCAATGATTTGGCATTCCACCGTTGATGATCGTAAATCGCATAGGGATAGGGTATGAGAATCGCCGCCTTACCGAAAGCGGTGAGCTCGGCCACCGTGGTCGCACCGGCGCGGCAGAGCACGATATCGGCGCGCGCATAGGCTTCATCCATTTTTTCGATGAACGGAAGCACTTCGGCTTCGAACGCCAGGGCGCGATACGCTTGACTCATGGCGGCAAAATCCGCATGCCCGGTCTGGTGAATCACCTGCAGCTTGGGCGCCAGATCCGGCACCCGTTTGAGCGCATCGATGACAGCGACGTTGATGCGATGCGCGCCGGCGCTTCCACCGAATGCCAACAGCGTAAATTTACCGGCCTTCTTCACCTCCGGCAGCGTCTTCCAGCGGACCGGATTTCCCGTCTCCAACACCTTTGCGCTCGGCAGATAAGAGGCGCTTTCAGAATACGAGGTAAAAATTCTATCGACCACGCGAGCGAGCATTTTATTGGTAAAGCCGGGCTGAAGGTTCTGTTCCATGATTGCGCAGCGAATGCCGCGCAACTTTCCAGCCAACAGCAAAGGTCCGGAAGCATAGCCGCCGAGACCGACTATACAGTCGGGGCCGAATCTCTTAACAACAGCGAGCGACTGCAGCAGACCGGCGGGGATGCCATACAGTGCGTCCAGATATCCGCGCAGCCCTCGGCCTTTGAGTCCTTTCACGGTGATCGTCTCCAGACGAAAACCCGCTTTTGACAGCACTCGCGCCTCGATTCCCTGTTCCGTACCGACAAACAAAATTTCCGTCATTGCATCACGTTGTTGAAACTCGCGCGCCACAGCCAATCCCGGGAACAGATGACCACCTGTTCCCCCGCCGGCCAGGATCACGCGCATCTTTACATTCTCCTGCGCGAGAGGCCCAGCAGAATTCCCACTTCCGCGAGGTTGACCACCATGGCCGATCCGCCATAGCTGATGAATGGCAAAACCAGACCCTTGGTCGGCATAAGCCCCATCACCACGCTCATGTGAATCAATCCCTGCAGACCCAATAGAACCGTCAAACCAAAAGCCAAGTACTGCTGGAACGGCTCCTCGATTTTCGCAGTCAACCGCAGACCGCGCATGAGAATAACGCCAAACAAAGCCAAGACGAGCAGCGCGCCCAACAAACCCATTTCCTCGCCGATTACGGAATACACGAAATCGGTATGCGCCTCGGGAAGGTAAAAAAGCTTCTGCCGGCTTTCTCCGAGTCCCCGGCCCCAAAACTGCCCGGAACCAAACGCAATGAGCGACTGAATCACCTGGAAACCACTACTGGACGGATCGCGCCACGGATCCATAAAAGTCATCAGGCGGCGCACGCGATATTCGGCGGTCAGCATCACATAGATCAGGACTGGCAGTGCCATCAGAGCCGTGCCCAAGAGATGAGGAAGGCGCGCCCCGGCGATAAAAAGCATCAGGTAGAGCACCACTGCCAAAATCAAGGCCGTGCCGAAATCCGGCTGCAGCAACAGAACCCCGAATAATGCGCCGGCAATAATGAGATGCGGCAAGACGCCTAAGGAAAATGACTTGATCTTTTCTTGCTTTCGCGCCATCGAATGGGCCAGGTAAAAAACCATCGCGAGCTTTGCCAACTCCGCCGGCTGAAAGGCGAAGCCCGGCAGCGCCAGCCACCGTCTGGCACCGCCGCGCATTATCCCGACCCCTGGCATGAGCACCAGGATCAATGCGAGAAAAGTGCAAGCCAGCAACGGATACGCGAGACGACGCAAGGTTGCCGCCGGCATGAACGAACAGACCACCAGGCCCACCAGTCCCACCCCCAGCGCAATCAACTGCTTGCGAAAGAAATAAGTGCCGTCGGCAAAACGCTCCTGGGAATAGAGGTAACTGGTGCTGAGCACCATTGTCAGTCCCATCGCTAACAAAGCGACGACAGCGAAAAAAATCCATTTATCGACTGCGAGCGCTTCTCTCATAACGCCTGAACCAAGCTCTTAAAGGCCTTGCCCCTTTCGGCGTAATTGCGAAACATGTCGAAGCTCGAACACGCCGGCGACAACAAAACGACTTCCCCCGCTCGCGCGTGCGCTGCGGCATCACGGACGGCATGCGCCAAACTTTCTACGATGACCGTCTCGGTAAGATGGCCGAGCGCTTCGGCGATAATGTCTTTGGCGGCGCCGAACAGCACCAGACGCCGCACTCTGTGTTTGATAAGGGTTCTCAGCGGGCCGTAATCGCCACCTTTATCGACGCCTCCGGCGAGCAAAATGATAGGTCCGGAAAAACTCGCCAGCGATTTTTGGACGGCGCCAACGTTGGTGCCTTTGGAATCGTTGAAGTAACAAACGCCATTTTTCTCTCGGACGAATTCAAGACGATGCTCCAGGCCGGGAAAAGATTCCAACGTCCGCTGAATCCCGTCTCCGGCCACGCCGATTGTCTTCGCGACGGCGACCGCGGCCATCATATTCTCGACATTGTGAACACCGCGGATCTTCACTCCCGCCAATAGAAACTTTTCTTCGCATCCTCCGTCGCGCCAAACGATCGCTTCCCGATCGGCAAAGACTCCGTTTTGCACTTCGGCAAAACCGATGGAGACGACGCTGGCGCGAACGCGCTCTCGCATGGCCCAAACTCGCGCATCGTCGCGATTGAGAATGGCGGTGTCATGTTTTTGCTGAGCGGCGAAAATTCGCTCCTTAGCACGACCATAAGCGGCAAAATCCTGATAGCGATCGAGATGATCGTCGGTCAAATTGAGCAGCACCGAGATACGCGGCCGGAACAACTCTACCCACTCCAACTGGAAGCTGCTGATTTCGACGACTCCCCAGTCCCAATCACCCGAAGCACAGCCGATCAACGGCGCCCCTAGGTTGCCGCCGACAAAGACTTTCATGTCATTTGCTTTAAGCATCTCACCGATCAAGGTCGTCGTCGTGCTCTTTCCGTTAGTGCCGGTAATAGCAACCAGGGGGACAGAGAGAACGCGATACGCAAGTTCGATTTCGCTGAGAATTTTCGTGCCCCGCCTCCCCGCCTCGCGGAGCAAAACATTGTCCATCGGCACGCCCGGGCTAGGCACCACCAGATCGACGCCTTCGAGCCAACTTCGATCCTGCCCGCCCAGATGATATTGAATCGGCAAGCCGGCAAGAGCGTTCATCTCTTGTTGCAGCTCAGCCGCGGCACGTATGTCGCTAACCCGCACGGCCGCCCCTTGCTGCGCGAGAAAGCGGGCCGATTCCTGACCCGTGCGCGCCAAACCCAACACCATGACTTGCTTGCCTTTGAGCTCCATCGATCGATGCCATTCTCACCTAAGCTTAAGCGTGCTGAGTCCGATGACCGCGCAGATGAAGGCGATGATCCAAAACCGGACGATGATTTGCGGCTCTTTCCAACCCTTCAGCTCATAGTGGTGGTGAATCGGCGCCATTAAAAAAACCCGCTTGCGCCGCAGCTTGTAAGAGGCGACTTGACAGATCACCGAAAGCGCCTCGGCGACGAATACGCCGCCGACGATAATCAGTAGAATTTCATTTTTGGTCATCACCGCGACCACGCCCAAAGCCGCCCCCAGCGCCAGCGAGCCGACGTCGCCCATAAACATCTGCGCGGGATAGGCGTTGTACCAGAGAAATCCCAGACCGGCGGCGACCACTGCGGCACAAAAGACGCTCAGTTCACCGACACCGGCCACGTAGGGAATCTGCAGATACTCGGCTAATTTAAGATGTCCGGTAACGTACGCAATGACGGCATACGTACCGGCGGCGATCATCACCGGTCCGATCGCCAAACCGTCGAGTCCGTCGGTGAGATTAACGGCATTGGATGCG
>JBBDNJ010000178.1:0-20458 GCA_040877705.1 Binatia bacterium | reverse complement strand
AATTTCGTTTTTTACAGCGCATTTGGCTCTGAATGCTGTTCGTGAAGGAGCTCGAATCGGTGCGATATCGGCAGAATGCGGAACGTCGCCATGTGTATCGACGGTTAACGAGGCTTGTCCCGGCTCCAATTCTGTTGTTAAGGAGGTTTGCAATAGACTTCCCGCTAGGCTAGCAGGTCCTCCTACTGTGGAGGCAACTTTGACTGGAAATTTGGGGGATAAGTGCATGAGGACGGTTAAAGTTAACGTTACCGGTACGTATAACTTTTTCTTATACCAACTTGTGGGATTAATCGGACTACCGAAGGCAGACGAGATGGACATAACCCGTTCCGCTGAGATGCGTTACGAACTTCAACCAGTTACGTTCAGTAATGCCTGTTCATGACTGCGCTGGAGATGATTATGAAAAATCTCAGGAATGATTCTGGATCTGTTTTTGTCTTTGCCACCTTAATGGTGGTGCTTTTACTGGTTATGGTGGGCATGGGCTTAGATACGGGGTGGCTGACACACGGACGTAGCCAGGGGCAGCGCGCCGTTGATGCAGCGGCGCTCGCTGGAGCGGCCGGCCTTGCCAAAGGGGATACCGCTGCAATAGAAAAAAACATAGAAGCGTTGAATGCAACTAACGACTATGTCAGTGCGGGAGGGAACCCGATAGACGGCTCGATAACTGGTAACAACGTGATGTTGGTCCAATATAATCCTATAACAGGTGAAATCACACCCGAGCCCAACCCCGATAATGCCAATGGAGTTAGAGTCGCGTTGGAAAACACAAAGCCTCCCGCTTACGGAGGCGGCAGCTCGGGTACCAGCATGACCTCGCGTCTCTTTTTGACACCGTTGTTGAATCTTCTTGGCTTTAATACTTCCTCAACCGCTGATATCAATGTAAGCGCCGTTGCGGTCTATTCGGCCATCCCTGGTATACCTTTAGCCTTGGGTGGCTGTACAGCTGGGCAACAAAACATTTTTTTCCAGACGCCAAGCGGTGGTGCGAATCCCAATAACTCTGCATGGACAACTTATACCGTACCCGAAACAAATACACCTGATATTATTGCCCGCATAAAATCCATCGTTAATTGTCAGGGGGGTGGGCAAGCAAGCATTGGAACGCCCATCTGTTTAAGCAACGGTCAAAATACACCGGTAGTGCGAGAGTTTGAGCTATTGGCCGATCCATCTGGAAATAGATGCTATTTCACTCCTGTTGTTGCAGAGCAAACAACTTTTACCGGATGCAGCGGTTCGGACAATGTGATCCAAGCGTGGGCGAATATATGTATCAAACATGTATGTGCGCCTCCCGATTCAAAGAAAAACCCAAATTGTACAGACAAAGGGAATAAGTATATCGTGGCAGACGTTAAGAGTTGCAGCCTGACTGATGCTGACAGGGTGGGGCAGTGTTTTAGGCATAGCCTGGTAAGAGAAAAAGAAGCAGGAATGTAACGGGCCATTCCGCAATTTGATCGCACACTCTGGGTATATTTAAAAGGCGACGGCCAGTTAAGCTTTCGCGTGAACCCGTAAGTGAAATCGCACGATTTTGCACGACATCTCCAGAAATAGTCTTTTTAGTAGATCTGTTCTTGCTATTTGGTCGGTCCTCTCAGTATTTGCATGCACCGATCCGAATAAACAAAAAGTTGCTGTCGTTGACGGAACGGTGATTACCGCAAGGGAAGTGGAGACTGCCTTGGGCCGTCCACTCTCACAGCTTCATCGACAAATATACGATCTTCAGCGGCAGAAGCTTGCCGAACTGATTGACGAAAGGCTCCTAAGCGAGGAGGCTAAAAGGCGCGGAGTATCGGTCGCCGGATTGGTCGAGCAAGAGGTGACTAATAAAATTCTGCCCGTCACCGACGACGATATTTTGGCTGTATACAACGCGAACAAGACGCGGATTCCTGTCGAGTTAGACAAAGTTCGGGAACAGATCCGAGATGTTCTCAGAAAGGAGCGACTAACGGCGCAAAAATCTTTATTCATTCAGTTCCTTCGAACAAACGCGAACGTCGTTATTGATTTAACGCCGCCCCTGACGTATCGCGTTGACGTACCGATCACAGGCGCGCCAACCAAAGGTGCGGATAAGGCGCAAGTCACCGTTGTCAAGTTCGAAGATTTTCAATGTCCGTTCTGCAAACAGGCTCAGCCGGCTCTTAACAAGATTCTTGCTCGTTATGGTGGCAAGGTGCGGCTTATCCATAAGGATCTTCCTTTAGACACAATTCATCCACAGGCTCGCCAGGCGGCTGAGGCGGCTCGCTGCGCGGGCGATCAGGACAAATTTTGGGATTATCACGACAAGCTTTATGAATCGTCGCCGAAGGCTGCCCCTGAGGATTTAAAAGCCTACGCCAAAGAGGTGGGGCTGAATCAAGATTCATTCGAGGAATGTCTAGGTACCGGCAAATACAAAGCCGTGGTTCAAAAGGATGCTGACGATGGCGCCGGTTTAGGTATAACAGGAACCCCGGCCTTTTTTATTAATGGGCGGGAATTAGCCGGCGCCCAACCCATCGAAGCGTTCGCAGCGATGATCGATGAGGAGCTGGCGCGCGCGAAGTGACGCAGTAGGAATGGTTGCGTTTTGACGACGATACCGCTGCTTCGAAACGGGCGGTAGAAAGCTACTCGATCGTCAGTGTTCCGTCCTGATCCTAGCCCAAAAAAAATACTTTTCTGCTCTTTACTGCTCCCTCGTTCTGAAAGCGGTCATTTCTAATGTCGTTTGGAATGCAAAGCCGAGCTGGGTAAGTTCTTCTTTTTAGAGCCGCTTCTTGTTGCCATTGCTTTCAGGACGTTGTTTATTTAGCGCTGAAGATGGATGCGACGAAAACCGCTGGGCTATGGCTATACTTGATGGATCAGAGATTCTTTAGATAACCAAGCGTCGTAACGTAAATTCGAAGTGTTGCAGTGACGGTGGACGTTTTTAAATGATTGGTGCTGCTGCCAAATTGCTAATAAATGCGCAACGCCCCGATGGGGGATGGGGGGCGTTGCCTGATAAGAGCAGCAATACAGAGTGCACCTCTCTCAGTGTGTTAGCCTTAGACACTCTGAAAAACGACCACTCGATCGGAAATATCAAAGGCGGCTTGGACTGGCTGATTCAGCGCCAACACGAGAATGGCAGCTGGCCGCTGAGCGATTCGTCAACCGATGCATCCTGGACCACTGCTCTGGCGATCATAGCGTTGAGCCGGTTCCTCCGTTACCAGGAACAAATGGTGAGGGCAGCTCGCTGGCTGTTAAATCAGGAGGGCCGAACGCCTGGCCTGCTTGCGCGAGTGATTTCGGCATTGTCCTCTCGCCGTACTACCGTTGTTGATCTAGATCCGGGTCTTATCGGCTGGTCCTGGGTTCCAAGGACATTTAGCTGGGTCGAACCGACGAGTTATGCCCTGATTGCCTTGAAAAAAGTTCGTTCCAGCCTTCCTGGAACAAACATCGAGGAGAGGCTTCACCAAGGCGAGTTGATGATCTACGATCGCATGTGCGCAGGCGGAGGTTGGAACTATGGAAACTCCAAAGTTTTCGGCGAGACGCTCTGGCCTTATCCTGACGTAACGGCTGTGGCACTGATCGCTCTGCAAGATCGCCGGGCAACTCAAGGCAACCAAGAAAGCCTGCGTGCGTTACGGAAAATGATGCAGGAGACCGACTCCGGATTAGCCCTGAGCTGGGGATCGATTTGTTTGTCAGTTTACGGGCAGGATACTTTGGAATGGAAGCGGCAAATCGAAAGGCGTTTTGAGCTGACGGGGTTCCTTGGTGAAACCAAAACTATCGCATTAGCACTGATAGCTTCCGTCAATGAAGCAATGGCATTTCGCATATAGACGATGATTAGCCGAAGAAACTTCATTAAGTACTCCGCTCTCGGTTCGCTGCTTCCGTTGGTGCCGGCCTGCGAACAGCGTGTCTTGTGGCATCCGTCGGCGTTTCGCAGAAAAAAACTGTCGCGCGTCGCGATTCTTGAAGCAGCGCGCTACGATCTTCCGCTCAAGGAAGTAATAACCAGGGGACTTAAGCTTTTCCGGCTGGAAGTAAAAGGTAAGCGGATTGTTCTGAAGCCGAATCTGGTAGAGTTCGATCCTAATGGCGTCATCAATACCAATCCAGCTGTGATCGAGGCGGTGATCGATTCCTTCCGCACTCTGGGCGCACGGGAGGTTGTCGTCGCCGAAGGACCGGGACATCGCCGAGACAATGAATACCTGCTCACGGCTTCCGGGATGTATGGGGTGATGAAGGAGCATAGTGTTCGCTATGTAGATCTGAATAGCGACGACGTGCGTCCGACCCCATTGCGTAGCAGCTTTACTAGCCTCAAGCATCTTTATCTGCCGGAGACCCTCTACAATGCCGATCTCCTGGTATCGATGCCGAAGCTGAAAACGCATCATTGGGCGGGCGTGACGCTCTCGTTAAAAAACATGTTCGGCGTAGTTCCCGGCTTGGTTTATGGCTGGCCCAAGAATATTCTTCACTGGCAAGGGATTCACAACAGTATCCTAGACATTAACAGCTCGTTACCTGTTAAGCAGTTCGCAATCGTCGACGGTATCGTCGGCATGGAAGGAAATGGTCCGCTGCAGGGCCAGGCCAAAGAAAGCGGGATGCTGATTTTTGGAGATGATCTGGTTGCAGTGGACGCGACCGCAGCGAGGTTGATGAAAATTGAGCCGCGAAAGATAAAGTATTTGGCTAGCGCGGGAGAGTTCTTGGGTAATATAAATTACGGCAAAATTGAGCAGATAGGAGAGAAGCTAGAAAGAATGCAGCAGGATTTTCGTGTCATCGAAGAGTTTAAGGATCTAAAGATTTTAGAAGGTTAGGTAATCGTATTGAAACGCAAGGGCCGGGCGGAGACACCGTCCGGCCCTTTTTTATTGTGCAGCGGATTTTTAATCAACTCGCCTGGTCGCCGGCGGGAATCACTAGCTTCATCCCAATATAGATGTAGTTAGGATTCTTAACCGTATCCTTGTTAGCTTCGAAGATCTTTTCCCACTTAGAAGTCGAATTGTAGAAGCGCTCGGCTAATTTGCTGAGTGTATCGCCGGTTCTAACCGTGTATTGCTGATCTACTTGACCAGCGGGTTTAGAAAGCTTGGTAGCGGTAATTACGGGAGCTTGACTCTTTTCCTGCATAGCCTGGACAGTCTTTACAATTGGCTTTATGTTTTCCTCCATGGCTACTGTTTTCGTCTTGGTATCTACGGAAGGCATCTTTTCCTTGCTAACGGCGGCGGCCGGAGCCGGGTTGACTCGTGGCGTAGCTTTAGCAACGCTCTGGGTTTTATAGAGCCGATCGATAAATCCCGAGCTGTCGAGTTCTTTTATAAAAGTCAAATCGACAAATTGTTCAGGGTGCGCGCTGCGGGCAGCGGGCTCCTTTATCGATATTTCGCGTAGAATGGTGTCAATGCCCTTTAATGTGGGGTAGGGTTTTTCCGGTATCAGTGTTTGAACGATAGAGTCGTACGCTTCGTCTAGGGCTTCCGTGTCATCGGTTCTGAGGTACTTCGCCATGATCGCCAGCGATTCCTTGCGCTGCGTTTTCAAGAAGTGAATTGCTTCAACAAAAGCTTTGAGGATGTTTCGTGCTAGATCCGGCTGAGCTTTGATGAGGTTTTGGTTTATCGCTAGACCGGTATGCTGATATTCAAGGCCAAGCATTTGAAGATCCGCAAGCGTATTCAACCCGAGTTTCTTTGCTTTCGCCGTTGTCGGAATTGCGATCATGGAACCATGGATCTTGCCGGTTTCAAGCGCTATGAGCCTTGCCGGCTGGCTGCCAATCTGCAGCATGGCCACGTCTTTATCGGGCACTAAGCCATACTTCTCCAGTGCGTAACGTGTGGCGAAATCAGATGAGCCACCGATGCGAGCAATCGCGACAGACTTCCCTTTGAGTTGATCGGGGCGGGTAATATCTTTTGCTACGATAAGTTTGTAATCCAGAGTGTTCAAAAAACCGGCGATCAACACGATTCCGGATTTCTGTAAATTACTTTGAACTACCGAAGAGCCTGCAACTTGTGCCGCGACCACATCGCCGGAAATCAAGGTCTGAACGGTTATGGTTCCACCTTCGAGAAAAAGAAGTTGAGCGTCTAAACCATATTTGCGAAAAAAGCCTTGTTCATAAGCAACCCAGGCGGGTGCCTGACCCGTGGAAATGCCGCTGTAGCCAATAAAGACTTTTTTTGCTGGGCCCGTTTGAGCGAAAACGGAAACTGCCGGCGTTGACAGGCCGCAGGCGAAAAAGAGAAATAAGATTAATAAACTGCGCGAATAAAACTGCCAGCGCGAATTGTTTACGTTCATATTCTTCCTCCGGTTCCTAGTGAAATAAATGACAGATGATTAGTCTCTACTAAGACGTATCATTGCGGCTTTTAGACTTGCTCTCATGCGTTCTAACGATCGAGCCAACTCGCCAACCTCATCGTTTGACTGAATCGTGACCGGCGTATCCAGCTGCCCCCGGCTGATTTCGTCAGCGCTGGCCTTCAATTCCAAAATAGGTTGGATCGCTTTGCCGGCTAGCAGGAGTGAAAGCCCAACACCAGCCGCGAGACACAGAGCGATTAACCCCACTATGGTTAGAACAGTACCGCGCACGTCTGCCTGGACAGAGTCAGCCCAGAGACCGACGTGAACGCTGCCTAACTGCCCCTCGAGAACGGGAACGCGCGTATCGTACACCGATTTTCCGCGGATGGTTGTCACGCGGGAATTGGCCGTGCGTCTTTCGACGCCGGTTAAATCCTTTAGCTCCGATGGGAACGGTTGAAGGCTGGTCGCGACGATTTCACCTTTAGGGTCTTGAATGTAGGCGTAGGCGACACCGTTCAGGCGGCCATACTTTGCGATCAGAGCGTCCAGTTCTAATGCATTACGCCGCGATACATAGGCGGCGGAAGCATCGCTTAGGTTGGTAGCGATAGCCACCGCGCGCAGATCAACTTGTTTGTGCAATGCACTGTCGGTTAGGTAATAGACGATGCCGATGACGAGCGCTCCCAACAAGAGAATCAATCCGCTGAATGACGCGCCGATTTTCCATTTGAGACTGGCTGCTGCCCACGGCAAGCTTAGCGGCTTGTGGGTTTTCGTCCCTTCAATTGAAATAGACTCTTCTGACATTGTTCCTCCGAATAGAGTGCAGGTACATTAAAACTTTTTGAAGTTCGATATTTCATGATAGACGGACTCTTCGAACTTCTGTCTGAGTTTGCCATCATTGATTTCCTTGCTCACCTGTCCGATCAGCTCGTCAAGCTTGGATTCTGGGAAACGCTCTTTTGCCTCGCCTAGTGCTTCGATTTGATCGCGCACGACTAGAGATGCCATGGGGCCCATGACTTCGGTTAAGAGTGTGACTACTTGTCCCAGCACATGGGGGGGAACTAGGTTCGCGCCAGGTCTGGACGACGGAGCGACAATTTCGACAAGGCCAGATTTATGCAAATTGAAGATCACCTTCGCCGTGTAAGCATAAGGAATGCGAAGAGCTTCGGCAATTTCCTGCACTGAACGACCGCTGTCGATTTTGCTCAGGACGCGCCAGCCTACGTGGGGAACAGTGATCGGCCCGCTTTGTTCTTCGCCTAAATCGGCGATACGAAAAACCGTTTTTCCCGAAGGGATAACCTCGAGAATGTTTTCCCATTCCCGACTCATCGCCTTTACTTCCTCGAGGATTTCGGCCGAAGACTTCTTAATCGTTGTTGAAGGTGGAACTCCATTAGGTAATAGAGCGAAGTTGCCTTCCCCCCAAGTTACCGGATAGAGGAGCGCTTTCTCGCCGTCCCCGATGGGACAGGTGGCGTGAATGATGCTGCCGTCTACCAGGTATACTTCCACGGACTCCTTGCCGCGAGAGAGTTTGAGGACGCCGGACTTTTTTCCGCTGGTAGCGAGCATTAATATGTCATTAAGATTAATTTGTGAAAGGTTTCCTTGCATGGTTATGTCTCGGTAAGGCTCGAAAAGTTCTAACGATCTTCTAATGAACGCCGAGGTGCTGTATTGGCTTGTATTTTTTGAGCATGCTCGGCAATTTCGTCGTTGCCGTTGAGCGTGAGCTTAAGGGTTTTAATGACGGCCAGGCTTTTGCTGATGCCAACCATTTGTTCTAAGGTCGACTTAATCTGAGTCTGCAGGAGGTCGACCTCGTCGGTCGAGATGCTCTGTAACTGCATCTGCAGCTCATCATAGAGGCGAGTAATACTATCGATCTGTCCGAGCGATTCGGTTTTTTGCGTGATCTCCTCGTATAACCGGGAAATGTCTTCGGTGAGGTTCTGTAATTCGTTTTTCATGGGGTCATCCAACCTTCTTTCTTCATTTATTTGTAATCCGGGTTTTGACAATTTTCGCTTCACTCGTCTCGAGCGCTTATTTTGATTCGCGATTCCCCGGCGCGGCATTTCTCCCGCGGTTATTCTTATCCGCGGCGACACTTTCGCTACTCGATGGCATAGTTGTGGGTTGGATGATGGCAGGGTGGTTCGATGACTCAATCGCCGTCGGCGATGATAGGAAATAGAAGCCCGAAAAAACTGCACCAAGGAGTAAGAATGCCCCGATTACGCCAAACTTCAAATTAATTGGACTTTGCCGGGAGTAGATATCGTATTCTCCGTAATCCTTGATTATTTTTTTCAATTGGCGGTCGATCTCGCCTTCTTTCTTTAAAGTCGGCAGATGTCGATTGGTAGAGTCTATTACATCTCGAGATGGAGGTGTCTCTGAAAAGTTTTTCACGGTACCAGCTACGACGATTTCGGGCTTTGTTTGCGGTTTAACTGTAGGGCGTAGCTCGGGGGAACTGACAAATTCTCCGTAGCTTTTGATTAGATCGTCTAAAAGTTGCTGGTCGAAATCAGCGCCGACGGAGACAAGCGCTGTCGGTGTGGAGGCTTGAACAGTTTCTTGTGCAGGCTCGCTGAAGGTCTTTGCCGTGGGTGAGATTTGCGAGTTGCCGGCTGTATGGGGTGCAATCTCTTGAGCGGGTTGTTGTGAAAACCTATGGATCTCAGGGAACTTGATGAGTTTACTGGCCTGAACGATTGCTTGCAGATGGATGGGTCTGTTTATCTTCTCGAGCGTGCTCACATTGAAATCGGCATTGCTCTCTTGCTCGATCACGGCGCGGACTGCGGTTATCGATCGCTTAATCGCGGCCAGAGATCGAAGCCGACACTGCAAATCCGCGAGACGAAATAGCAGAGTCTTAGAAGTGGTTTCGGCTTTGGCCACTTCTTCCAAGCCAAAGTCATTGAGCCGTTGCCGAAGGTTTTGTATGGAATCGACAACGTTTCCGACTGCGCCTACGGTTGTGGGCGGCGTGGTAGGAGTTACCGCTTCTAATCGATTTTCGTTCTTTTTTGCTGACAACATGTCAAATTGAAGGTATTAAGTTCCGGCTGATTACGAAGACCGCACAGTTAGTCTCTTAAAGCAAAAGAGTTGCCATGGGTGTCGTGGGCAAAATGTTCATATTTTCCGCTATATAGGGACAGCTTTGTCCTGAAAATGCTAGATAATTCCTCCAATTCTGTTCACCGCGAACAAAATTGTACACGATTGTCTCCTCCTTGTGTTATCCAGTTTTCTTAAATAATTATTTGGTGGGTTATCGAGGGGTGAGAATTAAGACGCGTTTGTGTTGGTCGAGCGAGATATTGAATCGACCAAGAAAATCCATTCCGAGAAGACCCTCATACCGAGGATCTTGAGAAAAATTATGTATGTTGACCAGGAGATCGACTACTTCAGCGCTACCTACCTTGAGTGATTTGACGCGAGCCACTGGGACTGTAATCGCGCCGCCAACCGTAACTCCGGTTGCCGAACCTATCTCTTGGAGCGCTAAGCTACTCGCGATACTTTTAGACACCAAGGTCGATGTCGCGCCAGTATCTAAAAGCAGTTGAGTTTTAAGAGAGTGATTAAAAATAACCGGAATGATAATTGAGCGGCCGCTTATTTGTACCGGAACGGTGACCGCCCCGTGCGGAGCCGTCGCTGAAGAAGTGGTGGAGATTTCAACTGAGCTAAGACTTGAAGGTTCCGGTGGCAGAGACTTGAAAAAGTTATCGAGTTTTTTTGACTCCTCGCTGTTGCTTTGTTTAGTCCAACCGACGCTGCCGTTTCTTGTCCGCACCAGAAACCATTTTAACCCATTTGCTCCTTGTATTTCGGCGACCGGAGTCACCGTCTCGCCTCTGCGTATCCATACTCCTGGCGGCGAGAACTCGTCGGGTGTGGTAAATAGCCGAATGTCGGATGACAGTGCAATGGATTCACGCAAAGAATCGATCTGCGCGAATGCTTGCGGCTCAGAAAGGATCAGTAAGAGGCCCAGCAGGCCGGCAAAAATGGTGGGCGGCAATCGTGTCTCGGCAAATTACTATTCTAGGATAGCGAACTTGTCAATTTTTCGGTAAAGCGTGCGGGTGGATATGCCTAGCGCCTCGGCTGCTTTGGCCTTGTTTCCGTTGGTTTGACGAAGCGCCTCTTCGATGAGGATCTTTTCACCTTCTTCAATGTTTTTGATTGCTTTTGTGCCGATTTCCGCACGGTGGCCCGTAGCGTAGTGCTGCAGGTTCATTGGTAGATCGCTGATGGTGATATACTCACCGTCGGAGACCATTACAGCGCTTTCGATCACACTCTTGAGCTCCCGAATATTACCCGGCCACGGATAGTCCAAAAATAGCGCCTTAGCCGAGCTGCTTAGCTTCTTAAGAGGGTTTTGAAACTGGTTGCAGGCTTGATAGACGAAGTTTGCAACCATTAGAATGATATCTTCTTTGCGTCCGCGCAGGGGAGTGAGAATAACGCGGGCGCTGTTAAGGCGAAAGTAAAGGTCTTTTCTAAAGCCGGTACCTTGAATCGCCTCTTCCAACTCTTTGTTCGTGGCGGCGATGATTCGAACGTCGCTTGTCTTGGGTGTCGATTCGCCGACTCTGTAGTACTGCCGCGTTTCGAGAAATCGCAAAAGCTTTAATTGGATCGCCGGAGCCAACTCGCCGATTTCATCTAAGAAGAGCGTGCCGCCCTCTGCAGCTTCAATGAATCCCTTTTTGTTTTTGTCCGCACCGGTAAACGCGCCTCGAACGTAACCAAAGAGTTCACTTTCGACAAGCGTTTCAGGAATCGCCGTCATATTGCAGCCGACAAAAGGCTTGTCGGCACGGGGACCACTGGAGTGAATATATTGGGCCATGACTTCTTTGCCAGTGCCGGTCTCGCCGGTAATAAGAACGGTGATGTCGTGCATGGCATATCGATTTGCTAGCTTTAGCACTTCGTGAAACTGAGGAGTCTCTCCAATCATGAGAGGTGCCTTGATCGAATGCGGTGCTGTTTGATCTCCCACCAACTGGCTGGCGTGTCCTAATAGGCTGCAAAGTGTTTGCGTATAATTAGGGTGAGAACAAATGACGGTCAGTTGCGTGCCATTACGCGAGATCCGATCCATAAATTGGTGCCATGCGCTGCCGCGGCAGAGAGATATATCCGCGAAAACGACCTTAACCTGGTCCACGGGGATGGCGTGGAACACGCGCTCGGCTTCTTCGAGCGAACGGCTCACACGAACAAGAAAATCTCGTGCTTCCAAGAGTTTGGATATGGCTGGCAAGGAAGAATCGATTGAGTGAATAAGCAGAGCCAGCGGCTTTGACATGGATAATTACTCGTGCGAGGGAGAATTAGGAAGAACGACTATATTCTCGATAGAATCGGCAAGCAGTTGGCGCGTGATTCGCGGTTGAGTGCCCATATAGTTGCACGATGCGATGACGTGTTCAGCGATAAATTTCGGGTGAAATCCGGCAAATGGAATTTTATGCTTGATATAAAAGGAATTGAGCAGGTACGCTATGATCTCTTCCGAAAATTCCAAACCATAGGAGTCGCAGACGCGCTGGAATATTTCTTTATACTCATCGGCGGTCGGTGGACTGATTTTCATCTTGTAATGAACGCGGCGCAGCTGCGCAGGGTCCATGAGCTCCTCCGGGGGAAAGTTGGTCGCAAAGATGACCAGCTGGTCAAAAAGCAAAGCAAATTTTTTGCCGGTGTGAAGCGTCAGGTAATCGACTTTGCGCTCGAGCGGAAAGATCCAACGGTTTAACAGCTCATGGGGCCGGACGCGCTGGCGCCCGAAGTCGTCGATAACAAATACCCCGCCGATCGCCTTCATCTGCAGAGGCGCCTCATAGTACTTCGAATTCGGATCAAAATCCAAATCTAGCATCTCAAGCGTCAACTCGCCACCGGAAATAATGTAAGGCCTTCTACAGCGCACCCACCTGGGATCATACGCAAGGTGAGGCAAAAACATCGGATGACTGTCGTCCTTGTGTTCCTCGGTTTCCGTGGCAAATGGAATGTGAACCGATGGATCAAATATCTTGATTATCTGTCCATCCGCTTCGAGGCAATAGGGGATATAAACCGGTTGTTCAAAAGCGCTTACTAGAGCTTCGGCGATGGCTGTTTTTCCGTTACCCGCGGCGCCGTATATCAAAATGGCTCTACCGGAGTTTGACGCAGGACCAAGCCGTCGGACAATGTCTTCTGAGAGCACGAGGTGGCACAGCGCGTTCTTGAGCTTTTCAATACTGACTACTTCGTTGGTGATGGTCTGCTTTTGAACCTGGAGTTGATAGGCTTCTAACGGTACGGGAACCGGTCCAATGTATTCGCAACGTCGAAGAGCTTCGTTTGCCCGCTCCTTGCCTGCGTTTGTAAGAGCATAGCGCATGATGTTGTGATTTTTCTCAGAGGGTCCGCGGATTTCTATAAGCGCTTCTTTCTTGGCGAACGTTAGCAACTCCTCAACCACACCTCGGGTGAGCTTTATTTGTTCTGAAAGCTCGGGAATGGTTTGCAGCGCGGAAACATACATCGTCCGCAACAGACAGTTAAGTAAGAAATTACCATCCAATTCCGTTTCTGCAGCAGTTTTTGGAATATGTGGCGGCTCTTGAAGGATCGCCTCTAAGTTTTCTCGGCTGATGTATTTAAGTGCAACCAGATTATCGCCCAAGCGGCCGCCGGCAATTTTCTGTTGATGAAGCACTTTCTCAAGTTGCTCGCTGGTGATAATACCCTTCGCTCTTAGCAGTTCCCCTATTGCCATCGCAGTTATCTCGCTTGGTTGAAAAAAAAGATTGTCTTTACATTAAGTAGCGATTATATTCTTGATATATTCTTCAAAAAACCGTTTCATTATAAGTGAAGGACATAACCTGTCAAGAAAAGTTTTTCGCAGACTTTCGGTTGTGAAAAAGGCAGCAAATGATTCTAATCGTTCAAAATCTATGGTTAGCGCTACTTGTAGCGGCGGCACTGCTTTTGACTGAGGGTTGCACACTTCAAGTCGACGATGCCTCAAGGAAATTGTCACCTTTCGGATTGATCGCAACTCCACCATCTCACTACAGTACTCCAAAAGGCCGTTATTTGGGCGAAAGGTATAAAGAAAATTTAAATCGTTTAGTCGCCAAAATCATTCAAAACCCTAAAACCGCTAGCCTGCAATTCGCAAATAATATCGCATCGGTGGGAGGAATAGGGTTCTATACGCACTCGGCAGTTAAGGTCCCTGATGAGCGTTTCCTCGAAGTTGTTCTTGGGGCCACGGAAACTTTTAAAACAAAAGGTGAATATAGCGCTAAAGTAGCTCGGCTATTTGCTCTTTACGGCAAGGAGTTGCTACAAATTCTTTCAAGTGACGTAGAGATTTATAGCGACAAGGAATTCGCGGGTTACGGTTTAAATTTTACCTGGAGAACTGTAACACCGGATGCGGCGGGGTCGCGCGTTGGTACGGAGCGCGCTATCGCATACTTTCCGAAAGAGAAGGTGAAAGCGTTTCTAAAGCAAGATTTGAGTGAGAATACCCTCTTGGAGGTTGCCGTGATTTTCGCGGTGGAGGAAGACGGGCCGATAAATTTAGTTTCTTTCTCTGCGCTGGAACAGAAGCCCGATTTTCGGCCGCCGATCCAAGAGGAAGTTCTCCCGACGAACCCAGGCAATTCAAAGCAGGAGTTCAAACCGATAACGCCCGCGGTCGAAGCACCAACTGCTCCGGAGGTTAAAAAGCCTGCACCTAGCACTAAAAAAGAACCCGCTGCTAAGAAGACGGAAGAGCCGGTGGCGATGCTGCCTGAATTGGGTAGGAAGTCGTCGACAGATTCTAATTTCATCTCACCAAAGTCGATACAAGCATCCCGCCCCGTGCCACCGGCACCGAAAGTCGCTGAACTTGTAAAAGCAGAAATCGCTACAGAGGAGAAGTCCGTAAATGCGGTCGTTGATGAGAAGCCGCAACCCTTGCGATCAGATATGGCGAAAACCCCGGCACTCAAACCAGAAAGGGTTCCGCTGCCCTCCACAATCATCGCTGAGCCAGCCCAAACTTTGCACCCCGCACCACCGGCACCGAAGGTCGCTGAACTTGTAAAAGCAGAGATTGCCGCAGAGGAGAAGTCCGTAAGTGCGGTGGTTGTTGAAAAGTCGCAACCCTTGCGATCAGATATGGCGAAAACCCCGGCACTCAAACCAGAAAGGGTTCCGCTGCCCTCCACAATCATCGCTGAGCCAGCCCAAACTTTGCACCCCGCACCACCGGCACCGAAGGTCGCTGAACTTGTAAAAGCAGAGATTGCCGCAGAGGAGAAGTCCGTAAGTGCGGTGGTTGTTGAAAAGCCGCAACCCGTCAAATCACATATAGCGAAACGCCGGACAGCCGAACTCGATGGCGTTACCTCGCCTTCAGTCATCGCTAAGCCTGCTGAACCCAGTCCAAAGGCCCGAAGACCTGTCCAGCCGCAAAGTGACGCAAAAGCAATTGATCCGGTAACTCAGCCAGAAGTTACTCAAGAAACCTCTCTTAACTCAAGCACTATTCTTGAGCAAGTTGGTCAAACTGAGAAGTTTGCATCTAAACCGGACCTGCCCACTCCCCAGTTACCGATGCCAATGCCATCGCCAATGGGTGAAGAGCAAAAAACAGAGCTGAAGAAGGAAAACACTTCCGCGGCTCCGGCAGACAAAATGATGCCATCATCTCCCAAGCAATCGCAGACGCAGTCCGTCGCAGAGAAGCCGTTCGAGATAGTGTCGGCATTTCCAAAAATGCAATCGAATCCAGCGACAATAGATCTTCCCGCTCCAGCGCTTTTAACCCAACCAAATCCGCCGGAAGATCCGGGAAGAGCTGTTGAAGAAAAACTAGCATTGATTCGCAAAAAACCGGCTGAGAAACCGCTGGACACCAAACCGCTCTTGCGGCCGGTACCGAGATCCCTCGAAGGTTACATTATTCAAGTAGCTTTTGTTGATCGGACTGAGGCACGGCATTGGGCGAATACGTTCGAACGGCGCGGATATGCTGTTTCCGTGACCGAAGGCGCCGGCTCACTGCGCGTGCGCATTGGTAATTTTCGTATTCGTGATGACGCCGACCGGCAATTGCGAAACCTGAAACAGGATGGACTGACAGGTATTATTTTGAATCTGCCTCAAGCGTACCGGCCGGAGGCCCGGTCTTCCTTACCTTAAGTGGCTAGGCGGGACTACTTCCGAGATGATACATGATTCCTTCTAAGTTGAAACGGTGCAGGAGAGTTTCGCCTTTAGAATTTCATTGACCTTCTGAGGGTTTGCTTTTCCCTGCGTTGCTTTCATTACCTGGCCGACGAGAAATCCGAAGATCTTTTCATTACCGCCGCGGTAGTCCGCGATCTGTTTTGGATAGGCCGCCAGAACCTGATCGATCGATGTCTCGATTCTTGCGACGTCTGAGATCTGCTCTAACCCCTTTTCCTTAACGATACTCTGTGGCGATCGTTCTGCGTCGATGAGTGCATCAAAAACCATTTTTGCGATCTTTCCGCTAATCTTGTCTTGATCGATGAGCTGTACCAATTCGGCCAGATGTTCCGCTCGTACCGGCCAAGTCTTGATATAGAGCTGCTGGTCGAGCTTTCTTTCCTTGAGTATGCGAAAGAGTTCGCCCATGATCCAATTACTGATCGCCTTTGCGTTAGAATAAAATGTAACCGCAGTCTCGAAGTAATCGGCAATATCTCTGCGACTGGTGAGTAGCTCCGCGTCATAGAGGGGAAGGGCATATTGTGACAAAAACCGCGATCTTCGGGTGACTGGAAGCTCAGGGAGAGAGGTATGAATCTCATCAATCCATTTCTCATCGATGACGATGGGTAGAAGATCCGGATCGGGGAAGTAGCGATAATCGTGAGCCGATTCTTTTGATCGCATGGCGCGTGTCTGTTCCTTGTTTTCGTCCCACAGCCGCGTTTCTTGAATCAGCTTTCCACCTTCCGACAGCGTGTCCATCTGCCTTACGATTTCATACTCGAGCGCTTTTTCAATGGCTTTGAACGAGTTCAAGTTTTTAATCTCTACTTTCGTGCCCAAGGCGTCAGTTCCCTGGGGCCGAACCGAGATATTTGCATCGCAACGGAAGCTCCCTTGTTCCATGTTACCGTCACAGATGTCCAGATACTGCAGGATCGCCCGCAACGTTCTAAGATAGATTCCTGCTTCTACCGGATTGCGCATATCCGGTTCACTGACGATCTCTAATAGAGGGACACCGGCGCGATTGAGATCCACTAGGCTCGAATCGCCGTGACTATCGTGAATGTTCTTTCCGGCATCTTCTTCCATGTGAATGCGGGTCAGCCGGACCCGTTTCGAAGTGCCGTCTAAATCGATATCGACGTAGCCGTTGGCGCAGATAGGCAGTTCGTACTGGCTGATCTGGTATCCTTTGGGTAGATCCGGATAGAAGTAATTCTTTCTCGCCAAGCGGCTCGAACGCGTGATTTCGCAATGTGTCGCAAGTCCGGCCCGAATGGCAAACTCCACCACCTTCTTGTTCAAAACCGGTAAGACGCCAGGAAAGCCGGTGCACACTGCGCAGGTATTGTGGTTCGGCGCCTGGCCAAATTGGGTGGAGCAGCCGCAGAAGATTTTCGATTGGGTCAGGAGCTGGGCATGAACTTCGAGCCCGATCACGCTTTCGTATTTCATGGCTGATTCAGCTTGGGTTTCTTTTTGTGCCAGTGAGTCTGTTGTTCGTAAGCATAAGCCGCTCGCAAGATGGTCGACTCGTCAAAGTGCTTACCGATGATTTGCATGCCGATCGGCAATCCTTCAGCGTCGAAGCCGCATGGTAGGGAGAGAGCCGGGACGCCGGCAAGGTTTACCGGAATAGTGCATATGTCCGACAGATACATTTCCAGCGGGTTTTGTATCTTCTCGCCAATCTTAAAGGCCGTAGTCGGCGAGGTCGGAGTGATAATGGCGTCGCAGTGTTTGAATGCCTCGTCAAAATCGCGGTGGATCAAAGTGCGAACCCGTTGAGCCTTCAGGTAGTAGGCGTCGTAGTATCCGGCTGAAAGAGCATAGGTGCCGAGCATAATGCGTCGCTTCACCTCGGGCCCAAAACCTTCTTCCCGGCTCAGCATGTAAGTTTCGGTCAAATCCTTGCCGGCAGCACGATGGCCGAACCGCATGCCGTCATAGCGGGCGAGATTCGAGCTTGCCTCGGCAGTGGCGACGATGTAGTAGACGGCCACCGCGTACTCGGTATGCGGTAGAGAAATCTCCTGGATGATGGCGCCGCTCTTTTCGAGCTGGCCGATGGCGGCGCCAATCGATTGCTCTACGGCTGGTTGCAGCCCCGTGGTGAAATACTCTTTTGGGATACCCAGACGTAAGCTCTTAATGTCGTCCGTCAGCGATTCGGAGTATTTGGGTACCGGACGATTCACTGAAGTTGCGTCCGCCTGATCGTGGCCGCTAATCGCTTCAAGCAGAAGGGCACAGTCCCGGACATCCTTCGTCAGAGGCCCCACCTGATCCATTGACGACGCGAAGGCGATGATGCCATAGCGACTGACGCGACCGTAGGTCGGCTTCAATCCGACGATTCCACAGAAGGCCGCGGGTTGACGAATCGAACCGCCGGTGTCGGTGCCCAATGCCGCAATGCACTGATCCGCGGCCACTGCCGCTGCCGATCCGCCCGAGGATCCTCCGGGGACGCGATTGAAATTCCAAGGGTTGCGGGTCGAAAAGAAAGCAGAATTTTCTGCGGAGGAACCCATAGCAAACTCATCAAGATTGGTCTTGCCGGTGATTACTGCGCCGGCTGATCGTAATCTTGCCACCGTGCTACCGTCATAGGGCGCAATAAAATCGCCCAATATCTTTGATGCACATGTTGTTCGCACGCCCTGGATAAGAAAGTTATCTTTAACCGCGATTGGAATGCCGAGCAGAGGAGAACGGGTTCTCTCTTGCTTGAGACGTCCATCGGCTTGCTTCGCCTGTGCCAGCGCGGCATCACGGCATAAGGTGAGATAAGCGCGAACGTCGTCGTCGGTGTCTGAGATGCGTTGGAAAACGGCTTCGATCAGTTCTTGGGACGAAACCTCGCGTTTGCGCAGCTTTTCGCTCGCTTCATGAAGTGTGAGTGAGTACAGACTCATTCGATGATCTTTGGAACTCGAAAAAAGGTTTGTTCCTTTGCCGGCGCATTGGCCAAAATTGCTTCTGGGTTGGGGGTATTCGAGACTATGTCATCTCGAAAGGCGTTGGCGCTGGCCGCCGCATGATCGAAGGGCTCGACTTGCGAGGTATCGAGCTGACCGAGTTTTTCCATATATTGCAAGATCTTTCCAAGCTGATCGGTTAATTGCCTTTCTTCCTCTGGAGTCAAGCGCAACCGCGCCAGCACGGCGACGTGTTGCACCTCTTTAAGCGTGAGTTCCATTGCATTTTTCTAACATAAGCACACTGCCATTTCCAATACGAGTCGGTTCGCGTTGAGGACTTACATTCGCGGCGGCATGAGGCTTGAAAGCTCGTGCAAGAGGGAGCTTTTTGATGTCTCCAGATTCTTTCCGCTAGTAAGCGGTTGAAATCTTATTTGCAGTTGTTTTTTCTTTTGGCTACAAGTGAAAGGCAATGAGCGGTAAACAGTTCACCTTGTCGGAGGAGTTCGAGCGGCCGATTCCACAGGGTGCCATTGAGGAAGCGTCTTATCTGCGCGGATTCAGGTGTATCGCGGGACTGGATGAGGTCGGCCGAGGCCCATTGGCAGGGCCTGTGGTTGCCGCAGCGGTCGTTTTGCCCAGGGGGTTCACGCATGTGGATATCAAAGATTCCAAGCTGTTAACCGCAGTGCAGCGCGCGAAGTTGTCACCGGTGATCAGAGAATCGGCGCTGAGCTGGGGCGTCGGTGTCGTTGAAGTCGAGGAAATCGATCGGATCAATATTCTGCAGGCCAGTCTCCTCGCGATGGTGAAAGCGTTCCGAGCCTTGCGGCCGCTACCTGACTGTTTACTCATCGATGGGAATCAAATGATCCCGGCGGAGTTTTTTCAGCTAACACCTATCTCGAAGCAACTGCCGCAACAACGAACTGTCGTTAAGGGCGATCAGCTATGCCTATCGATTGCCGCGGCTTCGATTCTGGCCAAGGTTTCGCGCGATACTCTGATGGTCGAACTCGACAAGAGCTATCCGGAATATGGCTTTGCGAGTCATAAGGGGTATAGCTGCGTCACGCACATGGAGGCTTTGCGCCGGTTTGGGCCATCGCCGATTCATCGTCGAAGCTTCAAGCCTGTGCGCGATATGTGCGCCATCGACACTGAAGCCGAGTTAGGATTGCCCTTCGCTAAGTCATGATTCTAAACAACGCCAAGATTCTGTTAGGTAAAGAGGGCGAGCAGATCGCCGAACGGTATCTGAAGAAGAAAGGTTACAAACTCGTCGAGCGCAACTATCGTTGTGCCGTGGGCGAGCTGGACCTAATTGCCTTAGACCGCCGGGTCATCGTTTTTGTCGAAGTTAAGACCCGTACGGGAAGCGGCTTCGGCACACCGTTGGAAGCTGTCGAATTTAGAAAACAGAAAAAAATGATTCACGCCGCTCAGTTCTTCTTGAATGCCAAAAGACTCAATCAACGAGAAGCTAGATTCGATATAGTCGGGATTTCTTGGTCCGGGCCGCTGCCGGTGGTAGAACACATCGAGAATGCCTTTGGCCTGCCTTAAGGG
Source organism: Binatia bacterium (assembly GCA_040877705.1). GTDB lineage: Bacteria > Desulfobacterota > Binatia > UBA9968 > UBA9968 > WHTF01. Next base: position 305 of record JBBDNJ010000178.1, on the reverse strand, counting down.
TTTCTATGTTAGATGTGAAACTTTTGCGCGATGATTTGGATCAGGTAAAAAAGCGGCTGGCGACCCGGGGTACGGAGATCGACTGGGACGAATTTGTTGCTCTCGACCGCGACCGCCGGGAAGCCTTGGCAAATCTGGAGAAGCTGAAAGAGAAAAAGAACCGTCTGTCCGGCGAGATAGGTAAATTAAAGAAGAGCGGCGGTGATGTGGCTGCCCTCATGGGTGAAGCCGAGGAAGTCAGCGAATCGATTCGCCAACGGGAGAGACCAGTAGCGGAGATCGAAGCCGGTTTTGAAAAGTTCATG
>JBBDNJ010000177.1:0-20468 GCA_040877705.1 Binatia bacterium | reverse complement strand
CTCCCCCTGGCCCAGATGACATCGATCTCCGCGTTGTTGGCAATTGAACTGAGCATGATGTGCGGCACGCGTTCATAGACAAACCCATGGCGGATGTTCCCGTGCACGGGCTGCGAACTTGGCGTAGTGCGGGTAACTTCGGCTTCTTTGAGCTGGCCTTCGCGGGAATCAGCCAGCAGGTAATAGGGATAGCGCGCACCCATGATGCGGGCGCGAGCCAGCGCCAGCGCCACGCGTGAAGTATCAATCGTTATCCAGCGCCGGCCCCATTGCTCGGCGACGGCGGCCGTGGTGCCGGAACCGCAAGTGGGGTCGAGCACGAGATCGCCCGGATCGGTGGCCATGAGGACGCAGCGTTGAATGACTTTCGCAGCAGTCTGAACGACATACACTTTGTCGGTCACGCCACCAGTCATATCTGTCCAAACATTTGTCGTAATGTTAACTGGAAAATCGTTCAAGTAGCGAATGTAACGTAACGTGTTTGCGGGAGCCATCAGACGATTCGCAAAACGGAGTCTCCTCATTCCCAACTCACTAGTTTTCCAAACGCTTGGATGAGGTCTGAAGCGCTTTCCATCAAACTCCACTTCAAATCGTGTCTTATCAACGCCCGAAGACGACGTTAAATTGTCGTGCCGAAAAAGGCGCACACCCGGTTTCGTGAAGTGTTCTACGACTTGATCGTTCAACAGACGCACCATGTTGCCATCGTCAAAACATGCCCAGCTGTAGTTGAGCGCGCCCTGCTCTCCCAATGTTTTCCCTGTGTAAAGCGAACGATACTTAAAACTATTCTTGGACTTCGCATACCAAACAACAAAATCAGAAACGTTCTGAAATGCATTCTCGCCGCCTTGGCCGCCCCCAGCGCTCGTAGTTTTCTGATTTGTTATAATGGAGATGCAATTTTCATCTCCAAATACCTCGTCCATCACCGCTCGGACGCGATGCACGTTTTCATCGCCGATCTGCACAAAGATAGATCCCGAATCGGTTAGTAAATCGCGAGCAACGGTAAGGCGGTCCCGGAGGTAAGTAAGGTAGCTGTGGATTCCGTCGCGCCAGGTGTCGCGGAAGGCTTTGACCTGCTCCGGCTCGCGAGTGATGTGGCCGGCGTTGCCGTCCTTCACGTCGCGGCTCGTGGTGGACCACTGGAAGTTGCTGTTGAATTTGATGCCGTAGGGCGGATCGATGTAGATACACTGCACCTTGCCTCGCAGGCCCTCGCGCTCGGCGAGCGACGCCATCACCTGAAGGGAATCGCCAAGGATCATCCGATTCGACCAGTTCTGGTCGTGCTGGTAGAACTCGGTCTTATCCACACCGGCGGGCATGCCGTTGAAGTCGGCGAACAGATCAGTCTGTGCGCCGGCCTCTTGATCGCGCTGCTCGCGCGTCTGCCTGAGCAGATCATCAATAAGAACCTTGGGATGAACCTTTTCCTGGATGTAAAGCGGTGGCGCGTGGACGACGAGGTCGCTCCAGTCCTGCTCATCCTTCCCGCGCCAGACAAGCTGCGGATCAAGATCGGTGTTGCGCGGATACTTTATCGTCTTGGGCTTTTCTTCCTCCTTCTGAATAACGGACTGGTACTCGGCCGTAGGGATGTTTTTGCGCCTGGCCTCACTGTGTGCCAGCGCTTCGATCTTCTTTGGCGAAGACTTAAGTTGCGATTTCTTTGCCATATTATTCTCTACGTCGGCTCCTATCCGGCAAGTGAAGCGATCATCTTGTTGAACTGGCTTTCGACCTTGGCCTTGAAGTCAGTCTCGATCTGGTAAACCTCGGTGAATTCGGCGAAGGCCCAGCGGCCGTAAGTTTTGAGATTGTTCACGCCGGGAACCCAGTAGGTGTCCATAGTGGACTTCTTTTCCTTCGCGTCTTCGCGGCGGTAGCCCTTGATCTCGACGATCAGGTTCAACAGATCATCGCCGCCGTGGCCGTCATCAACCAGCACGATGAAGTCCGGCAGGTACTTGCGCATTTCCGATCCGTACCGATATGGGACTTCGAGGCTGAGATTGTGGTTTTTGACGTAGGCGCGTACGCGAGGATGAGACTCCGCGACGCGGCAAAACTCGGCTTCCCAATCGCTATCCAGCACGACCCAGTTGATGTGGCAGCGCCGCGAGTCGGTTTCCCAACGGTCGGTCCTTGATGTGTTGAAGCGAACATGGGCGGTGGACCCAACAGGGTTGTAAGCGTCGAGTACCGCCTTGATTGGCCGCTTGTCAATTAGCGCCCGGTTAATGGCCGTAGTGATCCTCTGGCAGGCCATGTCCGCGAGCATCTTGTACTTGAGCTGCGCCGGGTAGGTGCCGCCCTTGCAGACAAGATACCCATCGAGCCACTGCCGCGCGATGCGCTTGAGCTGGCCGAACAAGTGGAGTTCTGGTTCACCGTTAGAGTCGCGATATTTGCTGAGAACTAAATAAGATGTCAGTTCGTAGACCACCTGCGATGGCCGCACGTCGCCAGTATGCACGAGGTTAAGATCCACGTGCTGGCCGATGATTCCAGAGTTGCGCGTCTCCGTGGCTCCAACCAGCTCGGGCGTGAGATCCAGTACGGAGTCTTCGTTGAACTCAGCCGTTAACCTCTCTTCGGGCAGCTCCACGCGATAGCCTTCCACGCGTGGAAAGCGAATTTCGAGCGCATCACGCTCGGGCCGAACGGCCTTCACCTGGACGGTCTCACGCGGTGGCTGGGGTGGCGCTACCACCGGTTTTGCGTTGAAGTCGAACGGGATGCCGAGGACATCGGCGTACTCGACGTTGAATAGGTTGTCATCGTTAAGGTCATACGACTGACGGCGCAACGCGCGGCCGATCACCTGCTCGCACAAAAGCTGCGTGCCGAAGGCGCGCACGCCGAGCACGTGTGTCACAGTGTTGGCGTCCCAGCCCTCGGTCAGCATCGAGACAGAGACGACACAGCGAATGTCGGCACCGAGCCGACCGGGCTTCCCCACAGTGTTCATCACTTCGCGCAACAGATCTTGGTCAGTAAGATTCTCGGCCTGGCGAAAGTCGCCGGTGCGCTCGACGATCTCACGCCGGAAACGATCGATCTCATCGGCGGCCATGGCGCGAAAATTGTCATCCAACGATTCACCGGACTCGAGTTGCTCGCTGTCGATCAGAATTGTTCTCGGGCGCGGCAGCGGATTGCCGTGCTCGTCATGATTTTGAAAGAGCGGGAACTTGCCGAACTCCAATTGACTCGTGCCGTCGTCGTTCTGGCGCTGGAAGCCGGAAATGTAATCATAAACGAGCTTGGAGGTCGAGGTATTATTACAAACGACGATGAAGCAGGGCGGAACGGATATCTTATTCTTGGCCCAAAGCTCAAACGTTAGCTTGTAGTGACCGTACAACGCATCGAGTGCGGTTTGCAGTTGTGGCGGCAGATCGCGCGGATCGAGAGCCCCTGCCTTGCCTCGGCCCTTCTTGGGCATTTTGGCGCGTATATGCTCCCAGAGATTGCGGAACATCGGCATCTCGTTGCCGGGGATGTTATCCGCGATGGGCACCCTCGGGAGCTTGACGATACCGCACTCAATGGCGTCCATCAGCGAGAAGTCGCTCATCGTCCAAGGGAAGAGACTGCCTTCGGCGTACCCTGATCCGCGCAGAAAGAATGGCGTGGCAGACAGATCAACGACGCGAGCAATACCGAGCTTGCGGTTCACCGCTTCTAAGCCGGAAATCCAGACGCGCGCGGCCTCGTTGTTTTTCTCCGCCTCTTTTCTGTCCTCGCCTTTCAGATCCTCGTCGTCTTTATCGCCGGGTTTTTCGCGGTAACAATGGTGCGCCTCGTCGTTGAGAATCAGGATGTTTTTAATCCCCATAAGCTCGGGCATCACGCGTTGGATCATCTGCCCTTCGGTCTCAGTCGTCTCGATCTCCGTTCCCGTACGGCCCTGGAGCAGCGCGCGACCGCCTTTGGAGATTTCCAGGCGCTCGCGGGGCTTGAACGCGTGGAAATTCGTGATGACGATCTTGGCCCGCGTGACTTCCTCAAGGAGGTCTTGCGGAACTAATTCCCGATCTTTGTAATAGCTGTCCGGGTCATTTGGCTGCAAAACACGAAGACGATCCTTTATTGTGAGACCGGGCGCGACAACAAGAAATCCGCGCGTGAAGAGCTTACTCCCGGAACGGCGAACAGCGTTGATCGTCTGCCAAGCAATGATCATCGCCATGACCGTCGTCTTGCCTGCGCCGGTGGCAAGTTTCAACCCTAGACGCTGGAGCTCGGGATTTGCTTCAGTGCTAGCGGCAGAAAGATGTTCCAGTATGCTCTTCCCTGCTACGAAATGAGACGCCACCTCAGTAAGCCAGATCAAAGTCTCTACGGCCTCAACCTGGCAAAAAAACGGCCGAATATCGTTAAAGTTGTGGTTACGCCAGTGGTGTAACAGACGAGCCGTTTCTGGCGTGACTTGGGCCGGAGTCGGTAAACTTCTCCACGCGTCGACTTCTTGCCGGACCCGGTTGATGGTGGCAGTGATATCGTACTGCTGTTTCTGAGTAGAAAGTCCTTTGCCCTCGTCGAAGATTATTTGCTGTTGAGCCGCCGATGCTTTGCGCTTCTTTGGTTTGGGAATTGGTGTGATGAACTGAGCACGGCGGCGATGTTCGATGATTTGCTGCGTCGGCTGGCCCTGGTCGTCGAGCTCCCAGTGTCTCTTGGGATATTCGTACGGGAAGTTGAGAATCGGATGGTCGAAGAAGGGGTCGGTCATCAGAGAGTGTTTTGTTCGTAGCCTTATAGTCTACGACTTTGCCGCTGCGGCGCGGTAAACGGGAAACACAAGAATGAACGCAATCAATTCGCTTATTGGAAACTCGCGCTCAAAAGGTCGGCAGGATCTAAATTGCTCTATCCCACATCAACGTCGGCGATATTAAACGAAACGGCGGGAACATAGCAAGAGTTTTTGGCGCTAAATATATTGCCAACTTGATTGATAGGCGTTAACAAAACCCTTAAGTTTTGTGGAACCGATGTACCCCTTGAATGAAAATTGCCGCACAACCCCCTACTATTTACATACAACTCATGACGCTACCCCGACGCATTTGCGTCGGAGATGAAGCACTCATTACGCCGTTGAGAGACGCATCACTGATCAGTCCAGATTTTAGCCGGGCGTTTTCGATTGGTCGCTATGCTATACAATTCGACATGCCATAGGCGGATCACCGACATATTGAGTATCGAAGAATCAAATATACAATTCACCAAACGTGATCTCTTAGAACAAACGCATTTGTCTGCAGTCGAGAGACAGGGGGATACAAGTGCAAACGAACTTGCGGGGACACTGGTCGGGCGCCTTCGGCTTTATTCTCGCGTCGATGGGCTCCGCCGTCGGCCTTGGCAATGTGTGGCGCTTCCCATATATCACCGGACAATACGGCGGCGCGGCATTCATTCTTCTTTACATCGGTTGCGTCCTGGCCATCGGCATCCCGATCATGCTCGCCGAATTCCTCATCGGCAGAAAGACTCAACGAAATCCCGTAGGCGCGTTTAGAACGCTACGCCCGGGGTCGCCATGGGTTTTCACGGGCTGGCTCGGCGTCATCAGCGGTTTCACGATTCTCTCCTATTACGCCGTCGTGGGCGGCTGGGTTTTGCACTACGTTTATCTCTCACTGACACATTCCTTTGCCGGCCAATCTCCCGCGCAGATTACGGCTCTTTTCGTCCGGCTCAACGACAGTCCCTGGCTCCAGATCTTCTGGCTTTTGATCTTTATGCTTTTTTCCATCGGCGTAGTTTCGAGAGGCGTGTCCAGCGGCATCGAAATGGGCAACAAGATCATGATGCCGCTTCTGTTCGCCCTCCTCTTGGGTCTGCTTTTTTATGCGGTGCAAACCGACGGCGCTGCCGCCGGACTTGAGTTCTTGCTGCAACCGCAATGGCAAAAGTTAGATCCCGCAGCGGTTCTCGAAGCCCTCGGACAGGCTCTTTTCTCTCTCAGTCTGGGAATGGGAACGATGGTGACGTATGGCAGTTACCTTTCCCGCCAAACCCATCTCGAGCGATCGGCGTTTTTTGTGGCTATTGGAGACACTCTCGTGGCGATTCTTGCGGGTTTTATAATTTTTCCATTGGTCTTTAGTTTCGACCTTCAGCCGTCGGCCGGGCCCGGTTTGATCTTTCGCACCCTGCCGATCGCTTTTGCTCAATTGCCGGCAGGTTATCTGGTTGCTCTGGGCTTCTTTATTCTTCTTAGCTTCGCTGCGCTGACGTCAGCGATGTCGCTGCTGGAAGTCGTGTGCGCCTATTTCGTCGATGAGCAAGGTTGGTCGCGAAAGAAAGCGAGCTGGACCCTGGGCGGCATCATCTTTGTCTTGGGACTTCCTTCTGCGTTAGGCGAGCAGTTCCTGGGTCTCATGGATAGCCTGGCGACAAATTATCTGCTGCCGATAGGAGCTCTGCTGATCGCTGTTTTCACCGGATGGGTTTTGACCGCCGACGAGCGCAGAGAACAATTGAGCGCCGGTGAGATGTCCGCATTCCGCTTTGCCGGCTGGTCGATGCTGATTCGCTTCCTAAGCCCGGTGGCAGTCCTTCTCATCTTTCTCCATCAACTGCGTTTCTTCTAGCGGCCGCTCGCGCTGGTGCGATTCCTATCTCAGGAAGAACGTAACGCCAATCAGAACCAGACTGCTGTTGATGCCGGCGTTGCTGTCGTGCATACCTGCGTTGGAGATATGATGAAGGCGCCACTCTCCGGTTAGTGCGGTGCGCTGCGAAAAGAAGTAGTGAAAACCCAACCCTGTCTGCGGGGCAAAACTCAAGCCGTCAGACTGCCCCGTGAGATCGGCATCCAGGGCTAAAACTCCTGCTCCGGCTTGTAAGAACGTAATTAAACGACTGCCGGTCAGGAAATTGTAGCGGATCATCGGAGTAATGCCTCCCGCAATGCCGCTTTTAGGCTCAAAATTGTAGAGAAAGGTTCCTTCGAGCAACAACTCGAAGTTTCCTCTGTACCAACTGCTGCCGCCCAAGGGATCCGAGATACCGACGCCCCATCGCGGAGTCACATAGACGAACTGAATATCTTCCAGTTCCGGAGTTTGAGTGCCACCTATCGGAAGTGCTAATCCGTGCCCTGCACTAATCCCTAACGATTGCTTGCCGAACCCAAACACCGAGTCATATCTGGCAGGCTGGTCTGCTGCGTCCGCAGCAAAGGCATGGCCATTCTTCGAAACCAATCCGGGTGGAACAAACAAGGTGCCGATTAAAACAACGATGAACCAAATGAGGCAATTGCGATGGCTGTTTGGCCGAAGTTTGCTGACAAGGTTGCGGTTATATGCGTCGTTGAACATATCCCGGTGTCCCTCCTGTTGTCGGCGGACCATACCAAATTCACCTGCCCCATAAAAGGGCCGGCATATTGCCCGCCACCTCAAGCAAGCGGCTCCTAACCCGGAGTAGCTTGCTGGACGATTATAATTCGAGACAATTTAATAGAATGCCGGGGAAGAACGGCTCTACTATGCATTTATACCTGAGATACTGCGTATCGCCCAGATGCAGCTTTGGGCTGATTTTGATATGATTGTTTATGATCCGTAGTTTCAAAAAGAGGTCATATGCAAATCCATAGACAAATCTTCGCACTGGTCGTCGCGGCTCTCCTCTTCAGCTCTTGCGCCATGATACCGGGCGTGGTTTCTGATGCCCGGTATGAATTTGATGAGGGACTGGCGTTATTCAACAGCGGCAAGTACCGCGAAGCCATCCCGAAATTCCAAAGGGCAACGGACCTGGATCCAAATTTCGGCCGGGCCTATCTTTACCTGGGCCGTTCTTACATAGGCTTGAAGAGCTGGCGTCAGGCCCTTACCCCGCTGCGCACCGCCTACAGATTATCGCCGGAGGAAAGTAAAAGAGAGGTTCTCGACATTTTGATCGATGCCCTTTTTGCCGGCGGCCTCGACGCTTTCAACTCAGGCAATTTCGAGTCTGCGGTCGATTATTTCAAGGAGATCCTTGGGTTGCAACCGACATCGGCAAAAGGCCGAAGTGAGTTCTTGAAGGCATTGATCGCCCACGGTGGAAGTTCGCTTTCAAACGGGAATTTCCCGCAAGCGATCTCCGCATATACAGAAGCGGTAAAGTTATCGCCCAACAGTTTTGATGCCGTTTTCGGACTTGCCAGGGCGTTCTTCAGGAACGGTGAGCTTTCCAAAGCTTTTGAGGCGGCGAAGGCCGCGGTGAGAGTTGAACCGAGAAATCCGGAGATACAGTCTTTTTTGCAGGAGCTGCAGAGACGATAAAGATCGTGGCAACCAGCAGCGCAGCAATGGAAATCAGCTAAAAACTGCTATAAGGCAAATTGTGCATTCGGCGCTTGATCAGGAAAATACGAAGCGTAAGAATAATCCACGAGGTTTAGTTAACTTTTTATTCAATGGAGGGAATTACCATGACAACTCTAATCAATGACAAAACCGAAATGCTTAAGCGCCAAGTGAACGGCCCGGTAGTGCTACCTGATGATCCGACTTATGACGAAGTTCGTAAAATATGGAATGCCATGATCGATCGGCGGCCCGCCGTCATCGTGCGATGCAAAGAAGCCGATGACGTGACACGTGCAATCGCGTTTGCGCGCGAGAACGGGCTCGACATATCGATCCGCGGCGCTGGGCATAACATCGCCGGGAACGCTTTATGTGATGACGGCGTGATGATCGATCTATCAACTATGAAGAACGTGCGCGTCGATGCCGGGAAGAGGCGCGCCTATGTCGAACCCGGTGCCACGCTGGCTGATTTTGATGAAGCGGTGCAGGCACATGGCCTGGCCACACCCGTGGGAATCAATTCGACGACAGGTATAGCGGGTCTAACCGTAGGCGGCGGTTTTGGCTGGCTGACCCGTAAGTACGGTATGACGATCGACAATCTCCTCTCTGCGGAAGTGATCACATCCGATGGGAAAAGGACGCGAGCGAGCGAAAGCGAAAACGCTGATCTCTTCTGGGCAATTCGAGGCGGCGGCGGCAACTTCGGCGTCGTAACCGAATTTGAATTCGCGCTCCATGCCGTCGGTCCTGAGATATTAGCCGGGCTGATCGTTTTCCCGTACGATGAGGCGAAACAGGTCCTACGACAGTACCGTGAATTTGTCGAATCAGCACCCGAGGAGATCAATGTATGGGTGGTGCTGCGGCAGGCTCCGCCACTGCCGTTTCTTCCCGAGGACGTGCATGGCAAAGAAGTTATCGTGCTAGCGGTATTCTACGCGGGCGATATCGCCAAGGGTGAAAAGCTGATCGAGCCACTACGCGGTTTTGGACACCCTCATGGTGAACATCTCGGCGCTCAGCCTTATCGACAATGGCAGCAGGCGTTCGACCCTTTGCTTACGCCGGGTGCGAGGAATTACTGGAAATCCCATAATTTTATAGAACTGAGCGATGGAGCTTTGGATTCGATGATCGAATTCGCCGGCAAGCTGCCCTCGCCGCAGTGCGAAATTTTCATCGGGCTCATCGCCGGGGCGCCCAACAGGGTACCTTCAGAGGCTATGGCCTATGGTCACCGGGATGCGAAGTTTGTGATGAATGTACATGGGCGATGGGATGAGGCGGCACGCGATGCGGCGTGCGTTGCATGGGCACGCGACTTTTTCAAAGCATCGGCGCCTTATGCCTCCGCCGGCGCCTATGTGAACTTCATGACCGAAGAAGAAGGCGACCGCGTCGCAGCGGCTTACGGTTCGAATTACGATCGTCTGAGACAGATCAAGCGAAAGTACGACCCCGAGAACGTTTTCCATCTGAACCAGAACATCAAACCGTAGCTGATCTAAAAGCAACTCTTTCGGTCAAAGATGCGCTAGCCGGTTCTGCACCCGTTACCACGCACCAACCGGAGAGTCACGATTTGAGCACGCCGGTTGGGACCCAAATGTGGGAGCATAGGTTGGACGGCGCTTCCGCTCAAACAAAAATTGCCGGCTGGATTCATTTCCACAAAGTGATCAGCAACACGCCGCCAACGATCATGGCGGCGCTCAGAACGATACGTAACGTGACGCGCTCGACATCGCGCAAAAACATTGCGGTCAGGATCAGCGAGAAGAACGGGCCGGTGCTGCTGATGGGAATGACCACCGAAACCTTGCCCAGATCCAGCGCGTAGTAGATACACACCATGCCCAGACTGATGGTCACGCCGGCGGCGAGGAACCACCAGAAACACTGCCGGTTCATCTTCCAGGTTTCCTGACTCTTCTCGACGTACCAGAGCGTCAATACCGAGACGACAAGCGATGACGTTGCGGTCACTGCCGCGGCAAGAAAGGGATGCGGAACCGCGGCTAGACCGAACTTGCGCACGACTTGGGAAGCGCCGGCCAGCGCCGACGCCGCGATCGGGTACCAGAGAAAAACCGCGGAGCCGGCGATTTTCATCGAATCGCCGCGCCAGGACAACAAGATGATGCCCGCGATAATCATCAAAGTGGCAACAACGATCGGCAACGTGATTTGCTCGTCAAGAAAGATAATCGCCATCATGGCGCTGAACAATGGCGTGGTCGCGCGAATCGGATCGGTAATCGCCACGCCCAGAGTATCGATGCCTTTGTACGTAAGCAGACGCGTCAGTCCGGGCTGAAAAAATCCGACGAGAACAAAGATGAGAATCGAAGCGCTGGTGAGAGACGACAGCGGCACGAACAGGATCGACAGGCCCCAGAGAAACACGATATTGATCAGCAGGCTGCTGACCACCCCGGTCGCGGGGTTGGAATAACGCAGCGCCTTTTTGGTGAGCATATTGTGGAACGCGAACAGAAACGCGTTTGCCAAAGCGTAGAATTCAGCGGGAATGGCGGTCATGTCGAGTGAATGACTTGAAGATGAGGGATCGATTGGATCGCATTGACTCGTAGTAGTCTAGCTGTATGGCGAAGCGCAGCTAAAGCTATACAGTCTTTATCGTCAGAGGGCAATTCATTAGCCCGCCTGATGGATTAATTGACTGTTCCCTATCCCTTCCCGCATACTCAATAATTGACATGACGGTGCGTGAATTTTGCATCACTTTAGCGCTTCGATGAGTACACGACATGAAAAGTAGATGGCTGTTTCCTTTACTCGTAGTTGTAGTCTTACTTGGCGCCTATCCTTTTCTCAGACACACTCAGCTAGGTAGCTGCGTCGCCTATGCCCTCGGCGGCTTTCGCGAAGTCGCGCAGCAACGCTCGGCGCGCTTTCTCGGAAAGGTTCATGAGGACAGCGCGCGCTGCCGCGGCGGTGACCAAGCGGTGGCTTGGCGCAACACACCGTGGACCGACTGGCAACGGTACTGGGCGGCGGGCAGTGCCGAAAGCCGCACTTCGGGGTTGGCCGGCAAGCTGGGCCTTCTTTCTCTGAACCGGCGCGGCACCAACGGCGCGCTTCTCGATCTCGAGTACCAGCGCATCGAGCTCCTCAAGTTTAACCTTTTCGACAACAGCGGCACGTTCGAGGCATACGTGCGTGATCGAAGCAGCCCTTCCGGTCATTTCTCGAAGACGTGGCCGCAATTACGTCTCGCGATGGACCATCCGCTTTACGCACGTGTCGGTGGCAACGGACCGCAAAAATGTTCCGGTGAACTGGTCCGCTTCCGCACCGTCAGCGGGATATGCAACGACATCATGAATCCGCTCATGGGCGCCACCGGCCAACCCTTTGCACGTAATGTCGAGTTCGAAAGCACGTTTGCGGAAATGGCGATCAACGACATCGCAAAAAATCGCCACGGCGACCGTATCGGTCTATTGAAGCCCGACCCGCAGCTGATCAGCCGGCAGTTATTCACCCGAACAGAGCTCTTTTCCGGCAAATGCAATGAAAGTCACGGGCTGCCGGAAACCGCGGCTAAAGCGAATTGCGACTATCAAAGAGCGCCCCATCTAAACCTGTTCGCGGCCTTCTGGGTTCAGTTCATGACCCACGACTGGTTCTCTCATCTGGACGAAGGACAGAATCAATCGGCAATGATGGCGATGGGCTGTGATCATCATCGGGAGGCAAACTACCAGAGCAATTTGCCGCCCGCGGAAGTGCAAGGGCTGGGCTGCCGCCCGGGGGATCGTATCGACAAAAGCTTGATCGCTCAGGATATCCCGGCACCGACGTTTAGCCTCGGCATGAATTCCTACTTGGCGCGCGCGCATAAAACGACAGCAAATACAGTCACCGCATGGTGGGATGCCTCGCAAATTTACGGCTATGACGAGACTTCGCGCCGCCGGGTGAAACGCGATCGGCGCGATCCGGCCAAGCTGTTGCTTGAAAACGGCAATCCGCGCGGGCAGGAATCGGCTGGCTATTTGCCGATATTGAACTCTGCCGATCCTATCAATCCACAGTGGATCGGACAGGAGGCTGTCGCTTTTCCGGATAATTGGAACATCGGTCTGAGTTTCTTTCACAACGTATTCGCGCGTGAGCACAATCTTTTCGTCGATGCGTTTCGCCGTGAAACCAGGACCCGCCCTGAAGCCGATTCAGGCCTACGGCGGCCGGACCAGCCCGACAGGGCGATCGCGCACAAGGATATTACCGCCGGCGAACTCTTCGAAGTGGCCCGTCTCGTAGTTGCCGCCGAGATTGCCAAGATCCACACCATCGAATGGACCACGCAGTTGCTTTACAACGAACCGCTTTATCTCGCGATGAATGCCAATTGGTCCGGTTTGTTGGAAAAACACCCTTTGGCCAGCGCGGCTCTCGAACAGGTCGTTCACCGCTTTGCTGAATTGGACAGCGGCAAAAAATCCGCGCAATGGTATGCCGCCTTCGCTGCTGGACCCGGTATCGTCGGTTTGGGCAACACCCAGTCCGACATCCATGGCGGCGTCAATCATTTTGGTTCGCCGTTCAATTTTCCCGAGGAGTTCATCAACGCCTATCGCCTGCACCCGATGGTTCCCGATGTCATCGAATTCCGCGAGTTGAGCAGCGATGCCAACGTCATCAAGTCGAAGATCGCTGTTGCCGAAACCCTGCGCGGCAAAGCAACTCAGGCGCTGCGACAACACGGGATGGCGAATTGGGCGCTCTCGATGGGACGCCAGCGGCTGGGCCAACTGACGTTGCACAACCATCCGCATTTTCTGCAAAATCTGTCCATGCCTCGTCTCAAAAGCGCGAGTGGTAAAATCGACGTACCGGCTCTAGATATCATTCGCGATCGGGAACGCGGCATACCTCGTTATAATGAATATCGCCGGCAGTATGGGCTCAAGCAGCTGACCAGCTTTGATGATTTCATCGACCCGCGGCAGGCAAAAAACTCAGTGGAGTGGGCCGAACAGAAAAGGGTCGTGGAGCTACTGCGGGAAACTTACGGACAACATCGTTGCGACGCGTCAAAGATCATCACGATGGCGCAGAAGAACGATGATGGCACCGGGATCACCGACTGCCTAGGCCATGCGGACGGCAGCCTGGTCGATAATATCGAAGATGTCGATGCCATGGTCGGATGGCTGGCTGAATTCGCGCGGCCGCATGGTTTTGCCATCTCGGAAACGCAATTCCAGGTCTTTATTCTAAACGCGTCGCGGCGGCTTTTCAGTGATCGTTTTTTGACCTCAAGTTTTCGACCGGCATTTTACACTAACCTGGGCTACAAGTGGGTCAACGAAAACGGCCCTGACGGTAAGATCATGGAAAAGAAGAAATCGAACGGCCATCTTGTCGAAGTCTCGCCGCTGAAACGAGTGTTGTTAAGAACGATCCCCGAACTCAAGTCCGAACTCGTTCCTGTGATCAATGTCTTCGATCCCTGGGCCCGCGACCGCGGCGAATATTACTCCCTACAATGGAAGCCGCGGCGCGGCGCCGAAGCGGATGTAGCTTTCAAAACCAAGTAGCAGCGCGAGACTGTCGACAGGAGTTAGAGAGCCCGATGCCGAATTGAGCATAAATCAGTGCGTATCGGCCAGGATCACGTCGGCGGCTTTTTCGCCGATCATGTAAACGGCGCTGACGATAAAGAAGCCGGGGATGCGCGGAAACACCGAAGCATCGACGACTCGCAAGCCTTGAGTTCCATGCACCCGAAAATCACTCGTTAATACGCCGCCTTTATCTCGCGGGCCGATGGGACAGGTGCAGGAAGCGTGATGTCCCCAGGCATTATTGCGCACAAATTCGCGAAGCTCGGCATCCGATTGAATTTGTTCGCCCGGTAGCTCTTCCTCGGCAATAGCTTTCTGCTGCTTAAGCGCCGTCGTCATGTTGCGCACGAATCTGATGCCTTGCACAACGCCGTCGAGATCCTCTCCCTTTGTATCGCTACCCTCCTCGAAGTATCGGAAATTGATGTCCGGCGTATCCCGCGGGTCAGCCGAGCGCAAACTTACTGTTCCGGCCGTGTTGCGAGTGTGAGCTTTCAAGACGACCCAGCTCAGATAATTGTGATGGCGTGTGATGAGCTGTGAGTATTCGGGGAAATAGCCGGTGAATTTGCCGAGTAGGCCAAGGCAGAACAGATCGGGAACGGTCCGACCCGGTTGCGATTTTTTGATGACAACCAGCGCTCCGCCATTGGTTGCGTAGACGCCCTTCCGATCTGCACCCCATTCCCGATACTGAGGATCGCTCTTGTCAAACTTCGCTCCCGCCAACATCTTCCAATCCGCCGTCATCCGATTGACCACGCTGACTTCATAGCGATCCTGGAGATTTTTGCCGATGCCGGGAAGATCCACGCGCACGTTTATACCATGGGTCTCTAGATCCTGTTTCGGGCCGATGCCGGACAGCATGAGCAATTGCGGCGTGTTGAACGCACCGCTTTCCGAACGAATTGGACTGCACCAAACGCCAGTCATTGGGGTCGTGCTGCGACTTGACCGACCATGCAAGTTGCGCCAGCGGATCTCCCATTGCTTTGAATGCCTTTACCGCCGACTGCTTAAGCATTCCCAGCATGTCTCGATCGCCAAGCGCCAGCATCGCGTCCCGCCGCTCGGTGGTAAGCCAGCCGCCGAACCCATGACGAGTCGGGTTCAACCGAAAGAGCTTTTCAATCCAGCGATAAGGGGGCCGATGCCGGCAATCCTCCATTCGCTCGAAGTACCGGCGCATGTTCTCAGCGCGCCAAGACGGATCGTCCGTGATGTCTGCGATGTAATTCCAGTCTTCATTATGCGGGTAAACCAGAATCATGGCGTTATGAGCCGTGCAGCCACCCAATGTACCGGCTCTCGGATAAAGCACGCCGTCTCTGGCGGCGATGAACTTAGAGTCTTTTTTCTGGCGCTCGTCGTCGCCGTAATGGCGCACGAAGAAATCCCATTTCAACGCCGGGTTCTCGGAGGCAAACGCGTGAAACGCAGGCACCTGGTAGTCTTCCGGTAATCTTGTTCCGGCTACCTGGAGAGGATCGTCGCCGGCTTCCAGAAGCAAAACCGTGCGTCCCGCTTCGGCCAGACGCGCGGCGAGCGTGCCGCCGCCTGCGCCTGATCCGACGACAATGTAGTCATAGTTTTGCGATGATGAGCTGACGGCACACATCCTGGTTAAAGTTCGCCGGGAAGCAAGCTAAAAGGTCTTCAAAAATTCGATCAAGGCGCACTTGTCGTCGTCGCTCAGCGGCGTCTCTTCCTTTAGCAAGCGGGTGCCGAAGTAGTGGCCCCGGTTGACGACGAAATCCGGACACTTGCTGACTTGCAAGAGATCGGGCACGAGGTTTTTAAACACCTCGGCGGCTTCCTGCTCGCTCTTGCCTTCTACCGCCTTGAGATCGGCTTTCATCTTTAATAACAGCTGGGCCAAATCGATTTTGCTGCTCTCTAAGTCGATGTTGGTCAGCAAATTCACCGGGGTGCCTTTCGGAATCGGACCGATTTCCACCCCCTCTTCGCCAAACAGCCAGGGCAACCAGCGCGCTGCCCAGTCATTCCAACTGAGAAGATTGTTCAAGGAAGCGGGCAAGAACCCGGGCGCGAGTTTAATATAGCTGGTTGCCGTCGTGCGGTAGAAGAAGCCCGGCACCTTGTCGCCGAGAATCGGATCTTTGTCGCGCTTCTCCGGCCAGAGCATTTTTTCGATGGAATCGTTAAACGACTCCATGCGCGCTTCGACGGACGGTGACGGATTGAACTTGCCGACTGAATTGTTGAGCAGAAACGGCGCCGTCGACCACAAGCTGATCAGCGACGGCACGCGCGTATAACCGCGCCCATTGCCGGGCATCTCGTATTCCCACGGGCTGCCGTCGATCGGGTTGTGAACCGTAATCTTACCCACCGATGGCAAGTCCTGGTAAGTTGTCGAGGAGAAATTATCCCAGATATTCCCCTCCAGGGCGTTGGTTGCGAGCGGGCTGCACGCGTTGGTCTGGAGCAAGGTTACGGGAATGCGGCGGTCGGTGGATAAATAATTATCCACGAGAAAATCATCGGCCATGACCCTCTCGGTCATTTTTTTCTTGAAATCGTCGGTCTTGGTCCACTGCCAGTACTGATCCCAGTTCTGTTCATCCACATTCGCCGGCGGTTCGGGAATTTTACTCGAATGGCAGCGCGCGCAGGTTTCCGCGAACACGGTCTTGCCGCGGGCCAGCAGAGCTTTGTCGTTCGTCAGGTATTGCTCGCCGCCGGGAGCGTTCTTAAGCAGGTCCGGCTGCGCCGTCTTAAGAAAAAACAACGCGAGATCGGCCGTCTGAGCGACGGTCGCATTCCAGTAGCTCGAATTTTTCTCAGCGTCTGCGATTTTGATGGGCGTGATTTTTTTGCCGCCCACTAAAGCATTGAAATGCAGCAGCCACTCCTCGCTGAACAGTCCAATGTTGATAAACACCCGATTGAGCGCACCGAGCACCCCGACCGAATCCGCGCCGTCTTTTAGGATCCGAGGGGTCCGAACAATGTCGGGAGTTTTATGGTACTGCGGCAAAACCGCGGTTTGCTTGTAGTCTTGGAACTGCTTGTTCTTCAGTCCTCCCCCCGCGAGTTTTTCTTGTCCCCAGCGCTCCGCCGCTTTCAACCGTGCTGCGACACTGTAGACCGCGTTCATCGTGCGCGGGTTATTAATGTAGTCGCTGGAAATAAACGAAGTATCCAGAGTCCCCGGCAATGACGTATGAATTAACTGATAGATAAAATTAGACTCGTCCTTGTCCCAAAAAAGAATCCGGTCCACCCAGAAATACTGCGTCCCTGGATTGGAATTCAGATTTTCCCACTGGGGATTTTCCGGATCGGCAGGCGGCTTGACCGGACTGGGCCCGACATGACAGAAGCCGCAAGACATGCCGACGCGATAGGGGCGGATCAGATTCTTGTCGTTGTAATAGTTCGGGTCGGTATAAAATTTTTCCGCGTCCCATCTTTTTTGCGCCGCTTCGTCAAAATCCGGATTTGGAAAAAGACGCAGGCCGACGATTCCAGAAGCGTAGCCGTAGTACGAACCCACGGGCATATTTTTACCGCGCGCACCGATTTCGACGCCGGGATATTTCTGTTCGTTTTCGAATGGATCGGGCGGACAATCCTTGCTGCGTGTATCCAACCATAAGCCGAAGCGCTCCGTATTTGCTGCCTTGGGTTTTGCGAAGCAGGGTTCGTTGACCAGACCGAGATATTGCCATCGCGTGTCCCGGCTCAAGTGTTTGACCTCCGGATGAGAGGAGAGGATTTTCAACAAATCCACCGCGCCGAAGCTTTTGCTGACGAGGTGATCCCAGAAGCGATCGTTGCCGCCACTCCAAACAATCCAATTGTTGCGCCCTTTCACCTCGTTGGCGGTGAGCGCCGCCGCGCCATCCATGTCTTTGAAATAATCCTCATCGGCCGCCGGAAAACTTTCCGCGGTGCGCCGCACCGTCAACGCCTCGTCTTTAACGGTGCCGGGTTCGGGCGATTTTTTTCCGCACGCCGAAGCGGCGAGCACGGCAAAGAATAAAATAGCAAGGTTGCTCAATCGAAAGTTTGTCATTCTTGCTCCTCCCGACCCTCTACACTTCATCGAAGCAAAAGTCGTTCAGCTTTTCGGTCATCGAACTGTTTAATATCACTTAAAACCGGTCACAGCGCCTTCAGATACTCGATCAGCGCCTCTTTCTCCGCGGCCGATAAGTTAACGCCATACTC
The DNA here is from genome assembly GCA_040877705.1 of Binatia bacterium. GTDB lineage: Bacteria > Desulfobacterota > Binatia > UBA9968 > UBA9968 > WHTF01. The sequence goes on along the minus strand of JBBDNJ010000177.1, from coordinate 2,329 downwards.
GTGTCCCTGATTGCCGCTGGCGCGTTCGCTCACATCGTACTTCGTACCGATGCGCTGCGGCTCCGGACCTTGCGTCACAAAACCGACATTCACAGAATCGTAAACGTCATAACCCCGGTAGAAAACCTTCGGCCGCTCCGCCACCGGGTTGAGCAGATCGCGCAAGGTCGGCACCGAGCCATTGTGTAGATAAGGCGCGCGCAACCAGATGCCGTCCAAGAATGCCGCGATGTATCCGCTCGGTTCGTTTTCGACCAGACCGCGGCGCTCGATGCCGAAGTTGCGCACAACCTTGTTTGACTCGATGGCAGCCTGCTTGCTCCAGGATTTAAGCCGCTCGCGGTCCGTCCCGACCTCTTCGACCGGTACGCGTGTGCCGGTGCGCTCACTGGCATGACACGTGGCGCAGCGATTGTCGAAGATTTCCTTACCGGACTTGGCCTGGTCTTGTTTGATCGGAAATGGATATTTGGGGGCCTGTATTTCGCTGAGATATTGCACCAACCAGTCGATTTGACCCATGAAATCCTCATGGTCGTGCGGCGCGGCGCTCAATAGCCCGAGCGCCGAATCGATGATCACCGAGCGGGCGTCGTGACTGTCACCGGCGAGATTCATCAGCATGCCCTTTTCGGGCCGGTACTTCTTGAGATTCCACACCGACGGCATGTCCGTGGGACCGATGGTATCGTCCATCGGCCAGTTGAGGAGAAAATATTTAGTGAGGTTCATGGCATCGTCACGACCGCGGCCCCACAAGGGAAAGTCCTTGTGATAGACCCATTTAAATTGCGCCTCGCGTTCAAGCAGGCGCTTTTTGGTGATCGGAATCAGCACATAACGGTAAATCAGTTGATCGAGGAACGGCAATTCGTAGACCAGCGAGATCTCGCTCATCATCTCATCGGCGTTAAAGCGCGGATCCTTGGCGCAATCCACGACGAAACGAAAGAACGCCTGCAAGTTGAGCGTGTGGTTAGGTCCAGCCGGCACGAACACCGGGTTTTCATTGACGCTTTTGCGATAACGGGCCGTGTGGCAGGAAGCGCAGTTATTGGCTACTCGCGGGAAGCCGATGACCTTTTTGGTGAAACCGACCGGCAGCTCCTGACCTTGTTCCCAGGCAACGCCTAACGATGCGTATCCGCCGGGTCCCGGCAACTTTTCCGGAAACATGCGCGGCAGCACGAAGAAAATCCAGTACGGTATGCCGGCGTCGTGCTCCGCGCCGATGGAACCATATTTGAAGCGCATATCGGGTGTCGCCGTCACCCATTCCGGCTGCGGCTCCTCGCGCAAAAATTTATACCAGCCGATTACGCCGCCGACGGCCGCAAAGACAACCAGAAGCAGCAAACACCTCTTCCACCAGGATTTTTTCTTCTGTGGGTCAGCCATCATTCCTCCGTCCATCGGTCACTGCGCAGCGCAAATCGGCTATCTAAAAAGCTTTGAGATATTCGATCAGAGCGTCTTTTTCCGCGGTCGATAACTCGGTACCGTAGCGCTTTCCTTCGTGGCCTTGGTTCGAATTCCCCGGCTCTTCCGTATTGTAGCGAAAGTACTCGCGGCCGTTTTCTTCGCGAACGTCAGAAACAAAGCCGACCTTCTTCTGATCGTAAACGTCGTAACCGCGATAAAAAGTTTTCCGGCGCTTGTCGCTGGGCTCCAGCAAATCACGTAGGCTGGGCACCGAGCCATTGTGAAGATAAGGCGCCCGGAGCCATACTCCGTCGAGCGGACTGTTGGCATAACCGAAAGTTTTGCGGAAGTGGCTGAAACGCTCCTCGCCATAGCCCGCGAAAATGAGATTTTGATTCACCGCAACGTCGTAGGTGTATGAATCGAGACGATGGCGGTCCGTGCCGATGTCCGCAATCGGCACGACCTTGCCGACCTGCTCGCCGCGAAAGTCTTTGCCGTCGGCGCCGTGGCATGCCGCGCAGTATTGGTTATAAATCGGCGCGCCCTGAGTGGCGAGTTCCTTGTTGATCGAGAACGGATAGAGCGGTGCCGCGAGATCGCGCAGCCAATCGGCGACCCGTTTCAAGCTGCGCCGGTCGCCGGTGGGCGGCGTGATACCGGTACCCATTGCGGCGCTACGATTGCGCTCCTCCAACGACACATTGTTGCCGTCCCAATGCAAATTCATTTTCAAGGTTTCGCGTTGCCCCTGGTTCCAAATCGACGGAAAATCGGTGGTGCCGATCCGTTCTTCCTTCGCAAGCTTATCGGGTGGAAAATTAAAATAAGCCTTCGATTGAACGTGTCGCCCCGGCCGGGTCCCCACTCCGGTTGCTCCTTTAGAAAATTCAACCAATCGCGCAGG
>JBBDNJ010000176.1:0-20530 GCA_040877705.1 Binatia bacterium | reverse complement strand
TCGGCATGCATGCCTTCGTGGAACGTAGTGAGGAGATAAAAATAAAGCTCATCCCCGGTGAGGTTCCGTTTTCCTTCGATGGGCTCAATGACTCGGTCGAGAACTTCGTCCATATAACGCCGGGTATCATCGAGCGACGGCAATAACAGCTCCCAACGAGTATCGTGCGCGATGTCGGTGGAATTGTAGAGCTGATCGCCGGTTTCGAGCAAGGCGTTGCGCTTGCGCAGGCGGCGCAGCAGCCAAAACTCCTGGAACCAGGCAACGTGTCCGATTTCCCATAGCGGCGGGTTTACAGTTGGTAAGCGTGGCCCGATGAGTTGTTGTTGATCGAGATCCGCGATCAGACCGTAAGTGCGCGAACGAAACTGCCGCAAAGTTGAGATCAAGTCAGCGGCAGTCATTGCCGAGAGTGGGCCGCCGGGCGCCGGCCCGGCGGGGTGCGTATTCAACATTCTAAAAATTTACGCGAGTCTCTGCGGGCGATCAAGATAGCGGCAAAGGAATTTTAACCGGGCAGGAACTCTGCAGCCAGCCGGTGAAATTTATCCATCGCGTCCCACTGGACCAGATGCTGACAATGATCTTCGATGTGAAGATTTAATTGCGGATACTTTTCTTTCAGGAGAGTGGCCCGCTCATATGCATTGCCGCGGTCGTTTTTGCCGAAGATCAACAGCAAAGGGCAGGGGAGCTCGATCAACCTCTGCCACATCGGTTTTGCCTCTTTCGCCGCGCCACCGCCCTGGCCTGCCTGTCCGCGCTTCAAGAACGCCTCAAAGTTTTTGCCGACGCTCATGCGCTGGCGCACTTCGAGCACCTCAGGAGTAATCAGATGATGGTTGAAGAGGTTGTGCTCGAGCAGCGCGCGCGTCTGGTCGACGGACGGTTCGGACGCCGTGCCTTCTTCTCCTTCGGCGGGGTCTTTGACTTTTTGCTGGCTTTCGGGCAGCGGCGGCAGCAAGCTGCCGGTGCCGAGAATCATGATTTTTGAAATCCGCTTGGGATGTTCAAAGGCGTTGCCGACGGCCATGTTGCCGGCTTGCGAATGACCCACCATTGCGGCGCTTTGCAGCCCGATTGCGTCCATGAACATCATGATGAAGCGACGGCGATAAGCGACGGAGTAATCCGCCGGATTATCGGTGAGGCCGAACCCGGGCTGATCATAGGCGATGGCGCGCGTTCCCGCAGCCGCCAACGGTTTGAGATTTCGCTCGAAAACGTCGGCTGAGGATCCAAGCGATGCGCCGTGCAGCAGGATGACCGCCGGGCCGCTGCCGGCCTCGATATAACGAGTCTTTAGGCCATCGACCTCGACAGATTGATCAGCATATGCCATGGCAATGCTCCTTTACCGGTTAGCTAAACATGATCTAGCGCAAAACTAGCGCTATGACAATCAACTTATCGGATTACTTGAGCGCTTGTTCAATTTGCTTTTGCCAAGGTTTGATCTCAGCAGCCCATTTCTTGTTGCGATGGTCAGATAAATAAGCGGCGGCCGCTTGCAAACATTTCACTTCGTCCCGTGAAAACCGCGGCGGGCGCTTGGTCTTTTTGCTTTGTTCGGTCTTGTCGCAAAAATTTCGAATGGTCCGCCAGTGCGCCCTCGCGCCAGAGCCGAAACGCCGGCTGATGACATCGCTCCAACTGTTTTCCGGGTTATAGCTGCCGGGGCTGGCGGCATAATCGAAACATGTGGCAAGCGGAATGAAACTCAGTTCCTCTTGCAGGAGAGGATTATTCAGGTAGCCATAGGCGGCTTGCGGCAAGCGCGGATCGCGCTGGCGCAAGGGACCGATGTGGAGTTCGTCGCGCATGGAAAGATCGTTGACCGGATAATTGTCCCAGAGAATCAGCGGATGTTCGACGAGCTTGGCGATTTTTCGCACGTGCGCCAGGGTTATTTTCTGTGACACTACGGAAGGGCCGGTCCAGCAGCAGGCGACGTTAGACGGGAGATGTTCCGCCAGGGTCTCGAGGAAGTTCGGTTCGAAGACGCCGAAGAGACGCGCGAGCAATGAGTCGGGGGTATAAAAGGAAGGGCAGATCCACCACTCGACATCGGTCCAGGCAGCGGGTTGTCGTGCGACAATGTCGGCCAACCAAGTTCCCTCGGCGCGCGCCAAGCTGTTCTTGAACCGTTTGCGATCGGCGGCATGGTCGAGACGCGAAGGGATGTCGTCGAATAAGACGGCGAACGTCCGAACGCCGGCATCGTAAAAACGCTGCGCCTTTGCCAGCAGGACGCGAACGGGTTGATCGGCGGAAAATGACAGTCCTTTACCGGGATGAAAGCCGTAAACGAAATCGACGTTGCGTTTTTGCGCCTGGCGAATCAGCCTCGCCAGGGCCTGCCACTGTTCTTTTGGGTAGGGGATCCTCCAGCGCTCGCGATGATAGGGATCATCCTTCGGCGCATACAGATAAGTATTCATGCCGCCGGCGGCGCCGGCCTCCAGTATGCGGCCGCGGTGCGCCATGCTCCATAAAGGACCAAAGAATCCTTCGACGATGCCGCGTCTTCTAAATGCCTGCGAGTTGCTCATTGAAGGAGAATGTCGCATAGGCTGAGAGCTGTGACAAGTTTTGCTTGCGGTTGGCGATGTTCCATCGAATTGGAAAAACTTGTATGGTGCGGGGATATTCAGGAATCTGATGACCAGGACCGGGCGGCGTTTAGGATGTGCCCGGCGTTTTCACGACGGGGATGAACCGCCGTGAGATAATCTCTGCTCGTTTAGCGCTGTTTCTTGAAAAGTAGCACGGAAAACCATTCGTCAGGATCGGTGAAGTGGTCGACCGCCGTCAGGTCGAAAAATCGCAACTGCTCCTGCAAGCGCAGCGGATCGAACTTCCGGCTAATCTCCACTAGGATTTTTTCGTCTCGTTTCCAATTGAACGATGTTTCCACGTTGGGAAAATGAACCTCGTGAGTCTCCGCCGCGACGGCGTACATTTCGATCTGTTGCCATTCCGAGTTAAAATGCGAGTGGTAGCGCATTTTTTCCGTGTTGAAGTTGCTGTGGAGCAGACGGTTTATATGACTAAAAACGTTTAGAATAAATTGTGCCGTTAAGCCTTGTGAATCGTCGTACGCCTTCTCCAGTAGAGCGACATCCTTGAGCCGATCGGCGCCGAGCAAAAGGTAGTCGTCCGGTCCCATGGCCTGCGAGAAGTTCTTAAAGAACCGCGGCAACTCGGAATGATTGAAGTTACCGATGGTGCTGCCGAGAAAGACAAACAGCGTCGGCACGGCTTGATCGATGCTGGTAAAGCCCTCTTCGTAGCGCGCATGCAGGCCGTGGAATTCCAGGCGCGGAAAATCCCTCTTCAACGCGTCTCTGGAGGCCAGCAAGCCGGATCGGCTAACGTCGATGGGAGCGAAGATACCTTTGCGGCGCTGGCGCAGTTGCTCGGTCAGCAGATGGATGGTTTTCTTGCTGTAACCGGCGCCCAATTCGACGATACACTGCACCGGCGCGGCGGCGATGATTCTTGCCGCTTCCGCTTCCAGAATGCCATTCTCGGTTCGCGTGAGATAATATTCCGGAAGCTCGCAGATTTGCTCAAAAAGTTCGGAGCCTCGCTGATCGTATAAATGGTACGCTTCCAACCAGCGCGGTTGGTCCCACAAGGTTGTCAAAATCGAACGAGTTGGGATTGCATCCAGGAAGGCGCCGTCCAAAGTCCAGATCCCATCACGATCGTTTGTCCAGCGCGCTCTCTGTTGCGGTGCGATAATCGAAGGTAGCAACTCTTTTTTCATATGAAATTAGCCTATAAGAAAAAGCCATCGGATGCGACCGGATAAAGGAGTCAACAGCTCGATGAATGATACACAAGCAGCCATCGAATTCCGCGACGTCAGTTTTGTTCTAGCGGCGGGTAAAAAGCTTTTGGCCAATCTCAGCTTGACGATTGCCCAAGGCGAGACGGTGGTGTTGCTCGGCCGCAGCGGCTCGGGCAAAACGACGACGATGAAACTGATCAACCGCTTGCTCGACCCAAGCTCCGGGGAGGTGCGCATCGAGGGAAAGGCGACCCGGGAGTGGGATCCCATCCGGCTGCGACGGCGGATTGGCTATGTGATTCAAGAGATCGGCTTATTCCCTCATCTCACAGTCGAGGAAAATATCGGCGTAGTTCCCAGACTTGAAGGCTGGCAGCCCGAGAAAATCAAGCGGCGCGCGCGCGAGCTGCTTGCCATGGTGAGTCTGGAGCCTGACAAGTTTTCCGATCGCTATCCACGAGAGTTGTCCGGCGGGCAGCGCCAACGCATCGGCGTGGCGCGCGCTCTAGCGGCGGATCCGCCGATGCTTCTTCTCGATGAACCCTTCGGCGCTTTGGACCCGATCACACGCCGGGAAATTCAAGAAGAGTTTCGCTCGCTGCAAAAGCAATTGGGCAAGACCATGGTCTTCGTGACGCATGACGTCGGCGAAGCTTTTGCGCTCGCGTCGCGCATCGGTTTGCTGAAGGACGGTGAATTGATCGTTTTGGGTCCGCCCGGCGATCTGCTTGCGTCGGCGGATCCGGAAGCGCGCGCTTTCGCCCAATGCTTTCACGACACGCGAGCAGTGCGGAGCGAATCATGAGCTTGTTGCAGTTTTTTCTCGATCATCGAAGCGAGGTGGTTGCCTTGACGTTGGAGCACCTCTTTCTAGTCGGAGTATCGATTGTCATCGCGCTCTTAATCGGTGTGCCGCTGGGCATTCTCCTCACGCGCAAACCAGCGCTCAGCAAGCCGGTTTTGGGATTTGCCAATACGATGCAGACGGTGCCGAGCCTGGCGCTCTTCGGATTTCTGATTCCGGTCAATCTCTTTCTCTTCGATGTGCGCATTGTCGGCGGCATCGGCGCGGGTACTGCCATCGTCGCCCTGGTTCTTTATGCGCTATTGCCCATCATTCGCAACACTTTTACCGGAATCAGCGGCGTCGACCCGGCGATTCGCGAGGCCGGACGCGGCATGGGGATGACGGATCGCCAGCTGCTCTTTCAAGTTGAACTCCCCTTGGCCCTCGGTGTCATCATCGCCGGCGTGCGCGTTGCCACCGTGATTTGCGTCGGCACGGCGACCATCGCGGCGGCCATCGACGCCGGCGGTTTAGGGCGGTATATATTCCGCGGCCTCAGAGCGAATGACAACGTGCTGATCATGGCCGGAGCGGTTCCTGCTGCGTTGATCGCGATAAGCGCCGATCTGCTTCTTGGCGCGTTCGAGCGCGCCATGCGTTTTGGCGACGTTGCCAGGCGCAGAGTTCGTCAACTTCTTTGGCCGGCAGTTGGGGCGGTTGTGATTCTAGCAGGGTTCGGGGTCGCGCATCTTTTTGAAGGCAAAACCGCTGGCCGCATCGCGGTCGGCTCTAAGGATTTTACCGAGCAGATTATTTTAGGTGAATTGCTGGCACAGACCATCGAAGCGAAAACCGGTTTGCAGGTGGAGCGGCGGTTCGGCCTCGGCGGAAACCTAGCGCATCAGGCGCTGACTACCGGCGAGCTCGATCTTTATGTCGAGTATACGGGGACGGCTCTCTTGGCTATTCTAAAAGACCCGCCGTTAAAAAATCCGCAAGAGGTCTACCAGCGAGTGAAATCGGCTTATGCTAAACGCTTCAGCAGTGAGTGGACCGAACCGCTCGGTTTTAACAACACCTTTGCAATCCTGGTGCGCGGCGAGGATGCGCAGCGGCTGGGTCTCAAAACAGTCAGCGATGTGGCAAAAGTAGCGGCCCGGTGGCGCGCTGGATTCGGTCAGGATTTTATGTCGCGAGCCGACGGCTATCCGGGCTTTGTAGAGACTTATGGCTTTCATTTTAAAGAAGTCCGCGAAATGGACCTATCGTTGACTTACCGCGCGCTGGCAGAGGGACAAGTGGATTTGATCGCGGGAAACTCAACCGACGGCTTGATCGACCGCTACGGTCTGGTGCAGCTCGAGGATGACCGCCAGTATTTTCCGCCCTACGATGCAGTACCGGTGGTAAGGCAAGCAACGCTAGAGCAACATCCCGCGTTGCGAGAAGTTCTACGAACATTGGGCGGCATATTGAACGTCGATGAAATGCGCAGGCTCAACTATGCCGTTGACGGCGAGAAGCGCCAGCCCAAGGACGTGGCGCGCGAGTTCTTAAGGCAGAAGAAAATTATCGACTAAACCAAACTGTTCCAGTCGTTCCAATGGTTTCAATCGTTTCAACGGTTCCAAATTTCACGGTTCAAAAGTACCATGTCAAAACAGAATTCGAGGCTTCGGTGTGTTTGAGGATTACCGTTTTCAAACCACTGGAACAATTGGAACGACTGGAACCCTTGGAACGTTTTTTCTCCGTGTGATAACTGTTGAACCTTGAACTTCTAGAACCATGCCATTGCAGATCATACGCTTTTCTTGATACCTAATAGAGGGTTGAGGAAATGAGCGAGCGCGGTTTGGTGCGTGATCATCTACAAAGCGAGGAGTTGCGATATGGGTAAAGTGAAGGGATTTATCGATGCCGATGGGCACGTGGTCGAGAGCGATAAGGCTCTGTTGGAGTTTTTGCCGCCCCCTTATAAGGGCCGGGAAGATCTGTTGTCTTTCCCGTTTTTTCCAACCTTGGATGGGTTTCACCGCCAAGCGCTGAGGGTGGTGGACGGCAAGGGGCGATACGTAGCGCAGGGATCGCTGCGGGAATGGCAGGACTTTCTCGACGAGGATGAGATCGAATGGTCCGTGCTTTACCCCACGGCAGGGCTTACGTTCGGATTGATCAGGGACAAGGACTGGGCATGCGCTATCGCCCAAGGCTATAACAATTATCTTGCCGAAATATTTCTCAAGCAGGAAAAACGCCTCCGCGGGATGGCGCTGATCCCGCTGCAATCGATTCCGGAAGCGGTCAAGGAATTACGACGAGCGGTCAAAGAATTGAACATGGTTGGCGCTATTCTCCCCGCGGTTGGCATGAGACAGCCCTTCGGCGATGAAAGATACTTTCCGGTTTATGAGGCGGCCCAAGAACTGGGTGCGCTGTTAGCGGTCCACGCTGCTCCGACTCAAGGCATCGGCGTCGACGCGTTCGACCGCTTGATCGAAGTTCGCACCTTGAGCCACGGTTTTGGCCAGATGATTCAGATGACCGGCATGATCTACGGCGGCGTTTTCGATAAATTTCCCAAGCTCAAAGTGGCCTTTGCCGAAGCCGGCTGCGGCTGGGTGCCGTACCTGATGGAGCGCATGGATTTGGAATACGAACACCGCAGCGCCCAAGTTCCAGAGCTTAAGACGGTGCCCTCGGAACACCTGAAAAGCGGCCGGATTTTCATTCATTGCGAACTAGAAGAAATGGGCATTCCAACGATCGCCCGGCTTTTTCGCGACGATATTCTATTCTGCGCGACTGACTTTCCGCACGAACCGCGCTCGGAATTCCGTGAAAACATCGAGAAATTTGTTGCTCGTGAGGATCTTTCGATGGCAACCAAGCAGAAGATCATGACGGAAAATCCCAAAAGGATGTATCCATTGGCGCTGAATTAGCGCCGCCGATTCGCAGCTTACGGTTCCCGTAAACGCAGGCCGGATGGCCTGCGTTTTTTTTGAGCATGTCGATTGGAGCGATAGGCATTCACCTGGCGAAAAATCCGCGCTGCCGAGCTCCGAACATCTTGTGAGTGACGCATTAGAAACAAACCGGCTCTGTCAATGTGAAGACGAATTGGCTATAAAAATAACAGGTCGTTGCGGGATTTGGCCACCGGCTTTCACTTTCTCGACAAGGTAAAAGGGAGGACGGAACTCAATGAAAGAGGAGATCGAACTCGGCTGGTTGAAATTGACCGACAAGAGCGACTTGGTCCTGACCACGCGCTACGTTTTCCAACAACAGGACAGTGGAATTTTTGGCGAGAGCCGGGCGATGATCCCACGCAGGGCGATTTCGTCTGTTCGGATCAGTTGGCAGAGAAGCCAGGGGGTGGTCATCCTGGGTGCGTTTTTAATCGTCTGTTACTTGGTTCTTCTGGTCGGGGGTCTGATCGTCGAGCCGACCGGCATATCTTTGAGCGCACGAGTTTTGAATCTCTCATCTTCGACACTGTCTTTCATCCAATATGTGTTGCTGATAAGCGGCCTCGGCCTGTTGGCGTTGTTTTGGTTCTACAAGCGTTGTGAAATCCAGATCATGGCTGCCGGTGGGAGCTTAGGAGGCACACCGAGAAACTACGACGACGCTGAAACCTTTTGCTCCCTTTTAGTTTCGCCACGTAGCGAGCCGCCGGCGCCGGTTAAGGACACTGAACAAAAAGTAGCGAGCAGTCCGAAAACGGCCGATCACGATTGGAAGCTTTAAGGGGAGCCGCCTTGCTGCGTTCTTTCCTGGTCAGCCCATCGTCAGGATGATCTTGCCGAAATGTTCCCGGCCTTCGAGATACCGCTGCGCCGCTCGAGTTTCCTCAAGCGGAAAACGCTTGTCGATAACGACTTGGAATTTCTTTTTCTCAACCCATCCGAAAATTTGATCCAGCTGTTTGAAATCTTCCGGCTTGGACTTGAGATAGTTGGTGATGGAGAAGCGGGTGGCCTTGCGTCCTTCGGTGAGCGCAGGAGGCGTGTCGGGGATCTTACCAAAAGCACCGCCGATCGAAACGAGACGGCCTCCGGGTGCGAGCACCTGCAAACTCCTTTGGTAAACGTCGCCGCCGACCATTTCGAGCACGACACCGACGCCGCGATCGCCGGTGACGCGCATAACTTCCGCGACCCAATCGTCTTGGGTGTAATCGATGACCTCGTCCGCGCCAAGCTTACGCAATCTGCGGCCCTTCTCGTCACCGCTGGTAGTCGCAATCACCCTGGCCCCGGCATGCTTGCCGATTTGAATGGCCGCCGTGCCCACGCCGCTACTGCCCGCCTGGACAAGCAGCCATTCGCCCGTCTTGAGCTTGCCGTCCTCCAGTAAGCCAAACCAAGCGGTGAGAAAGACCGTCGGAACGGCCGACGCCGTTGCCGCGTCTATGCCCTCGGGTATCGAACGGACCTCAGCAACTTTGGCACAAGCGTATTCGGCGTAGCCGCCCATGCCGGTGTAGGCAACAACCCGTTGGCCGGCTTTGAATTCCGTAACACCATCGCCTGATTTTGTGACAATCCCCGCGAACTCGCGGCCGGGAATGATGGGCAAATCTTCCGGCGCAATACGGTAGTTACCGCTGCGCAACCCAAGATCCGCTCGATTCAACGAGGCTGCTTCGACTTTGATGAGTAGCTCATGAGCGCCCGGTTGCGGAACCGGAACTTCTTCAAATTGGAGCACTTCTTCGGTTGAGCCGAACTTGTGGATGCGAATGGCTTTCATATCCAGCTCCTTTCAACGGCGATTCTCGATGACTTCACGCAGCCTAAACCCAGCCGGCGTTGCTACGTCACGCCACCCCAAAATCAAACTGTTAGGACTCCGGCGCGAAGAATGCGAGTGTGCGCATCTCGATGCTTTCCCGCGGCGGGTCCTCGGCTGAGCTGTTAGGGTCGTCGAAGGCCGCATGGGCGGTCCAGCGGGCGCGGCCGTCGGTCTTGGAATCGTAACATTTAAAAACGAGTGCCTCGTTACGTTGCATGTTCGGAAAGTAGTACCAGCGATGTTCGGGGTTGTGCGTGATGTGATAAACCTCGCCGACTCGGTCCGGATACACTCGCGCGCTCGGGACCAGTTCCCGTGTGCCGATACTGCGGCCGTCAGCGATCGCCAGCGGCTCCCTTTGCACCGGCGTACGAATCGGTCGCCACACTTGAATAACCGCGAAGCGATGGTGCAGCAGTTCCTCCGCTTCGTCCGGGAGTAAGTCCCGGACCCTTTGCGGACCCGACCACTCCGTGTAATCGTTGTGCACGTTTCGCACCGGCCCGCTGATATTTTTTTCGTCGCGCCTGGCGTCGTCCGCGGAGCGCAATGTGTGGTCGAAGACCAGCACTCGTTGCGCCCCGGACCGTTCCTTAACCAGTTGCTCGGTTTCGCGATAATACACCGAGCGGATTTCGTCCTCGTCGTAAAAGTCGCGCATTTGAGTTTCATGATTGACGAAAACGAATCCCTCGCGCTCGAGCGAAAGCTGATCGGCGATGGCGCGGCCGTCGACAATCGTCATCGGATATTCTTGGTATTTGCCTTTTCGTTTTTCGACGGCGGCGGAAGAACTGATGCCACCATAGCTTGCCGGTTTCGCACCGGTATAAACGAGGTAGTTGAGAAGAGCTTGAACAGACTGCGGCGATTCTTCACGTCTTTCGGGTCGCGACATAACGGTTGTTCCTTCCCGGCGGATATCGGGTCGCCATTGACTCGCCGGTTACAATGATACCCGGTTGTCGTTTTGTTCTTGCGGCTTTGCCTTTTTCGGCAACATCTCACAGGGCGTCTGACGAGGGCCGAGGCTCTCGTAGTATCCGTCCCTTTCCGGCACATAGCGGCCCTGGTTAAACTCGCCGCCCTTCTGGCTGCGAATGATCACCGCCACTGTGCGCTCGCCGACGGTCACTTCGGTATGAACTTCGTACGGCCTCACGAGATCGATCTCGCCGGGGCCGACCAGCTGATCGACGCTTTTGCGGATCTTGGCGTAACCGGGCTTCGATCGGTCGTCGAGGCGCTGATACTTTTCGATTCGTTCGCTGCCGTCAAGCACGCCGTAAAGCGTATAGATATGCGCGTGATCGTGAATACGCGCGCGGCCGCCTTGTCTGGCGGTGCCTTTGGTCAATCCATTGACCGCGAAACCGTAATCCGGATCTTCGTAAAACAACAAATTCTCGGCGCGGCCATCGGCAGGAACGCACTCCGGCCAGGACTTCGACGCTTCGATGACCTCGGGATCGGCCAGTAGTTCGGCGAGGATAGGGGAGAGCGCCGTCCAACGTTTCTCGGGATCTCTCTCTTTACCGAACAGTTCGCGTGTTTTGCCGACGAACCGTTCCAGGGCATTCTGCGTTTGATTTTCCATGGCCACGAAGCCTCCTTTTCTAAATCGATTGGCTGACCCTGTTTACCGTTTGAGAGTTCCCTGTTGGCAGCGCTCTTGGGGGCGCATAAAAGCGTGCGCAATTGTCCCAGAGAATCTTGCGCTTGTTCTCATTCGAAAGCGGTAACTCAAGAAATGTCTTCACCGCGTTGGGGTATTTGGAATCGCCGTGCGGATAGTCGGTGGAAAAAACCAGCTGATCGCAACCGAATTCTTCGATCGTGTGGCGCGCCGGTCCTTCGTCGGGCTCTATCGAGATGAAACACTGGCGCTTGAAATAGGCGCTCGGCGCCATGGTGAGATCTGTCATGAAGATATCGCCCTCTCTCTCGTAGCCTTCGTCCAGGCGCCATAAAAGCCACGGCAGCCAGGAGCAATTCGCTTCGAGAAAGGCGACTTTCATATTCGGGTGGCGCTCCAGGATGCCGCCGCCGAGAAAACTGCCGAGGCCCATCATCTGTTCAAACGGTTGCGCGTAAACTCGCCGAAGCCCAAAGTTAGGTTCGAATTGTTCGCCGCTTTGGCGCGAGCGCGACCCCGATGCCTCGTGAAATCCGAGCGGCAGGTTCAGATCTTCAAGCGCATTCCACAAAGGCTCGTAGTAGGGGTCGGTCCAGTTTTTACCGTTGACGATATTCGAGCGCAAAAACACCGAGCGGAAGCCGTAATCCTCGACAACCCGATAAGTTTCGGCGACGGCGTCTTCGATGTTGTAAACGGAGATCATGCCGGAGCCTAAAAGCCTGTCCGGGTCGGCCTGGCAGAAGTCGTGCAGCCAATCGTTGTAGGCTCGAGCCAGCGCCGCGGCAAATGCCGGTTCCCAGTCGGGGTGCGTGAGCACGCTCAGCCCGCGCGTTGAAAACAGCACGGCGACGTCGATCCCTTCCACATCCATCGCCTCGAGTTGAACCTCGCCGCTCCAACCACGGCTTGCGTGGTCGCGATAGAGCTCTTGATTCTTGTCGAAGTTGCGGCCGCGATGCGGAGTTGTGGCGGCGCGATTAACGTTTTTTTCCGCGTTAGGAAAAATCAGTCCCAGATCGCGGACGTTCTTTGAAATTCTGCCGCGCGGCGCTGAAGAGCGGAAATCCGGAACAATGTAACGCTCCCACAGATCGGGCGGTTCCATAATATGCATATCGCTGTCGAAAACTTTGAAACCGTTTTTCGCCATGAGATGTTCCTCCGGTTGGTTCGGTAACCGTCGCCCGGTGGCCTTTTGCATTATCAATCGTTCTCTAATGGAGAGTATTCCCGCCGGCGTGTGATTGTCAAGGTAGGATGCGGCCGGTAATCCTGGAGTTCTCCTAATTGCCTTCTTTTCTAAATAAACGATGCTAAATTCTCTCGATTTACTGTGATACCGTTCAGTAGACCTAAAAAGCCGGCATACGAACGGGCAGAACCACAATTTTGTGAATTGCTGTCCATTCCTGTCATCTAAAATACGCTGCACGTTTAAGTTTCATTATGAAATCAGCTAGCTAATCTTCGCCGGTTATCGGCATGATTTTTGCCGCGGCTTACGAAAGAGTCACGAACCCTACGGCTTAGGTGGGGAAAGTAGTGCTTAAGATCAATGGTCGGAAGTTAATAGAATGACTGAAAAAGAAAAAGATGCCAGGGAAAACTAGTAATTGTGATCTTTATACTCATTGATTACCCACGCGTTGGCATTGTTAGTCGGCCCCCTGGGATTCAATGAATTGGCCAAAGCTCGAGTGCAGTCCTGGAAATCTCAGGTCCGCCTGTGAGACTCATAGAACGCGTTACCCTCACCTGGATCATTCGCTTGACCTCCCAGTCATAGAAATTAAAGCGTAAAATGTTTATGCAATTCTCCAAACTTTATCTGGACCTTTGGATTTGGCGCAAATGATCGGCAGTGCCGGCAAATTTCCATGGGCGGTCATTTTGCCTATCGATTCCTCCAAGCTCCAATGCAGACTGGAATAGAAACGGTCACATGGATTGCCGCTGGTCGGATGGGCAGGATTCTGCCATGAGTTTGGACTTTCAAGTTGTGGTCTTTGAGTTGGATGAACGGCGGTATGGCCTGCGCCTTTCGGCGGTGGACCGAATACTGCGCGCGGTAGACGTAACGCCACTACTGGAGGCACCCGAGGTTGTGTGGGGAATCATCGATGTGCAGGGGCAGATTGTGCCGGTATTGAGTCTGCGCGAGCGATTCGGTCTGCCGGAGCGGCCCATAGGTGTAAGCGATCAATTCGTCCTCGCGCGAACGCGCCAGCGAACGGTTGCGCTGGTAGTGGACGGGGTCCGCGGCGTGTTCGAGCGGGCCGTTGCCGAGGTCATCGGCTCGGACAAGATTCTGCCCGATCTGAAACAGATCGAGGGCGTCATCCGACTCGATGACGGCATGGTGCTGATTCACGATCTCGACCGCTTTCTGTCCCTCGATGAGGAACGGGCGGTGGCGCAGGCGATATCGAATCGGGAGAACGATGAGCCTTAGTATTTCAGACCAGCAGTTGTCTCACTTCAGTGATTTCATCGAGGAGAAAATGGGGCTGCATTTTCCGCCCCAGCGCTGGTCGGATTTGCAGCGGGGAGCGGCGGCGGCCGCCCGCGAGTTCGGGTTCGAAGATGTCCCCGCGTGCGTACAGTGGTTGATGTCGGTACCGCTCACCAAGCAGCAGAGCGAAATTTTAGCCGGCAATCTAACTGTCGGAGAAACTTATTTCTTTCGCGAGCGGAAAAGTTTCGACATTATCGCCAACCGCATTCTCCCGGCCCTGATCCGCGCACGACAGGGCGGTGAACGGCGCCTGCGAATCTGGAGCGCCGCCTGTTGCACGGGCGAAGAGCCTTATTCACTCGCCATTTTGCTGCGCCACACGATGGCGGATCTCGAGGACTGGAACGTCACCATTCTAGGCACCGACCTCAACGCGCGCTTTTTGCGCAAGGCGGCGGCGGGATCGTACGGACACTGGTCGTTTCGCGACACGCCCGCCTGGGTCAAGGATCGATGGTTTAAACAAACCGCCGACGGACATTTTGAGATCCTGCCCGAGATCCGACGGATGGTCAGTTTCGCGCATCTAAACCTGGTCGAAGACCTTTACCCGTCGCTCACCAACGACACCAATGCCATGGACCTGATTTTCTGTCGTAATGTGCTGATGTATTTCAGCCAGCAACAAGCGCGGAGAGTCATTCAAAAACTTTATCGGGCGCAGACGGACGATGGCTGGCTGGTCGTCAGCCCCAGCGAGTCATCCCAGGTCCTTTTTCGCCCATACGCCACGATGAATTTCCCCGGCGCGATTCTTTACCAAAAAGCCAGCCGCGAGGCCCAAGCCAGCAAGCACCACGCTCAGGCGGCAGAAATAGAACCGCTGGTCTTCGACCAGCCATCAGCCGCAACCGTTGCCGAACCGCCGCAACCGATGATGTTCGAGCCGCAGGAGCAGTCGCCGCCGGCAAGTCGAGTTCAAGACGCCCAAGCGGCCGAGCCGGTCGTCACGCCGTACGGAGAAGCAGCCGCGCTCTACGAGCAAGGCTGCTATGAAGACGCGGCCGATAAACTGATGGAATTGGCATCCGGACCGTCGCCGCAGCCTGAGGCGTTCAAGTTGCTGGCGCGCGCCTTAGCGAATCAGGGCAAGCTCGCCGAAGCTCTCAGTTGGTGCGACCGGGGAATCGCCGCCGACAAGCTCACGCCCGCTAATTATTATCTCCGCGCCATCGTTCTTCAGGAACAAGGCGAGACGGCGCAGGCCGCCGTCTCGTTGCGGCAGGCGCTTTATCTCGATCCTAATTTCATCTTGGCCCATTTCGCCCTGGGCAACCTCGCCCGCCACAGCGGCAAACTGCGGGAAGCCGACAAGCATCTAAAAAATGCTCTAAAGATTTTGCACGGCTATCGACAGGACACGGTGTTGCCGGAGTCCGAGGGGATCAGCGCCGGACGCCTTACCGAAATCATCACCTCTCTGGTGAACTTGGAGACAGCGACGTGAAAACCGAACAGCCGCCATCAGCTTTGACCGCCGGCTCGAATGGCAGCAATGAGCACCAAATCCTCAAAGCGCGCGCCAGGGCATTGGCACGTCCACCAGAAAGCCTCAAGCACACGGAGGCGGCGATCGAGGTCGTCGAGTTTGGCCTGGCCCAGGAACGCTATGCGCTCCCTACCGCCGCCGTGCGCGAGGTTTTTCCGCTGAAAGACCTGACGCCGTTGCCCTGCACCCCGCCGTTTATTGTCGGTGTCATTAACGTACGGGGTCAAATTTTGCCGGTGATCGACATCAAAAAGTTTTTCGATTTGCCGCAACAGGGGATTACCGATCTGCACAAGGTCATTATTGTCCACCACGACGAAATGGATCTCGGCATCCTCGCCGACGTCGTCTTCGGCGTTCGTGCGATTCCGCTCAACACCTTGCAACCTTCACTACCGACGCTGACCGGCATTCGCGAGGAATACCTGCGGGGCGTGACGGCGGAACGGCTGGTAGTTCTCGACGTGATCAAAATTCTCGCGGACCCAAGAATCATCGTGCAGGAAGAAGTGGAAACATAGACGAACCGAGAATCCAGCAGAAAAGGAATCATCTCATGAAATGGTTTATTAATCTCAATACAGGGACCAAGCTCTTGACGGCTTTCGGTTTGATTATTCTCTTCATGATCTTTGTGATGGTGACGGCCTACTCCGGTATTTCCGAGATCCAGCGAAATTTTCGCGCAGCCCTGACCCTGTCAGATTTAGAAGCGAACAATAACGGCCAGCGGGCCGCAGTGCTGACAATGATATCGATCACCAACCGCGCGGAGCAGACCACGGCTCATCAGCATATGAAAGAACTTTCGAAGGAAAATGACAATCTCTTTCAAATAGTTACTGATCTTTTCCGCAATGACTCGAAAACTCTCAGCCGGCTCGGCGAATTAGCCACAATCCGAAGCGCGCACAAACAGACTAGGGATGAAAAGGTTATTCCCTTGATTCTCGAGGGCAAGACCGAGGAAGCGAAATCCTTGTCGCTTGGAATTAACGAAGAACGTTACCGGAAAATGCGCGATTTTGCGAAAGCTCTGTCCGACGAAGCACAGCAGCAAGCAAGCCTGTCGGCCAAACAGGCCGTGTTCACCTTTATGGTGGTTGGACTATTGGCAATCGTGATTTCTGCTGCGCTAGTCATGTTCCTCGCCAGAATCATTGGTGTTCCGCTCAAGGTAATCTCCGCGACCGCGGAACGCATCGCCACCGGTGACCTCAGCGTTAACCTTGCCATGAACAAACGTGAGGACGAAGTGGGCATTCTGGCGCAGACTTTTGCGCGCATGACGGATTCCCTGCAAGGCATGGCCACAGTTGCGGGCAAGATTGCCGCCGGCGACCTGCAGGTGAAAGTCAATCCGCAGTCGGACAAAGACGTGTTGGGAAATGCCTTTGCGTCCATGGTGGAAAATTTGCGACGGCTGACAGCCGAGATCACCGAAGGGGTCAACGTTCTCGGCTCGTCTGCCAGCGAGATTTCCACTTCGACGACGCAGCTTGCCGCCAGCGCGGCGGAGACAGCGACTGCCGTAACTCAGACAACTACGACAGTAGAGGAGGTTAGGCAAACCGCCCAGGTCGCCAGTCAAAAAGCCAAGTCGGTCTCCGATAGCTCCCAGAAGGTGGCGCAAATCTCCCAGAGCGGCAGGCAAGCTACCGAGGAAACGGCCGAGGGCATGCAGCGCATTCGGAAACAGATGGAAGCAATTGCCGACAGCATGGTGCGCTTGAGCGAACAAACCCAGGCGATCGGCCAGATCATCGCTACAGTTGAGGAGTTGGCGGCGCAGTCTAACCTGTTGGCCGTCAATGCCTCGATCGAAGCGGCCAAGGCGGGCGAGCAGGGCAAAGGTTTTGCGGTGGTGGCCCAGGAAGTGCGCAACCTGGCCGAGCAATCCAAGCAGGCCACCAACCAGGTGCGCACCATTCTGAGCGACATCCAAAAAGCCACCGGCGCGGCGGTGATGGCCACCGAGCAAGGCAGCAAAGCGGTGGAAGCGGGCGTCAAGCAGTCCGGCCAAGCCGGTCAATCGATCCAGACTCTGGCGAGCAGCGTGTCCGAAGCGGCGCAAGCGGCGACCCAGATAGCCGCCTCAAGCCAGCAACAGTTGGTGGGGGTGGATCAGGTGGCCTCGGCGATGGAGAACATCAAGCAAGCGAGCACGCAAAACGTCGCCAGCGCGAGACAGCTGGAGAGCGCCGCGCACAACCTCAGCAGCTTGGGGCAGAAACTCAGGCAGTTGGTCGAACAATACAAAGTGTAAAGACACGCGCCGCCATGCCAACACAAGAGGAAGAATTCCTCATACGCCTGCGCGCGACGTTCAATGTCGAGGCCGAAGAACATCTCCAGGCGATCGCCACTGGGCTGCTGGAACTGGAGAAATCGCCGCCGCTGGCGCGCCAGCAGGCTGTGACCGAAGCGATCTATCGCGAGGCGCACAGCTTGAAAGGCGCGGCGCGCGCCGTCAACCTGCCGGATATCGAAGCGATCTGCCAAGCTCTGGAAAGCGTGTTGGCGGCGTGGAAGCAGCAAGGGTTAAGCGCGGCGGCTGATACTTTTGACACGCTCCATCACGCCGTAGATATGATCCGAAATATTCTGACCTATTCCGAACCGGGACAGAGGGCCTTCGATCAGCGCCAATGCTCCGAGATCATCCAGCGCCTCGGTCGTCTGCAAGGACGCGCCGCATCGACAAGTCGCGCCAACTTTGCGCGCCCGGATACCGCCCATGCCGAGCCGCCGTCAGATCAGCTTGCGCCGCTGAGCCCACCGGTGGTGCCCGAGACTTCGGCCCTCTTCGGCGAAACGGTGAGAATTTCCACGGCCAAGCTCGATGCGCGATTGCTGCAGGCGGAGGAAATGCTGGCTGTGAAGTTGACGGCGGCCCAGCGCGCGGTCGACTTGCGGGGCGTAACGGCGCTGTTTGAGCAGTGGCACAAAAAGTGGGCCAGAGTTTCCGCCGAGGCGCGCGCCAACCGGCAAGCGCGCGACCGCGAAATCTCCGGCGGGCGCGGACGGCCCGGCGACGGATCGGCGCAACTGATGGAATTCCTCGAGTGGAACGGCGAGTACATGGGCGCGCTGGAAAACAAGCTGGCATCCCTCGCCGGGCAGGCCGAGCAGGATCGTCAAAGCGCCGGCAAGCTGGTGGACGATCTGCTGGAGGATTCCAAGCGACTGTTGATGCTGCCGTTTGCCACGTTGGCGAACCCCTTGCCGAAACTGGTCCGCGATCTTGCCCGCGATCAAGGCAAGGAAGTGGAATTGGCGGTCCACGGCGGCGAAATCGAAATCGACAAGCGCGTGCTGGAGGAAATGAAGGATCCGTTCATTCATATCCTGCGCAACTGCGTCGATCATGGCGTGGAAAAACCCGATCAACGCATCCGCTTGAACAAGCCGCGACGCGCCTCTATCGCGATCACCGCCTCCCGGATAGACGGCAACAAGGTGGAAATTCTGGTATCCGACGACGGCGCCGGCGTGGACCTGGAAAAGCTCAAGGAATCGGCGTTGCGCCACGGCATCGTGACGGACGCGGATGCGCGCGCCCTGAGTGAGGCGGAGGCGCTGGAGTTAATGTTCCACTCGGAGGTTTCCACCAGCCGAATCATTACCGAGATTTCCGGCCGTGGACTGGGCATGGCCATCGTGCGGGCGAAAGTGGAGAAGCTGGGCGGACAAGTTTCGATCGAGAGTAAGGGCGGTATTGGGACAACCCTGCGCATGGTGTTACCGCTGACGCTGGCCCGCTTTCGCGGCATCCTCGTCGGCATCGGCGGCAGCGTTTTTGTTATACCGACGGTGAACGTGGAACAGGTGCTGCGGATTAGCCCGCGGGAGATCCAGACGGTGGAAAACCGTGAGACCCTGACGCTGCAAGGGCGCGCCGTGTCGCTGGCGCGCCTGGATGCGGTATTGGAACTGCCGCGGAAAACAAACCATGGCGAGGACTCCAAGCCCATGGTCGTGGTCGTCCTCCGCTCGGCTGAACAGCGGATCGCGTTTGCCGTGGACGAAGTTCTGCACGAAGAAGAAGTTCTCGTAAAACCGCTTAACAAACCCCTTGCGCGGGTGCGAAACATCGCCGGCGCCACTGTGCTGGGCTCAGGCAAAGCCGTACCTATTCTGAACGTGGCCGACCTCATGAAGTCGGCCCGGAAACCCGCCGCCGCTTTTGCGCCGGCCGCCGTCGCGGGCGCGGCCGCAAAAGCGGAGAAGAGAAAACTCCTACTCGTGGAGGATTCGATCACCTCGCGGATGCTGCTGAAAAGCATCCTCGAATCGGCCGGATATCAGGTCAAAACTGCCGTCGATGGCGTGGACGCATTTACGGTCTTGCGCGAGGAGCGCTTCGAGCTGGTGGTGTCCGACGTGGAAATGCCGCGGATGAATGGCTTTGATCTGACGGCCCGGATTCGCGCCGACAAGCGCCTGGCCGAACTGCCGGTCGTCCTGGTGACGGCGCTGGAATCGCGCGCAGAGCGCGAGCGCGGCATCGACATCGGCGCCAACGCCTATATCGTCAAGAGCAATTTCGAGCAGAGCAATTTGTTGGATGCCGTCCGGCGCTTGGTGTAACCATGAGCGATCAAAAAATTCAAGTCTTGATCGTCGACGATTCGAGCGCGGTGCGCATGCTGCTCAGTCACATCCTCGATTCCGATCCGCAGGTTCAGGTGATCGGCGCGGCCAGCAACGGGCGCGAAGCGCTGGATTTTGTCGCGCGGAAAACACCCGACGTCATCCTCATGGATATTCTGATGCCCGAAATGGACGGCTTCGAGGCCACGCGCCGCATCATGGAAACGCAGCCGGTGCCCATCGTCATCTGCAGCGGCAGTACTAATGCTCGCGAGGCGGCCACGATATTTCGGCTGATGGAGGCAGGGGCGGTGACGTGCGTGGAGAAACCGATCGGCAATGAGCACAAGGACTTCGAAGCGATGGTCGCCAACCTGTTGCAGACCGTCAAACTGATGTCCGAAGTAAAGGTGGTGCGCCGCTGGCCGCGGCATGAGAAAACACTCGCTGCGCGTGCGCCCATACTTGGGCTGGACCGCGCGCATGCCCCGGTCCAAGTGATAGGCATCGGCGCTTCCACCGGCGGGCCAGCCGTGCTGCAGACCATTCTGGCCGGGCTACCGAAGGATTTTCCCGTTCCCGTGCTGATTGTGCAACACATCGCGGCGGGCTTTCTACCGGGTCTGGCCGAATGGCTGAATCTAACGACCGGCCTGCGGGTTCACATCGCGGCCTACGGCATTCAAGCGCTGCCGGGCCACGTTTATCTCGCGCCCGATGACTTTCATATGGGTGTGGGCCGCGGCCTTCGCCTAGTGCTGAGCAAAGAACAATCCGATAACGGCCTCAGGCCGTCGGTCGACTATCTGTTCCGTTCCCTAGCCGAGGTCTGCGGGCAGAACGCGGTGGGCGTTTTATTGACCGGCATGGGCAGGGACGGCGCTCAGGAGCTCAAGTTGATGAAAGAC
>JBBDNJ010000175.1:0-20740 GCA_040877705.1 Binatia bacterium | reverse complement strand
ATGGTTAAGGACACATCGAAAATGCTGCCGTCCTTGCGCCGCCGTACCGTCTCAAGTTGATCGATGGCTTCGCCGCGCCGCAAAGTTTCGGATATTCGAGCTGATTCACCGATGCGATCGGGCGGCACATAAATCTCCGCCGTCAGGCCCACCGCTTCGCTCTCTGACCAGCCGAAGAGTTTTTCCGCCGCTCGGTTCCAGGTGATGATCTTGGAATCAGGTGAAAACGAGATGATGGCGTCCTCGGAAGAAGTCACGATCGCGGCCAGGTGGGCCAGGCTCTGCTCCGAAGCTTTCTCTCTGGTGATATCCTGCCCTTCAACGACTGCGCCGATCGCTTTCCCGTCTTGAATGATCGGGCTGGCGGCACAGCGCACGGGAAAAAATGTGCCGTCTTTGCGGACAAACGCGTCCTCGTGATCGACAAGCCTCTCACTGAACGATAATAAACTGCTTAGCGGGCACTCGTTGATCGGATAAGGCGAGCCGTCATGCCGGCTGTGATGGATTTTCTCGTGCAGGACGTGACCGATCAACTCCTCGTCGCTGTACCCGGTCAGCTGGCGCGCTGCAGCATTAGCAAAGATTACACGACCGGCGGGATCGATCATGAACAACATTGACTGCGCGTTATCCATCATGCTTTGCAACAGTTGCTTTTGATTGCGCACATCCTGTTGGGCGCGCGTGCGTTCGGTAATGTCGCGAGTAAAGCAGCGACTGTGGATAAATCGACCCTCTTCCCAACGCGCGCTTGAATCGATCAAAACGTCCCGGATCATGCCGTCCTTGCGGCGCATCCGCGCCTCATAGCCGGCCACCGCTTCGCTGCGGGCGAGGCGCCCGAGTATATTTTCGATGACCGGCGCGTCGGCGTGAAACTCATTAATGTGGCGGCCGATGTATTCCTCGGGCGTATAACCAAGCATCTGCAGCTCGGCCTTGTTGGCCCAGAGGATGATGCCGTCGGGCCCAACCCAATGAAGGCCTATGGTGGCGTTTTCGACAAAATCGCGGAGGTTTGCTTCACTGCGACGCAGCTCCGCCACAAGATGACGATTTTCTTGCTCGCGGCTATGCAGGCGCAGCAGCGCACGCACGGTGGCCACCAGTTCACTGGCTTCAACGGGCTCGATCAGATAGGCATCCGCGCCTCCCTCCAACCCCTGCACGCGATCCTCGGTGGTCACATTCGATGCGGAGATCTGCAACACCATGGTATCGTGACATTGCGGATCGCTCTTGATGAGATTACAGACATCGAGGCCGCTGATGTCGGGCAGCTTGACATCGAGCAGCACTAGTTGCGGATGAGCTTCTTTCACCAACCGTAACGCAGCCGCGCCGGTTTCAGCTTCCAAGACCCGGTAATGCGCGCGCTGCAAAATGCGGCTTTTGGCGTAACGGCCGGCCTCATTGTGATCGACGTTGAGAACGGTGTACATTTGTGTCTCGTTCATTGGCGTCTTTTCAGTCTGCTGTACAATGACTCTTTCAGATCATCGCGTACATTTCACCACCTTTTAGCGACCGCGAGCACCGCGCTTTTAACGCTTATGGCTTGCGAGCCTGCGAGCAAGTGTCCTATGCCCTCTCCCGACAAATCGCGCAGGCCTGGCTTTCAAGTTGAAGCCGTTGCCCGATAGTGAGCCCATATAGGCACCCCCTTGAGAAACTCGAATACTAGCGCGCTGATACCGCAAATGAACAACCGAAATGCCGTGAATATAATGTCTATCAAACCGGGTCGCAAATAGTAAAGCACAGAGTTGCGAAAACGTATGGTTGAAGGCAACTATGCTTAGTTCCCACATCGATTTTAACGAAAATAACAACGCCGCCCCGCCGATGTTTGATGTGCCATGCTTCGGACGTAGCATTGTGCGCGTCTGGAAAGCAGGGATGAGTCGACCGGCTAATTCAAGGGCGCAAGCCGGCACACCTCCGGCCTTAATTAATTAGAGATGCGATGGAATACCGGCTAGAAAGAGAGAAAAGAAAAGGGCGGGATTTTTAATCGATAAGCTGAGAATTCGTGGCGAGATTATCAGGCGTCGCTTTTTTTGGGCACGACTCTTTCGGTGAGGTCATTTTTTTGTTTAAAACGTTTCTTGTCCAGACCGTAGGTGCGCATCTTTCGCGAAAGGGTTCTCACGCCGATTCGGCAGCTCTTTGCAGTCAAGCCGACATTGCCGCCAAAATCATCCAGCTTCTGGGCAAGATATTGTTTTTCCTGTTCCTGCAACCATTGATTCAATGGCGCGCAGAAGGCGCTGCCGCTCTTGTTCGGGTGCATGTCATAGCTGATATCCGGCAGGTCCACGTGTTCGATGGTTCGCCCGGCATTGAGAACTATGGCGCGCTCAAGCACATTTTGCAGTTCGCGAATATTTCCCGGCCAAGGGTAATCCAACAATCGCCTCATGGCTTGCTTGGAGATCGACGTCACGCCCTTACGCGCAGCCACTGGATGGCGATGAAGAAAGTCCTGCACTAAAAGAGGAATATCGACTTTTCTTTTATGTAAGGGAATCAAGTGGATGGGAATTACATTGACCCGGTAATAAAAATCCGAGCGCATTTTCCCGTCGGCGACGAGCACTTTCAGAGGAATGTTGGTGGCGGCAATCACGCGCATATCGACGTGAATATTAGCGCTTCCGCCAAGCCGCTGCACTTTTTGATCTTCGAGAACGCGGAGCAATTTACCTTGCATGACAATCGAAATACTCTCAATTTCATCGAGAAACAGAGTGCCGCCGTGGGCCAGCTCGATCTTGCCTGCTTTGGATTGCACGGCCCCTGTAAATGCGCCCCTTTCGTAACCGAAGAGCTCGCTTTCGAGAAGAGACTCGGGAAATCCCGCGCAATTGATGGTGACAAACGGCTTGTCACGGCGGCTGCTATGATAGTGGACGGCGCTGGCGACCAATTCTTTGCCGGTTCCCGTTTCTCCTTCAATCGAAACTGTCATCTCCGTAGGCGCAACCATCCGAATGATTTCAAACATGCGGTGCATTTCAGCGGTTTTGCTGAGCATTCCGCCGAATTCAGAGCCGTTCTTGAGACCGCGCCGCAGGTGGCGAATCTCCATGTAGACTCTGGTTTTTTCCAGCGCCGCACGAGTGGATTCCTGCACTGCGCCGAGATCGAAAGGTTTGACGACGAAATCGGCGGCACCGTGTTTGAGCACATTGATCGCGGTATCGATGTCCGAAAATCCGGTAATCGCGATTACTGGAACATCGGGAAAATTCTCCTGCATGTTGGCAATTAAATCGATTCCGCTTAACCCGGGCAGCTTAATGTCGGTAATAACGAAATCTATGTTGCCTTCGGCGAGCTGTGCAAGAGCCTCTTCAGCCGACGAGACGGGCACGACGGTGTAACCGCTATGGGTGTATAACCGGACCAGTTGGCTGCGTATCGTCGGATCGTCGTCGACGACCATCACATTGGGAATTAAGGAACTGACAGGGGTGCTTGGCCGCGCTGGCGAACTCCCGCCTGTCAGAGGCTTTGCAGGGCTACCCGCCCACCATGCGGTCCGGTATTTTTCAATTTCAGCTAACGCCATATCGATCCACTTATACTTGTTTGAGATCGTAAATCAACGAGTTGCAACTACGAAGGATTGGCAATGTCGGAAACGCGAATGGATAACGAAAATACACCCCGGTTCGATTGCTCTTTACGAAAGACGATTTTACCAAAATGACGCCTGAGGATCTGTTGAGCCACCGCCATGCTCAGCCCGACTCGATGACCGTTAACGGTGCAGTAGGGACGAAAGACATCTCCCTCTTCCACCTGCAATGAAGTCGATGAGGAGCTGACGATGTTCAGCTCGATGTACTTTTCCCCGTCCTGCCGGCGCATGCCGGCTTCGATGTTAAGTTCCCCCCCCTTGGTAAGAAGCGCCCGTGAAAAATCAATAACCTCGGTCAGAGCTCTGCCGAACTGCCAATCCAAAGGCACTTTGGGCAGAGATTCTTTCAGCGTCACACCGGCGCGAATACCGTGCGCGGCCATCTCCTTCTCTCTGCTCTGAATCACCTGGGTCAGTACCGATGCAGGATCTTCGGTCCTAAGATCATCGGAGGGAGGAAACAAATACTCGTGAATCTCATGAGCCAGACTTCGGACTTGATTTATTCCTCGATAAATGGCGTCGGCGCTATCGGCAGGTACGGCGCCGGAAATTCGCAAGATATCCACCTCACCGCGGATCGCCTGAAGATTATTGCCAATCTCATGGGTCAAGCCGCGCATCAAATTGCGCACCTGACCAGCTCCTGCAAGAACATTTTCGGATGCCGCCTCCTCGGTGTACAGAGTCCATATGTCCGGCTTTTCCACATCGCGTCGAAAGTAAGGGAAAGAGACCTCTCTCAACCGCAGATCTTGTACTTGATTTTTAGGCAGGAAACGATACCGGAATGATACTTTGGCCGCGCCGCTTTGCAGGTTCTTCCATGCGCTCAAGAACTCTTTGCGATCCTCCTGATGAATCCGATCCAACCAGAGAGAATGATCTTGGAGAAAATCATGCTCACAAAAGCCCAGTAACTCCCGCGTGGCATCGTTAAAAACGCAAGAGTGTCGATCCAGGCTCCACAGTGCCGCCGGAATCGGTAGAAGCTCGATTACGGTTCCGGCTTCAACCGACGCCGTTCTCAAGGAGCCAGAACCCCGCTCCTCGCTCGAGGGAAGCATCAGGTCGCCTCGAGTAGGTGGGTTTTGCTTTTGTTTAGCTCCGCGAAGAGTTCGAAGGTTGCTCGCCGTCATGAATCAAAGAGAATACTAACTCTTCTCTCCTTTTTCAATTTTAACTATTATGTGACCATATCACTGGTGGGAAACGTTCGTCAATAGAACAGAGTATTGCTCATCGTAACGGTTAAAAAAGATGCGTCAAGACCATCAGTCAGACACAGCATAACGAGAGCAGTCGAACTCTTCCGTGTTGAGCCCGAGCCGTCTCGCCTCCAACCCACATGAATGGCAGACAACCATGTCGAGTAAGATGACACCATCTTCTTCGCTCGTAACCCGACAAGCGTTACCAAAAAACAAATTGCCACAATGGTCACAAATGGGACTGATCGAACTCATATTCTCGTAAGGGGCAAGGAATATGCCAGTTTTATTTTTGTTCAACCCACGCTCCCGTGTTCTTCATGATTGTTTCAAAAGCGGGACGCACGCGCAAACTTGTGTCTCGATAATGAGATGTACCTTCTCAAAAACCTAAGAACAAGCCGCAGGAAAATCTCCCGACTGTTGTAGGAGATTACCTGCAGAACTCTCGCAGTCCCATTTTATAAAGAATAGCCGCCAGAGTCGCGGATATGTTTTCAAGCTGCGGCGGCATCTTTAAGACGGCGCCAATGACCATCACCACGATTTGCATACTTGATCTATCGATTTTCTCCGAAAGCGTAAAGATATCCTCGTTGCAAAGCCCCTTGCGCAGATCTTCTTTTACTTCGCTGAGAAACCGAGCGCCGTCCTGTATCAGCTCATTGTGAATCGTCTCCAGCCCATGGTTCCAATCCGATGCAGTAGGCGTCGCGGGTAAGTCGGTGTAAAGCTCCTTTGCTTCCTTAGCCTTCCTGGCAGCGGAAAGATACGTCATGATTCCGGCCACGCGGGTAGGCCTAGCGGATACCAGCAGCTGGGATCCCAAGATCATGTACAGATCCTCGATTCCCATCGGCAGGAGCTGCATGGCTTCGGTCGTTAATTCTTCGATCGTCGGCTCTTTCATTGCCTTGCCTCGCGTCACACTGGATACTGGCACAACAAGAAGGATGAAATTCCTCTCAATGTAACCAAAATCTCGAACTTGAAATGATCGTCAAAAAGGAACTACAAGCGAACCAAGTTAGAATTCGGAAAATCTTTCAACGCATTGCGGGTATCGAAAATGAGCGAACTGTGTTTGGCGATCAACGAGTAATCGAAGGTCGAATGGTCCGTGAGAACCGCCACACAATCCATCGACTGAAGCACATCGGCGGTTAATTCAACCGACTTCATGGTCTGACCCCTGATCATAATCGACGACACGTGGGGATCGGAAAAACAAATGGCAGCGCCTTTTTGTCGTAATCCTTCCAGAACATGCAGGGCGGGCGATTCCCTGACATCGTTGGTGTCGCGCTTGTAGGTTACCCCCAGGCCGAGGATCTTGGCCCCTTTCAAGCACTTACGCCTTTCGTTCAGAGCATCGGCGATACCCAGCACGGTGAACCCCGGCATCTGG
Organism: Binatia bacterium; assembly: GCA_040877705.1. GTDB lineage: Bacteria > Desulfobacterota > Binatia > UBA9968 > UBA9968 > WHTF01. The sequence goes on along the minus strand of JBBDNJ010000175.1, from coordinate 14,472 downwards.
CTATTGATGTGGCCCGCCAACTCGATGAGTCTCGGCTCGCAGCCATTCATCTTGGCGCGCCACGTCAGATAATAAGGATCAACGGGGATGCAATGACCCCCTAGCCCGGGTCCGGGATAAAAAGGCATGAACCCGAAAGGCTTGCTTTTGGCCGCTTCGATCACCTCCCAAACGTCAATGCCCAGAGTGTGGCACGTCAGTGCCATTTCATTGGCCAGAGCGATATTGACGCTGCGGAAAGTATTTTCCAAAAGTTTGACCATCTCCGCGCAGTCGGTAGAGGATACCGGCAACGCCTTTTCGACGAACTGTTCGTACAGTAATACGGCTATTTCCGCGCACCGCGGTGTGACGCCGCCGACTACTTTGGGAATATTGCGCGTGGTGTAATCCTGATTGCCGGGATCGACTCGCTCCGGCGAATAAGCAAGGAAAAAATCGCGGCCGACCTTCAGACCCGACTCCTCGAGAATGGGCAGCACCACTTCGCGGGTGGTGCCGGGATAGGTGGTGCTCTCAAGGATAATGAGTTGTCCCGGCCGAATGTGATTTCGTATCGCCTCTACCGCCGCGATCACGTATGACAGATCAGGATCCTTGTTCTTTCGCAGCGGCGTCGGCACGCAGATATTGAGAGTATCCAGTTTTTCCGCTGCGGCCAGAGCTTGAGTCGCCCTGAATTTATCGGCGGTAACAGCCGAGAGAAGAGCCTCGCCGGTGACGTCCGGAATGTAGGAGATCCCAGAGTTGACCGAATCCACTCGCTCTCTGACGAGATCGATACCGGTCACTTCGAAACCCACACGAGCCATTTCGATAGCCAGCGGAAGGCCGACATATCCGAGCCCTACGACGCCCACTTTGGCCGTTCGTTGGCGAATTTTCTCTTTCAACTCGCGGGCAAACAGCGGCCTATGACTGCCGCCCCGCTCTTTAGATAAAGACATGATTTCGTCCATCAATTCCATAAACTCCTCCTTCAAACGAGTACGATGATTTTTATTTCCGCTAGTAATTTTGAATCGGCGCGTTTATCGTTGCGGTCGGAAGTAATCAGGCACGGCAAGTTGAGCGGTAAAGACGCCAAGTTGGGATAGAGATTTCTGAAGCTTCAAGAGCGCAGCAAGCGCAAATTTTAAGTGCCGTTAAATTTCTCCGAAATTCGTCCGGTGATGTTCTTTTATCCGGTGATGTTCTTTTAGATGTCGTTCAGGAGCTTCAATCTCTCCAAGCGCTCAATGACCTCAATAACATCCTTGAGCGCCGTCGGATAATCGACTTCGAATGCCTGGCAGACCTGGCCGGCTATCTCGGACGGGGTGTGGTCTCCATTGATCCGCTGCCAAATATAACTGGCCGTTCTGTTGAGCTGATGCACCGACTCCTCATGACGATCCAGCACAACCATTTCGCCCTTGACGAGACGGGTCTTAACGTCCGCGCGTCGTCGCGGGTAAAAGATCATTGCCGCCGGCGACAAACCGTCGTGGCCCGGGCTGCCTTCCCTTTCTATGTCCTTCGGCATTGGCTTCTCTCCCTGTGATTTTTTGTTTAACGCAGCCCCTCTCTAAAATGAAATAGCGTCATGCACCCGAAAAGGTGAAAATTCTCTCCGAGTCTTGACTGGCGCCATATACCTTGATTGATTAGAAGTTGTTTTCCTCATCGAGACATAAATCATAGCAACACGACTTCGCTCGCCGAAGAGCATAGATAACCCAATAACCAGAGTGACGGGTACCCGCACTTTTAGCTGCAACGGAAATGCGCAAGCCGCACGCCGATCGATGAACACTGATAAAGCACCTTCGCAAGAAAAAAAACGGCCGCGCTCATTGGAGGAGAATCGCCGGAGTAAACGCCAAAGAAATCTCGCCTCCGGGCTGCTTCTGGCTATCGTCTTAGTCGGCGCCGCGCTGCGGCTCATACAATACTTCGCAGACCCTGCCCTTTACATCGACGAGATCGCGGTAGCGAGCAACGTTCTCGAGCGCAACGTGTGGGAATTACTGACGACACCTCTCGCCTACGATCAGACCGCGCCAAAAGGTTTTCTTCTGGCCGTAAAGCTCGCGACCAGCGCTTTCGGCTCGAGCGATTATGCGCTGCGGTTGTTTCCGTTGATTTGTTCCCTGATTGCCCTTGTCGGTTTCTGGCGAGTCGCCGAGCGTGTGTGTAACGGCGTCGGCGCCCCGGTTGCGCTGGCTCTGTTCGCCACTGCAATACCCTTCCTGTTCTATGCCGCCCAGGTCAAGCAATACTCCGCCGACATCGCCGTCTCGGTGCTTTTACTTTGGCTCGCACTTTACCTCGCGCAACACGATTCAACCCGCCCGCGAGCGCTGTGGGCAGGCGCGGCCGGCGCCGTCGCGGTCTGGTTCTCGCAGCCTTCCGTCTTCGTGCTCACGGGTTTAGGTGCTGGGCTCATCCTCATCAAACGATTTGCTCCTGTTGAAGGCTCCCGCTCGTTTTCTTGGCATCGTCTTGTCCCCGTTTTAACCCTGTGGGGCGTTGCCATCGTCGCCGCGACTTTAGCGGGCCTCGCCAGCATGACATCCGCCACGCACGACTACATGGAGCGGGTTTGGGTAAACGGGCTGTTACCGCTTCCCGTCACGCGCGCAGTCAGCTTGCTCTGGCCATGGCCACAACTGCAAAGGCTCTTCGGCGATGGAACCGCAGCCGGTCTGGGCTACCCTGCCCCTGAACTTTACATAGCGCTGACAGGCCTTGGCTTTTGGCTGCTCTGGCGGCGCCGCCGCAATGTCGCCTTACTCCTGGTCACACCGTTGGCCGTCACCTTGGCGGCGGCGGTGCTCCGTCAATATCCGTTCACCGACCGGTTGATCCTATTTCTGATCCCCAGTTTCATCCTCGCCATGGCCGTATCCGTGGACTGGATATGGCGCTTAGTGGCGTCGTACTCCCGTGTTCTGGCAGCGCTGGCGCTCGTGATCATCGTCACCCCGGCTATCGATGCGACGATTGCAACGCCGCCGGTTTATCAGATGGAAAACATAAAACCGGTACTAGCCCACTTACAGGCAAAACGGCTTCCGACCGACGCAGTGTACGTATTCTATGGAGCGGGGCCGGCGGTTACCTTTTATGACGCGAAGTACGGTCTCAGCGAAACAGAGTATGTGCTCGGCGGTTGCCACCGCGGCGATAGCCGGCGCTATTTGGAAGAGCTCGACATGTTTCGCGGTTATAAGCGATTTTGGGTAGTCATTACACACGCACTTTCTATGTACCGTGAGCGCGAAGACATCTTGCGCTATCTCGACACGATAGGGGCGCGGCATGAAAGCCTTATCGTACCCGCACAGACCGTTGACAATCTCGGCTGGCCGGCAGAGGTATTCCTATACGATCTCAGCGATCCGGAGCGTCTAGGTAACGCTCTGGCGAATTCATTCGAGCTGACCGGCCCTTCCTCGGTAAATCCTCGCTTTGCATGCGACTATGGCCCGCAAGCCATGATTTCACGTTTGGCTCCGAACTCCTCGCCGATGCGGAGATAACTCTCGTAGGATCGGCCCAAACCTCGTAAGATTTTCTCCAGGGAGGGTGCGCTACCTGCCTGGTTCGGATCAGGCTGAATGACCGACGATGCGCAAGGCCCGCGCGCCTTCTTGTTTTGCCCGCGGCAGGTGGATTTGCCTGGCCATATCGGCGTTGAGGAGCCGAAACGTCGGCACGGTCTCGTAGAGCAGCTCGAGTAACTTACGAGTCTGCCCTTTGACCGCATAGCTTTCAATTTCCGCGATCTTTTGAGTGAGCGGTTGCAACTCCGAAACCCAGGCAGACTGAACCCGAAATATTTTGTCAACCTCCGATGGCACCAGCATCTCGTCCAAACCGACCAGTTCCTCGCGCAATTTCTCGCCCGGCCGAAGCCCAACGATTTCAATGGCGATGTCCTCTTCCGGAACGAACCCCGCCAGACGAATCAGATGGTGCGCCATCTCCAGGAGGCGGATTTGCTCGCCCATTTCTAAAACGAAAATTTCTCCGCCACGGGCCAATGTCGCCGCCTGCAAAACCAGGACAACGGCCTCGGGAATGGTCATAAAATAGCGTCGAATCTCTGGGTGCGTGACGGTTACCGGGCCGCCTTGCTCGATCTGCCTTAAAAAGAGAGGCACCACGCTGCCATTGCTGCCCAGAACATTGCCGAAACGAACGGCGGTGAAAATCGTTTCGCCTTCTTTACAGTTTTTCGCCAAAGCCTGGACGCACATTTCGCCGACACGCTTGGTGGCGCCCATTACATTGGTTGGGTTAACGGCCTTGTCCGTCGAGATCTGAACGAACTTTTCTACTTTGTGCTTGACGGCGAGTTGCATCAAACGGTGAGTTGCGACGATGTTATTGATCGCCGCCTCCTCCGGATGGTCTTCCATCATCGGCACATGTTTGTAGGCGGCAGCGTGAAAGATGATCTGCGGCGCATGCTTGACAAACATTTCTTCTAAAGTTCGAGCGTTCTTGATGTCGGCCAGAACCGCTACCTGCTCCAGTCCGGGAAACGAGCGCCGCAGCTCCATACTGATATCGTAGAGCGCGCTCTCACCATTGTCCAAAAGAACGAGATAGGCAGGCTCATGCTTGGCAATCTGCCGGCTCAGCTCAGAGCCGATGGAGCCACCGGCGCCGGTAACGAGAATTCTTTTTCCCATCACCAAATCCGTCACGGGCTGCAAGTCTAATCCGACCGGCAGCCGATCCAATAGGTCTTCGACTGAAAGGTTTTGGATCTGGCCGACACCGACCCTGCCGTTTTGAATCTTATCCAAACCCGGCAGAGTTTTGATTGGGATCTTAAACGGCTCCAAGACCGTCAGAGTTTGGCGGATTAGCGCAGCCGAGACGCTGGGAATGGCGAGCAAGACTTCGTCAGGATTATGGGACTCAACGATGCCTTGCATATCTGCGAGGGACCCCAATACCGAAATGCCGTGAATTCGCTGGCCTACCTTACTTGGATCGTCATCGATGAAACCGACTGGTTGATACGGATACTGGCTGCCGTTGTTGATCATTTCGCGAACGATCATCTCGCCGGCGTCGCCGGCGCCGTAGATTAAAACTTTCCTGTCACCCTTTTTAAGGTTATGAACCACAAAGTGGAGCCGTCTGGACAGCCGCACGCCGCCCATCAAGAAGATGAGAATCAAGGTATCGACGATAAAAATCGAACGCGGGTATTCCGTGACGCCGAAATAAAAGTGCACCAGAACATAAAAAATCACCGTGCTGACAACTACGCCGGCGACTATATTCCGCAAGTCCATAATGCTGGTATAGCGCCACAGCCCCTCATAAAGACGGAAGGGAATGAAGACCAGGCTGCGAATGACCAAGAGCCAGTGGAGCATCGCGACAAATTGCTCGAAATAACGCGGCGGAATCTCGCCGTCAAACCTGAGCCAAAACGCCAGGTAGTTAGCGATCACGATCAGGACGACGTGCAAGGCCACAACCGGTAAACGCCGGTATCTGATGAGCAGGCGCTGTTTACTCGAATGACTATTGGAAATCGGCTTTTGCTTAGGCTGAGTAGAAATCTCTGCATCTGATGTCGACACCGGATACCTCCATAGCGCGCAATTGAAGTGGATTAAAAATGAAACGAAAGTAAGCGTGAAAAACTGAACGACCTTCGGCTCCAAGCCGAAAGGTTCTAGATTTGTCGACTGGAAGTCGACTCTTATTCCCGGCATTCCGGCGGAAGCCAGAATCCAGGCGGTTTTTGAACTTGAACCGAAAACGAACCTGGATGCCGGCCTTCGCCGGCATGACGAACTCTCACTTCGCCTGAAGGCGAGGAATTTCAACCATCCCCGAGAGAGACATCAAAGAACTCGCGGTGTGACATGTCACCACCGCCCAATGACGCGGATCGCCGTCCGGCCTCTCCTGAAGTTTAGTGACGTCAGCTCTCTAGGAAATGTTTTCAGGCCTGATGGGGCGCTGAGCTAAAACCTGAGTCGTGCTGCGATGCGTCGCACTGTCACCGGCGTCGAATCCATTGCTACGATCCATATAATGGACCATCAGATCGACGCAGGCCTCAGGACTGACGCTCACTGTTCGGAGATGAATTTCGGGCGATTGGGGCGGCTCGTAGTCGCTGTCGATCCCGGTGAAGTTTTTCAATTCTCCACGCCGCGCCTTGGCATACAGCCCCTTCACATCGCGACGCTCACACTCCTGCAGCGGCGCATCGACGAAAATTTCGATGAACTCGCCGGTATCAAACAGGCCGCGAGCCAATTGGCGCTCGGCGCGGAACGGCGAAATGAAAGCAACGATCACAATCAGGCCGGCATCCACCAAGAGTTTGGAGACCTCGGCCACCCGCCGAATGTTTTCCACCCGGTCAGCCTCGGTGAACCCCAGATCCCGATTAAGCCCGTGACGAATGTTATCGCCGTCCAGAATATAGGTGTGCTTGCCGTCGGCGTGTAAACGCTTTTCCAACAAGTTGGCAATCGTCGACTTACCCGAACCCGAAAGTCCGGTGAACCACAGGCAACGCGCCTGCTGGCGCTTCATCTCGGCGCGCCCAGCTTTGGTAACCTCCAGCGCCTGCCAATGGACATTCACGGCTCGACGCAACGCAAAGCGGATCATACCTGCGCCGACGATCTCGTTGGTGAGCTTGTCGATCACAATGAAGGCGCCCAACTTCTTGTTCTCGGCATACGGCGCAAACGGCACCAACCGGTCGAAACTCAGATTAACGGTTGCGATTTCGTTTAAACTTATTGTCTTGGCGGCAAGAGTTGCGCCGGTATTGACATCGAGACGGTGCTTGATGTGGGTGATAGTCACCCCCGCAGCCTTGCTATGGACAAGAGCGGCATAAGGGCGCCCCGGCAGCAAAGCGTGCTCGCTCATCCAGAGAAGATCCGCTTCGAACTGGTCGGCTGACTCAGCCGGATTCGAAGCGGCCGCAATCACATCGCCGCGGCTGGCGTCGATCTCATCCTCAAGGACCAACGTGACGGACTGTCCGGCGCGCGCTTGCACCCGAGGACCGCCCCAGACGGCGATCTCCTTAATACGGCTCGTCGCCCCCGACGGGCTGATACGCACACTGTCGCCGGGTTTTACCGAGCCGCTGGCGATGCGCCCGGAGAATCCTCTAAAATCGAGGTTTGGCCGGTTGACCCACTGCACCGGCATGGTAAACGTCTGCGCAACCTCTCGGTCCACAGTGGGAACCGTCTCCAGCCAATTCAACAGCGTAGTTCCTTCATACCAAGGCATCGCCGCATTGCCCGGGTCGACGATGTTATGCCCTTCAAGCGCCGACAACGGGATCGCCGTGATCGCCTCAAAGCCCAGATCCTGGGCAAAGCGCCGATAGGCGGCCTCGATTTCCTCAAAGACAACTTGCGACCACTCGACTAGATCCATCTTGTTGATCGCCAGTGCCACGTGGCGGATCCCGAGCATTGAGACGATGCGGCTGTGGCGTTTGGTTTGGACGAGCACCCCCTTGCGGGCATCGATCAACAGCACAGCCGCCTGGGCGCTCGATGCGCCGGTCGCCATATTGCGGGTGTACTGCTCGTGGCCCGGGGTATCGGCGACGATAAGGCGCCGCCGGAGCGTCGCGAAAAAGCGATAGGCAACATCGATGGTGATCCCCTGCTCGCGTTCGGCCTGCAACCCATCGACCAGCAATGCAAAATCCAGGCGCTCGCCCTGAGTGCCAAATTTCTTGGAGTCCGCCTTGAGGGCTTCCAATTGATCCTCGAAGATCAGCTTGCTCTCATAGAGCAAGCGGCCAATCAGTGTGGACTTGCCATCGTCGACGCTGCCGCAGGTAATAAAGCGCAGGGTATCCATCAAAAATAACCTTCCTGCTTCTTGCGCTCCATTGAGCCGGCGCCATCGTGATCGATGATTCGTCCCTGTCGCTCCGAGGTCGTCGCTCCTAGAGTTTCGGCCACGATCTCATCGAGGGTCATTGCGGTGCTCTCAATCGCCGCGCTCAGCGGATAGCAGCCAAGGGTACGGAACCGCACCATACGCATCTGCGGTTTCTCGCCGGGCTCGAGCGGCAGCCGCTGGTCATCGACCATGATCCACTGTCCAAAGCGCTTGACCACTGGGCGCTTGGCTGCGAAGTACAAGGGGACGATCGGGATGTTCTCCTCTCGGATATAAGCCCAGATATCGGCTTCGGTCCAATTGGAAAGCGGAAACACCCGTATCGTTTCGCCGGCGTTGATTCGGGTATTGTACAGATTCCAGAGCTCGGGGCGCTGGGCTTTGGGCTCCCAACGGTGGCCCGGCGCGCGAAATGAAAAAATCCGCTCCTTGGCGCGTGATTTTTCCTCGTCGCGCCTGGCGCCGCCGAAGGCCACATCAAACCCGTTGAGATCCAGCGCTTGCTTGAGCGCTTCGGTTTTCATGACATCGGTATGGTAGGCCGAGCCGTGGCTGATTGGGCCGATACCTTCGGCCGCGCCTCGCGGGTTAGTGTAGGTGATCAGCTCAAAGCCGACTTCCTCCGCTGTACGGTTCCTAAATCCGATCATCTCCCGGAACTTCCATCCGGTATCGATGTGCATCAGCGGGAATGGGATCGGGCCGGGATAAAACGCCTTCTGCGCCAGCCGCAACATGACGGAGGAGTCTTTACCGATCGAATACAGCATCACCGGCTTGGCGGCGGTAGCCGCTACTTCACGGATGATTTCGATGGACTCGGACTCCAACTCTGAAAAAATATCATCGCTCATGTTGCTCATATCAATTTTTTATCAGTCTCCGTCGATCTCGTGTCGAGTCGTCCCGCAATCATTGCGTCAGGCAAATACGATAAATTCCGAAGTAGAAGAAAGATCGTGCGGCCATGCATAAGGAAATAGCTTTGAAGAAGAACTAACGGGCGCCGCTGTCGGAAACGCGGCCGGCCGCCGTTTCATAGAAATTCCCGGGTGATGCCGTTCTTTCGATAACGCGCTTTTGATCACTCACCAGAGTCATAATCGCCGATATGATCTTTTTGTATTCGCCGGCAAAGCGTTCCTTTGTATGATTTGCTCTGGCGAAATCCCATGCTGTTTGTGCCATCTGTTTAAGCTCCTGGGCAGAAAGGCTGGAAATTTTTCTGATAGAATTCTTTATCTCTTCAATGGAGCATTCCTTTAGAATCAAACCAAAACTCTCGTTGACGTCGACGCTTGCCTCGCGGCTGACAATAGGGATAAGTCCGGCATGCATGCAGCTGATCACGCTTCCCCCGCCACCCTCTGAGCACGAAGGATAGATAAGCCCGAGGCAATTTCTCGTAATCTCTAAGAACCTCGAGCCGCCGATATCAACCCAACCTTCCGTGTGAATGTTGGGTAATTGATAAAGCATTTCATGATAAGCCCGCATAAAGTCCTTTTCCTTATGGATGGGTCCGCAGATCGTCAAATGGTACTCCGGCATGTCGGCGAAAGCGTCTAGGACCAAATCCAATCCCTTATGAACAAACCCGCCGCTACCGAACCACAAAAAATGCTTGCGGCTCTGTTCGAAGTCTTTGTCTTCCGCCCAGGGATACTCGACGGGGGTGGAGATCGGCAAACGATAGATGGGCTTCTTGGCATACCTGTAGGTGCTGATAGTAAACTCGTTGCCCAGAATCGTCGCATAGTCGGCATGCTCGATGGCCAGATTCGGCTTTAGAGATCTTCGTGTCGGCAAGGTGAAATTTCTCCTCCGTTGCAGTGCCAGAAGCCGCTGATGCTCGCCGGTGTTATTAAACAACCAATGGGCAGTATCGATGTGGAGAATTTTGACGCAATCTTGGTTAAGAGATTTCGCGATTCTCTCGAAGTTGATCCGGTTACCGACAAAGAATGCATAAGGCTTTACCGGCATAAAACGATCGTTATTTTCGCCAATCACATCGACTTGATAGCCAATCTCCCGGAAAGTTTTGGCTATCTCTAACGCTTCCCACCTGTTGGTATGGTCATTCGGCACCCGCTCTCCGGGTTTTACGAAAAATGCTTGGTTCTCATAGCAGAGGAGTACATGACCCCGCAAAGGCCCTTCCGGTTTAACGGAGATGAACCTTTTTTCAAGCTTGTTGAATTCTCTGGGCGTATTGAAGACGAATTTTTTCACCTCGCCGGCGAGGATTCCCAACCGATTGTTTTTTAGGCGCCGTTTGAGTTTAGCAGGAAACTTGTCCTTCACTGGGTGTCCTTTGAGCGCAACTCTTCCCAACGGAAGCCATCGACACAGGCAATCCACTGGCCGCTGCTTAGACGATGTGGATCGATATGGTGCATACCGGACTCATTCCACCCACTGCCGCTGGCTTGTATGATGGGGATCAAACCGATCGGGCGTTCTTGATAATTTGTGGGGGTTAGCTCTGTAATTTCAAAGGCGCGCACCTGGGTCCCATAAACCGGCGAACAGTCCTGGCTATAGCGGATGATTTTCTCATCCGAAACTAAGACTCTGCCGGCCGGTCTGGAGATATGCGGATTGCCATCTAACACGGGACTCTTCGGATGCTCAACCCAGGGGCCCGCTAAATTATCGGCATGAAATAACCGAAGGGTGCCTGCATAAAATGGCGGCCGGTGCAGGTCGGTGAAAAGCCACCAACTCTGGTTGAAGTAGAAGATCGAAGGGTCGACAAAGTCATCCCCTTCAAGCAAGGTGCTTACGAATGACCATTGGGCGGGAAAATCCACCGCCTTATACAACCTGACGGATTTCGCCCGGTAGCTTTCGGGAATCATGTAGTATTCGTTTTCCCATTCGAAAACGTAAGGGTAGGACAGATGAAAGGGTTCCCGCAGCACAATCTGTTGATAGCTCCATTGAAAAGCATCTTGACTAATCGCCAGGCCAATCTCCCCTTTGTTTGCCTGCCGGTTCATGACCTCGAAGAACATGTGCCATGTGCCATCTACCTTCAGCATGAAGGGGTCGGCGACAAAACTGGCTCGCACGTCCGATACTGAGTCGCGAGTGAGCACTGGATTCGAATGATGCGTAGGTCCGAGTTCAAAAGGAGACTTGCCCCCATAGATTCCTATGGACCATACATGCCTCCTTTTCCATTTTGGCGCTGCAACTGCGTTGCTCTCGATGCCAAGCAACCGCTTGATAACTCGCTTGACCGATTTGTTCATCATTCCCGTCAAGATGATCCTGCCTTCTATTAAATGAGTTAAGCTCAGCACGGTAGCGCGCGCTGGCGCGTCTTGTGCGAATTATTTTTTCGCTGAAAAGCGTCAACGTTTATGATTTTGGCTGGTTACGATTTTAGCGGCCATCGCCAAGATGACCTGCTGGATGACCGCTGAAGCTAAACTCTTTAGGCCGGCTGGTTGTGAAACCCGGATGCGTTTTTCATAAATTGCGCTTTGTACCAATCGACCGTGAGTTCGAGCCCTTGCTCCCTGGAAATTGCCGGTTTCCATCCGACCCTCTCCAAGGTGTCCTTTACGTTGGCAGCCCGAACAGGCTCCATTGCCCTTGGCGGCGCGGCGCCAAATAGAGGGCGGACTTCAGGTCTCACAAGATTGACCAGATGCTCTACGATATCGCGAATGGATATTAAGCTGCCTGACCCCACGTCTATCGTGGAGCCTTCAAGATCAGACGCCTGAGCCGCCGTGAGAAGGCCCTCGATCACATCGTCGACATAGATCCAGTCGATGAGCCGTTGCCCATCGGAAAGCTTCGGCGCTTCTCCGTTGAGCAAAGAAAGGATCGTATAAGGAATTAATTTTTTAGCCGGCTGGCCCGGGCCGTAAGTCATAAAGATTCGAACGATGACTGCCGGAGTCCGATAGAGTTGATAAAACATACGAGCATAAGCGCCGCTAGCCCACTTGGCAGCCGCGTAAGGAGAAGAAGGCACAACTTCCGGACCGCCGGATTGAGGCTCCTCTAACGACCCCGTCAAAACCACCCGGCGAACCTTGAGCTCGGTGGCGGCGGTCAGCAAATTGACCGTCGCTATCAGATCGTTGTGTAAGGTCGGACGCACAAGTTCTAGACCCGGACCTCCCCATGCATGCGCGGTTAAATGAAAAATGACGTCCGGTTGAATCTCGTTGAGCAGAGTTTGCGTTGTCGCGAAATCCGAGAGGTCTCCTTGCCACCACTTCTGCAGATCGTTAGCGGGTTGAGGCTTGCGGGATACTGCGTGGACGTCGGAGGCCATTTTGTTCAACGACCGGCACAAGTGCGAGCCCAGGAACCCCGTAGCTCCGGTTACCAAGATCCGCTGATCGGAAAATTTAAGCTGAATCGCCGACGTCAAAGCTCAATTCGATTCATTTGCGTCCACCCAGGACAAATAACGCTCTTGCAGACTGCCGGCCACAAAGCTGGCGGCTATGTCCCGGCCGTCTGAGGTCCAGTGACTATCGAGACGATGATACAGTAGCTTCTCTTTAGCGACGGCTTCAAGGGGCGGGCTTAAATCGATGACGTCGATACCGAGCTTTTGCGATAAATGTTTGACGGCGGCCGCAGTATTTTTCTTGGCGGCAATCTGCTGATCTCGCGCCTGGAGCCAGTTGGGACCGCTGGCATCCGTGGAAAACTGCGCGTAGATATGCGCAGCGGCTGGAACGTAGACGATGATGGGCACGATGCCATGTTCGACGGAAACCTTTTTAAGATCGATTAATATTTGTTCCAATGCCCGCCATTCATCTGTTTTTAACATCTCATCCGGCGAATCGGTTGTGTTTAGCCGATCGACAAACAACATACGCTCATAACCACGTTCTCCCAAATTAAGCAGCGCCAACTTGGGGTGAATTTCAGGGGCATAGCCGCCATTGCGCGCGACTTTGTCTAGAATCAGGTCAACCGCCAAGATTGCCGACCTTTTGATAGACGTTGCCGCCGTCTCCATCGCCGCCCAATAACGCCGCAGAAAAGACGATTGCGAGAACCGCAAAAAGACGTAGGCATTCTCCCATGCGCCGCTCTTCCAGACCCTGTAATCGCGAATGTTGCCGATGTCGTTCCCTTCATAAAACCCGAACAGCGCATATTTCGGTTTAAGCTTGACGCCAAAGCGCTTGAACGCCTCCAGGTATTGAAATGGGCCATACCCCGATTTGCTGAGGTTTGTCACTCTTGTGCCATTCAGTTTGATCGCCAGCCTTGAGACAAAAGTATCCCCTACGTTATCCCCAAATTCGAAAAACGAATCTCCCACTGCAACGATTTCGGCAGATTCTGTTGTGCGGGAATTTCTAAATCCATACTCATCCATTTCCCAATCGACGACACGGGGAGGCACATCGAGGTTGTACGAAGGAGAATAGTGACTGCCTCTGAAGTCGTCGAGTCGTATGCGATTGAAGGGTCTTTCCCTGTATGCCAGTTCCTCGTCGTAAAGGTAACTGGCCTTGTAGGCGTGGTACGGAGAGACGACATCCAACCGCAAAGGACGGATCAGAGACGGCGCAATCTCGAGTGCGGAGAAGAGCGCCAATGACGTTAGCAGCGAAGAAAGACCGAGTAACAATACACCTGACGGCGCAGTGATCAATAAGACCAACAGCCCGTAGACCGCGACGATTCGAAGGGTGCCGTAGACGAGCAGAGCGTCGCCTAATTGGTAGTAATTAGCTAACGGGGTAACCCGCCTCCCTTCCAACCATTGATCGATAATCGACGGCGACTCGATAGTCGACAACCACTCGATTATGCGATGACCGGCCGAGAGGTAGACGACCCAAGCGCAGGCGAGACACACAAACAGAACGAGAAAAGACGAGCGGAGGATGCTCGCCGACTTCGACCGAAGGTCATTCGCCTTGGCGAACTTACTTATCGCTCGCCGCCCGTGCCTGGCGATCCCTGGGCCGTTACCCACGTGATATCCGTTTGACGGCGCGTTGATCTCAACCACGGTGCCCGGCTGCCCTGCAAGATCCAGAATCCACCGGCTTTCCACAACGATGCGGGCGCCGTCCCGGGTCGCGTGCACTAGCTTGCCTTCCCACCGTCCCTTTTTAACCAACTCGGATTCGATCTCCTTTAAAGGTTTTGGAAATTGCGTCCGCAGAAGGTCGTGGCTAACACTGCCTATGGCGTCCTCTTTTCCCCAACCATAAAGCTGTTCGGCGCTGGGGTTCCAAACGTTTATTCGACCCTCCATGGTGCGGGTCATAATGTAGTCTTTCATGTTTTCAAGCTCATTCTCGCTGATCGGCGTTTTCGAGTAACTATGTGTGTTCCTGGCCATCGTTATACCCGTTCCAGAACGCCTCTTAGCCCCGCCAATTAAAACAGTCGCTCAGTAAGTCGTGTTGCAGGAGCGTTTGAGCTGCCTCCTGGATCGCCTTAAATTGCAGATGTGACTTTTCCGCGATATCGAGCAAGCTATTTTTCCCATCGGACAAATTCAGTACCCACAGCATCGCCAATTCCTGGAGTTTGCCATCTTGCTGGCCGCCGATATGG
>JBBDNJ010000174.1:0-20857 GCA_040877705.1 Binatia bacterium | reverse complement strand
CGGATGATCGGTTTCGTTCTTGACGCGGTGCTAATTCGTAGCATGAGCTGCTTGAAAATTAGAAGGGTCGCCTAAGTTTTCAGCATCCTTGGTTGGGTTTCCGTTCCCTCCAACGATGCTTCCATCCTACCGATTGCGATTTCGATTCCATTTTTATTACGATTAGAGTAGAAGAAACTCAAATCACCGACTCTTGCTTGATTGACGGGATTTTGTGGGTGACATATTCTTTGCCCTAGACTCCCGTGATTTTAGACGACGTCGCTACAAACGTATTTGAGACAAGTGAGGCGTCAGTTTTGAAGCTGCTTGTCTTAATGTCTGCGCTTAATCCATGGCTATCTTAAAGGTCGAACGTCTGCGCAAGCGGTTCAATGAAGTCAATGCTCTCGACGACGTGAGCTTTGTATTCGACCACGGCATTCTCTCCTTCCTGGGTCCGTCAGGATGCGGTAAGACTACGCTGCTAAGATCTATCGCCGGCCTTGAAATACCCGATAGCGGTTCCATTTCCATCGCCGATCAGGTACAAACGTCCATCGAACGGGGTATTCTTGTCCCGCCTTACGCGAGGGAGATCGGTTTCGTGTTTCAAAACTATGCGCTCTGGCCGCACATGTCCGTATTTAAAAACGTCTCTTTCGGACTCAAGTTGCGCAAGCTTCCGCGGGAGGAGGTTCGGCGTAAGGTTTTGAGCGCGCTGGAACTGGTCGGTTTGCAGGGCAGGGAAGAGCGTTATCCGTCGCAACTGAGCGGCGGGCAGCAGCAACGCGTTGCACTAGCGCGAAGCCTGGCTTTGGAACCGCGCCTGATTTTGCTCGATGAACCGCTTAGCAATCTCGACGCCAAATTGCGTGAAGAGATGCGCAGCGAGCTAAAAAAACTCATTAGGAAAGTTGGTATTAGCGCTCTCTATGTCACTCACGACCAGGAGGAGGCTTTCACAATCTCGGATGCGGTGGTTGTCATGGAAGCGGGAAGAATTCTGCAATACGCGTCGCCCGACGAAATCTATAATCGTCCGGCCCATCCGTTCGTCGCCTCATTCATCGGCCATTCGACTCTGGTCGATGGGAAAATCGTCAAGGTCGATGGCGGTAATTGCTTGGTGACGATTGCGGACTTCGACGGCGCAACCTTGCTGTCTCCGGCCATCGCGCAGGCCGCGCCGGGCCAACCCTGTCAGGTCGTTATCCGCACGAGCGAGATTCGCTTGAGTCATGAGCCTTTTGCCGATGGCACCGATAACGTGCTCAAGGGAGAAATGACGAGTCGAGAATTCCGCGGCGGCCTTACCGACCACCACGTTCAAATCGGCTCTCGCGAATTGGTCATTACCTCCCATAAGCTGTGTCCCATGATCAGCGTCAATGGCGAGGGTGGCAAAATCTTTCTCTCCATCGATCGAGCAGCCATCAGCATTATCGTATGAGGTTGTTACCGGGGCTGTGATTGATTAGCCCGAAAGCTCGTTGCTGAGGAGAAATGGCCATTAGCTGGAATTCCTTCAAAATCGCGTACCGCCAAGGAACCTTCGTTCCGATTTTCGCCAGCCTGATTGCGGGCGGCGCGATCATTACTCCGATCATCATTGTGCTGTTGCGCAGCGTCACCACGGGCAAGCTCGGCGTCGCCATGGGATTCTCCGCCGAAAATTATCTGCGCGTTTTTGCCGACCAACAAATTTGGTTTCTGCTCAACAATTCTATTTTATACGCGGCGGGATCGGCGGTGCTGGGGACCGGCGTCGGAGCCATGCTGGCGTGGATCGTCGCTCGCACGAATACTCCCGGCAAAGCTCTGGTCGAACTCATGCCGCTTTATCCGATCCTGATGCCGCCGATCATGAAAAACATCGCATGGATTTTGTTGCTGGCGCCGAAATCCGGCATCCTGAACAACATGATCGAGCAAATTACCGGCACCAACCCGCTGTTCTTTAATGCATTTAGTATGGCGGGAATGATTTGGACGTTTGGCCTGGCTTGCGTGCCGTTAGGTTATCTGTTTTTGCTGCCGGTGTTTCTGTCGTTCGATCCTTCGTTGGAAGAAAGCGCCTACATCGCCGGCAGCAAGCCGGTCCATACCATGTTGCACATTACGTTTCCCCTCGCTGTCCCGGCTTTCCTGTCGGCCTTTGTCTTGAACTTTTTGCGCGCCCTGCGTTCGTTCGAAACGCCGGTGTTGCAGGGGACACCGGGCGGAATCAACGTTTTCGTCGCTCGGGTTTATGATTCCATGGCGTTGGAGTTCAATACCGGGCTGGCGACTGCTTACAGCATGGTTCTGGTAGTTCTTTCGGTGATCACTTTGATGTTCTATGTCCGGGCGACACGCTTTTCAGAGCGCTACGCGACGATTACCGGCAAAGGATACCGCGTTAAAGTTATCGATATCGGCCCATGGAAGTACGTCACGTTTTTCGCCGTGTTTCTTTACTTTATGGTTGGAATCGCCATCCCGTTCATCGTTCTCATCGTGGTCTCGATGATCCCATACTTCGATTATGAGACTTTCATGCAATTCCCATCCAATGCCGCGCTGACCAACTACTATACAGTCATGAAGCATCCGAGCTTCGTTAACGGGCTTTATAATTCGCTGACTCTTTCGATTACGATCGCGTTCGTTACGGTGCTGTCGGGAATCATTATGGCGTTTACGATCTATCGCACCCGCGCTTACGGGACGAAGATTTTTGAGTTTATCGGCACGTTGCCGCTGGCTTTCCCGCCGCTGGTGCTGTCGGTGGGCCTGGTGATTATTTTTTTGGGCACACCGCTTTATAACAGTCTATGGGCATTGGGCCTCGGACTCTTTGTCGCCTATTTCCCCTATGCCTTTCGCAACGCGTCCGGTTCCATCGTCAATATCCACAAAGAACTGGACGAGGCGGCCTGGGTACATGGCGCCAGGTGGCGCCATGTGTTTTTCAAAATCACATTGCCGATCTTGAAACCGTCGGTGGGTGGAGCGCTTTTCTACATCTTTATCGAGGCGATCCGTAACGTCGATGTTGCGATATTGCTCACGTCGCCGGGTAAGGAATACGGCCCGGTTACGCTGTTCGAATACTTCCGAGTGGGACAATGGGCAGAGGCCGCGGCCGGCGGAGTCATTTACCTGATTATCTTGATTATAGCCGTTTCGATCGCCAAGTTTGCATTTAACTTGAAGTTTAGTCTATGAGTCAGACTGCGGAAAAAAGTCTCCAACACGCTGTTCATGAAACACGATCACAGAGGGAGGTTAACGGTATGGTAAAAAAAACAACGCTGATTGCGGCTAGCGTCTTTTTAGCAAGTGTGTGCACATCGCAATCCGGATGGGCTGCGGAAAAGGCTGCTGATAAGCCGGCGCAAAAGCAGGTCCGGAAGGCGCAGCCGAGCGGTAATGCTACAATGGCGGCTGCCAAGGCATTCGAGAAGGTGAGTAAAGAGCTGTACCCGAAGGCTAAGAAAGAGGGCGCCTTGATTATCTACAGTGTCTGGGACATTGAGCACATCCGCGCCATTAGCGACGCGTTTTCAAAAAGATATCCCGGGATCAAGACGAGTTACTGGCAGGGCAGAAACCCGGAAATCGTAACGCGCGTCTTGACGGAATTCCAGGGCGGTCAACCGAGTGTCGATACTATTCTCTCCGACAACGCGCCTTCAGTGCTGCGCGCCGCCGGCGCCATGGCGTCTTATGAAACCGTCCAGAAAGACGTCCTGGTGCTGCACGATCCAACTCTCCCGACCGTCAGCCTGCAGGTTCAGGCGTTGACTTACAATACCAAGAAGCTTAAGTCCGCGGATCTGCCAAAAAGCTGGGAAGATGTCGCCAATCCGAAGTACAAAGGACTCGTAGCGCTGGACGACCCCATGAGAGCCGGACCTCTGAGTTCGATGCTCGCCGGGCTATGGACGCAGTGGAACGACCAAACGAGATTCAATAAGTTCATCAAGGGACTCAAGGCGCTCAACGTGCCGGTTCACAAAAGCACGAGCGCTATGTTCAGGCTGGTGGTTGCGGGCGAGTATGCGATCTGTATGCCCGCTCTGTTGCACGACGTGATACACGACAAGGAGAAGGGGACGCCGATTGATTATGTAAAGAGCATTCCACCTATCGTTTTTCCGCGCCAGGCAGGTATTTATGCCAAGGCGCCCCACCCGAGCGCCGCAAAGCTTTTCGCCGAGTGGCTGATTTCGGAAGAGGGCCAGAAGACCATCGACGGCATTGGCAGAGAGTCATCCCGAAATGATTTCAAATCCAAGACCTCGATTGAGATGGCTTTCCCGAAAGGAACCAAGGCCATTCCAGTCACTGACAAATTGTACCTGGAAGATCCGAAGAAATGGCTGGACACAAATGTGAAGCCGATTTGGGAAGGCTAAATTTCCCCTGATACCTGGCTTAGAGGGAAGCTGGCTCGCGTGCTAGTGAGCCCAGCTTCCCCTTTGCTCCAGCCCTGCTCGTGGACGCCGAAGAATGCTCGATCGCTATCCGAAGCACTCTTAGCAAAGACCGTTGCGACGATGAGCGGAAGGATTGTAGAAAACCGCGGTTTCCTGTGCTAGCTTAACAACCTGTTCGGGTGATTCGGTCCGGACAGGTTTGGATTCCGAGTAAGCAGACTTGCCGCCGGATTCCTTGCCCTGTTTTCTGGTTTTACAACTGCAAAACTTGACTCGCCGCATTGCTACGGAGAGATGGCCGAGTGGTCTAAGGCGCACGCCTGCTAAGCGTGTGTACCTCAAAAGGGTACCGAGGGTTCAAATCCCTCTCTCTCCGCCATTTTTTTTAGGCAAATTCCACCAGTAGCTGTTGCACCAATAGGTCTGTAAGCAGTTGGGCTCAGAATGGGCTTGATGCATAAGCTGGCCCTCGTCTTGACGCTAACTTAGAGTTTGCGTCAAGTGCGCAAAATTGAAAGTTGCAATTACTCGACTTATTGCCTCGTAAACTCAAAATTCACTCGAACATCTCCAGTTTCTGATACGGTCATTTCCTGGCTGACAATGCCTGCCTCTTCATGCCAGGCCTTGAGAGTGTATGTGCCCACGGGAATATGACTGATCGAAAATCGTCCAAGTTCGTCGGTCACGGCAAAAAAAGGATGATCGAAGACATGAAGGAAGCCCAACATCCAGGCGTGGGTATCGCAGACAAGTTTCAAAACACCCGGCTTGCGGATTTTTCGTGTGGCCTCCAAGACCGTACTCTTGAACGGCAGAGAAAGCATGAATACGGTCCTTTCGTGTAGGTAGGAATGTGGAATATGTAGCTTCGGGTCATTGTTTTTTATCGTCAGACGTTCTCCCTTTTGCATGGCAAGTATGCGCGGCGCATAGCGGCAACCGTTGTTTTCGATAAGGTTGAGCTTTTGCGGATCGGCGATGGCTCCAGCCGGCGCGGATTCGATAAAAACGACGACGTTCTTAAGTCCACCATCGCTGTCGATCAAATAGGTTTCATTCGGCAGAATCGCGCCGCAATAATCCTGGTCTTTGCTGACCTTTACCGGCGCTAATTTAGAGGGCGAGCCGATGAACCTCACTTTTCCCGCGACCGTTGCGGCGTCTAGGGCGCGAAAATTCGCGATCAATAAAGCGGCGACGAAGGTCGTTCTCAGAAGTCGTCTTGTCACTGTTTCAGGACCTTCCGCGTACGCCAGCCAACTGCACGGGCAGCTTCTTCAAAGCCCTGAACGTGCATTGAAGAGTAAGCGGCAGTTAGGAGATTAGCCATCCACCCAGTATTATTTTATTTGCCGAGTATTTTCTTCGCGCGCTCGATAACCTCCGGCGGAGAATCGAAGATTTCTTTAACCAGCGATTCGAGCTCTTCTCCGGATGTTGCTTCCACATCCATCCGGCTCTTTTTCGCTTCGTCAAGAGCTTGGGGGTCTTTTAAGGTCTTAACATAGGCGTCTCTCAGGATTTTAACTCTTTCAGGAGGAGTGCCCGGCGTCACCATCATCGGACGGCCAAAATCTCCCGAAGCCAATAGAATTTGCGCCACACGACGGCTATTTGCCGGAGCCTCATACTGCTCGAAGAGTTCGCGAGTCGTAGGCGCATCGGGTGCACGTGCATCTCTCTTGCGTGCGGTCTGGACGATATGACGGTCAAAACCCTTTTTATGCCACGTATCGAAGGGTTCGCGGCCAAAGTGGGCCGACATGCTATGAGCGCGGCACACCACCTCTCCTTTTTCCACCGCGATATCGATCTCGGTGCCGCCGGCGTAGCCCAGGACGGTGTTGAACTTTGCCTTTATTGTCTCCTCCAACACCTTGGACAGGATATAGTCGCTGCTTGCCGTTCCGCTCCCGCCGCACTTGGGCGCCTCCTTCGCTTTAATGACATCCCCGATAGACTTGTAGGGAGCATCGGCGCGCATGTAAAAGATAATTGATTCCACGGCCGGAGAGCCGATCCAGTGAAACTTACGCATGTCGAACTGTACTTCTTTGCGCCCGACAAGCTGGTCGATATAAATACCGTTGAGTGGCGTCACCACGGTCAGACCGTCCGGCTTGGCCACATTGAAGACATGGTTGGTGGCTATCACAGATCCGGCGCCGGGCATGTTCTGAGCGATGATCTCCGGCTGGCCGGGAATATACTTGCCCATGTATCTGGCAAAGAGACGAGCCCAGCGGTCGTAAAATCCACCCGCGGTCGAGCCGACGATGATGCGAATTGTTTTCCCTTTGTAGAAATCGGTTTGCGCCCCGGCTTCAGGCGAAGGATGCAGAAAAATAATCGACAAAGAGAAAATTAGCGAAAGCCCAAGACCTTGCTTTTTCACGGCGATCTCCTTTCGGTGGCCCGATGATTTACAGCGTTAAAGGTTCAAGGGAACACGTGACGAATGAAAACAAACCTCTCCCTCCTAAATCGTCTTCCCGCGCGGTGGTGCGACTATATTCTTTAAGAATGACTTGTCAAGCTGCAGTGAAGGGTAATCGATGAGTCAACTCTGCGTATGCCCGTCGGATGACTATTGGATTCATCTGTTGAAGTCTGCCGGAAGGAAATCCTCTTCGGATTTCCTGGCGCGGCGTTTTCAAGGATATGTGCGGGGTACTTTTGTTCGTTAGACAACAACGGCTAAAGCTGGTTTATATATAACCTTGAATGTGAGTTACCGATACAATTCCGCAAGGCTCGTTCAATGAGAAGAAAGGGAGAAACCGTGATGATCCGCCGGCTCGCAATTTGCAGCGCGCTCATAGTCGCAATCTGTTATTCGTCGGTCTTGCTTGCGCAGGAAAAGAAGCTCAAAAGCCTTCAGACAGGCGGCGGGTCGGCGTCGGCGACACAGATGTCGCTTTGGCTGGCAAAAGAAGGTAACTACTACGAAAAACATGGCCTCGATGTCGAAGTGATCAGTATACCGGGAAGCTCGCTGGCGCTGCAGGCGATGTTATCAGGAGAGCTGCCGATTATTCAGGCGGGCGGCGCCGGCCCGATCTCGACCCATCTGTCGGGCGCGGATACCGTCATTATCGCCACCATCGCCAAGAAATTTAACTGGTGGATCTTCAGCCAGCCCAACATCAACCGCATGGAAGATTTAAAAGGCAAGGTGTTCGGTACGACACGATTCGGAACCCAGTCGGACCTCGCGTCGCGAATCGCCTTGCGCCGCTATGGTATCGATCCGGAGCGGGACATAACCATGGTCCAGACCGGAGGGCCGGCTGAAACAGTGAGCGCAATGGTGGCCGGCAAGGTCCACGCTGCGGCGATTACTCCACCGGCGACACTGCAAGCGAAGAAGGTCAAACTGAAAGAGCTGTTGGATCTCTCCAAGCTCGATGTCGAGTATCACGTAAACGGGCTGGTGACGACCCGCAGGTTCTTGAGCTCCAATGAGGATTTGGTACGGCGTTTTCTCAAAGGTTACATAGAGGGTGCGGTTCGCGGGCAGAAGGACAAGGCATTTGCCCTGAAAACCATGGCTAAGTATTTTCGCACCGACGATCGTGAACTGCTCGAAGAAACCTACGAGCTGATTATCAAGAGTGGTTTTAATATCCCGCCGTATCCGGCAGGTGTCGCCAACTTGTTGCAAGGGATGGAGAACCAGTTTCCCAAAGCCAAAGGAGCCAAAGCCGAAGATTTTGTCGACAGTCGCCTGGTGAAAGAGTTGGATCAGAGCGGCTTTATCAAATCCCTGCTGGCCGACCGCTGAAAAAACCGAGAGAACTGCCGGCGCGCATTGGGACGGCTTTGAGATTTTTGTATCGCGAACGGAAAACGAAATTAAGCCTACGATGGAGTTCGTCATGGAAAACCTCGGCGATCGGTTTGTTCTGTTCACTCAACCCGGCTGAAGCAGCTGCCTCAGAACGAAAGAGTTTCTTTCGAAGAAAGGCATTGACTTTATTGTCGCCGACGTGTTGAAGGAGCGCATCGCGCAGCAGCAGCTGTTAGAACTAGGCGTGCGCACCGTGCCGGTGCTTGCCAAAGGAAAACATTACATCTTCTGCCAGAGCCTCGAAGATGTCGCCGAATTTGTCGGCCTGCAGGGCACGGGCCAGACACCGCTTGCTCCAGCAGCCTTGTTCATGAAATGGGTCATTGTGTTGCGCGCGGCGCAACGCTACATCTGTCAAATTCCCAGTGAACGGCTCGCAGAGCGGGTCATTCATAACCGCGACCGCCCGATACGGCTCATGAGCCACCATATTTTTCGTATCGTGGAAGCCTTCCTTGATACAGCCATCGACGACTTTGAGTATCGGGTGGATAACGCCAATGTTCCACCGCAAGAGGGCGCGTGCGTCACTGCAGCGGAGATTGCGGCTTACGGCGAGGCCATAATCGAGCGCCTTGAGACCTGGTGGGACCGTCTCGATGACCAATCCTGCGGGCAAAAAGTAAAGACCTTTTACGGCGTACAACCGATGCACCAGCTCTTCGAGCGCTCGACCTGGCATTCGGCGCAACACACGCGGCAATTGATGGCTGTGCTCGAACGCTTCGACATCGAGCCGAACGGACGACTCACCCCGGTGGATCTCGCCGGTTTGCCTCTCCCTGAAGGACTGTGGGAATAGCCCGCTATCAGGTGTTCTTTCATGGAAAGGTTCGTCGCCTCCTAATGGACGCCTTGAGCCAATTGGCGCCGCCGGTAATTCGGTAGCTTGCGTGAGAAGCAGATCTAGGGGGTACGGCCGGCTGTGAAGACGACCGTTCGAGTCAAAAAAATTTCTTCTAAGAAGGGATTGGAGCGGGTTTTCCGTATTCGTATCCGGGTGTTTGTCAGGGAGCAAGGTGTGCCTGAAGAGATCGAGGTGGACGTGGACGATCAACGAGCCACGCATTTGCTGGCTTACATCCAAGGAAAAGCAGTGGGAACGGCAAGACTGGTCATGCGACAGGGCAGCGCGAAGATCGGTCGCATGGCCGTTCTAAAAAGCCATCGCCGAAAGGGCGTTGGAAAGAAGTTGTTGAGGCGGGCCATCGCGACGGCAAAAAGCCAGGAGGCTCGCAAGATTTATCTCCATGCTCAGGTCGCGGTCATCGAATTCTATGAATCGGTTGGATTTAGAGCCATCGGTCCGATGTTCGATGAAGCCGGCATCCCTCACCGAAAAATGATTCTGTAGCTCCACCGCAGTTCAGTTAGCTTCTCTGCTTTTAGCCGTGCGGAAGTCTGAGCCAACATTAACAACAGCATTGAGCGCTCACGAGCACGCGTGAACATGAAATACCACCCGGTGATCCAGGGCATCGAGACAGACCGTGATCGACGAGCTGGTCTACATGATGAGCGTCAAACCGGCGCGCCGAAAACTTCATTTGCAACCGCCTGTCGTCCGAGTTTTAGGTTGGTAAGATACAAGCCGTTATAAATAAATAACCGATTGCCGGTCGATGATCGAAGCGCGTTATGATACGAATCGAAAGCCCTCGATAGCGGCCATAATCATAGGCTGTGGCCGCTTCACTGATCAGTGTCGCTGCGATGTGGCATAGCCGTGACCGCTTTGCACAGAGCCATTAACACGGCGTCCACTTCGACGGCATCCTCAAGGCGTACGATAGTCACTGTTGCCCGCAAAAGTCGATTCGGCGAACGCGGGTTCATTTGCCGCCATGCTTGTTGTACGCTCTCTCGCAGAAATGCCTCATCGGTGGTTTTGTCGATTACAAAAACAACTCGCGCTATCGGCACCCAATTGAAAAGCTCATTGATCTCGAAAATGCAGCCGGCGTTCTTCGCCGAAAAGCTGCGCAGATCCATAAGAACGGCGTCGCTTTGGTCCGCCAGTCGAGCGAGGGTCATTTTCCAGGTATCGTCATGGCAGAAGAATTCGCTGACGCGAAATCTCCCGTCCTGATCGGCCTGCAGATCCATTTCAGTAATACGCAGGTCCAGTGTCCGCGCCGAATCGATAAACCGCCGTGCCAATTTGCCGCTGAGAAAATCCAAGAATTCATGGGGTTCGATGGTTGTGGTCGTAAGATCGGGACCGGCGATCATCTGGATACTGCCGATGGTTCGCCACTTCGCGCCCAGAGCATTGTAAAGGTGCTCGCTGCGGCGCCCGAGCGCAAAGACGCGCAGGAGCAGCAGCCGAGGCGATTCGACAGGATTGTTTTGAAGCCGGCCCAAGCCGAGGAATGCGAGTCGCGCGCTGTAGTTAAAAACCAGGAATGCGCCGAGACCGCTCATGATCCACCATTTTCCTTCGAACGTCAGACCGACGGAATAAGTGATAGCAAATAACAGCCATACTGCGCTGATGATGATCGACTGGTCGCTTAACTTTTTTTGTTCGTAACGCGCGCGCAATCTGAGAAGCACGAGCCAACCTAGAAGCGCCATGGGGAGAAAGCCAATGAGATGAAGCCCATAAAATACGGTTTGCGCCCCAAACCCAAAGCGAAAAGCGATGTCGCCGACCGCTCGTAGCAGCTCCGGCCGTTGGCCGATAAACGAAACTAAAATGTTGCCCCCGGTAAATCCAAAGATCATGAAAACCAGCACCAACGGGCCCACCGCGCGGATGCGCCGGTGCAGAAAGGCGGCGGCTAAGACTGTAGCCGGCAGATTGGTCATCAGCCAGAAGAAGGTGATCTGTATCGGCGTCAATGCTGGGCTCTTTAACAATGCGTAGACGCTGATCGTGCCCAATAGGACAAAATACGCCGTGACCACAAGCAGTTTGGATCGGCGATCCTGCGCGGCGATCAGCCAGGTCGTGAGAACCGCGGGCCAAAAAAAAGCGAGCGCGACGGAGAGGAAACGGATCGGCAGAAGCGCGATTTCCGTCGCGCTCAAAAACGCTATCGCCATGGTGGCGGCGAAAAGACAACCGGCAAACCCGTAGACAAGGGCTGAATGCCAGGGTCTTCTCAGTGCCTGATCATAGAGAGGTAATAGGGCCGCTTCTTCGGCAGGCTTCGCAGCGCCGGATAAGAAATTCAGGGTAAGGTCCGGTCCCGGCGGCTGTTGAACGGGCGCCTTTGGCAGTTCCGTTGCGTCTAAGGATTTGTCGTAAGCGCGCCGGCGCATCGATTTCACAACAGCGCGCCGATAGCGCCGCAACAGCGCAACGGAAACGGCAAAGGAAAAAACCGTAGATACGATGAGGATAAATGCAAGTTGTCCCGTGAGGGCGACCGTCAAGGCATCATGAGGCAGATTCATCGGCGGTTATTCGGGGTATGATGAGGTTGCTGTTTGCTCCTAAATGAAAAAGTGTTTGGAAATTTCTCGTCCCTCCCGGCCGCGGTGGTTTATCATTCAGGGCGACGTACTTTGACTCGCTGAGTTTCACGCCCCGAAGGCTATTATAGTCACCGCTGACGCGTCAAGCCGATAATACGAGCATTGCGCAGGACGGTGGAACCGTACTGTTCGCACATGATTTGCAGCGAGAGCGCGGCATAGTGTAAGAGGGGAGGAGATAGAGAGCGAAACCTCGAGGACAAAAATTATGGCATTAAGAATGGGCACATCTGAACACGGCGGCACCTTTTATACCCAGGGTGCGGCGTTTACGGAGTTGTTTAACCGGGGGCGGGCTGACGCGGATCAATGCGTTGTGCAAACCACCGATGCCAGCATTCATAACGCCGAGCAGTTGGACAGAGGCGAGCTGGAGTTCGGTTTTATGGCGTCGAACTGGATAGGCAGAGCGAAAAACGCGACCCCGCCGTTCACGCGCAAGATTGAATTGCGGATGGTAGCACCCGCCAATGCCGGGCCGATGTTTTTTATCAAGCTGGCGGACTCGCCGATTCAAAGTGTCGCCGATTTCCAAGGTAAACGCATCGCCATCGGCACCAAGGGTAGCGGCATGGAGCAACACGTGCACACAATCTTCGCCGTGCTTGGCATCTCCTTCGATAGTTTCACACCGGTGCATATGGGTTTCGCCGAGGGCGCCGATGCATTGATTGCCGGCGAGATCGACGCGCAGTTCCAGCCGCCTATTCCCAACCGGGTGATGACCGATCTGAGCCGGCGCGCCGATGTTCGGGTCGTTCCTTATGCGGCCGGTCAGATCGAAAAGATCCTTGCCCAAGTTCCTTTTTACCGGGGCGTGACGATGGAAAAGAATGTATTCCGCGGTGTCGGCGATGATATCGCGCAGATCGCCGTCGTCAACGTGCTCGTGACGCACGAGCGGATTTCAGAGAGCATCGTCCACGACATGGCGAAAGCCATCGCAGAGCATCTCGACACTTTGCCGAGCATGAATCCGCTCTTCAAGGGACTCCAGGCTCTTTTCGATCCCTTACGCACGGAGGGCGCCGCGGCCTTTGAATTCGGCGGCGTACCCCTACATCCGGGCGCGGCAAGGGCCTACAAGGAAGCAGGCTGGTTGGCCTAGCCATTCAACGACAGAGTTTATCCATCATAAGCGGGATCGTTATCCGTCTCTTTAACAGGGGGCCTCGTTCGAGCCCGTGCCAAACGGATTGCTACCGTCAGGTTCGCTGGTCATTTATTCAATTGAATTGTGCTTTCATTGCGTTATTCCAACATAGTAAAGCTTAGGGTAATGGAATGGTGGAACCATGGAGTCATGCATGCAATCCGCACTTTGACGCTGCCATGCTTTACCCTCGTCCTTTCCCTCACATCGGCTCTTTGTTTGATGATCGATCTGCCATGACCAACGGTTCAGAGATTCCTCTTCGAATCACGCCCGATCACAATCTGGCGCAGGACTGGGCGCTCGTTCTTGTCACCCAGGGACTGACCCCGAGCCTGCGTGTGACCCAAGAAGGCGTCATTCTCAGCGTGCCTGAGGAAGAAATCGAGAGGGCGCTGGCCAGCCTTTCGGCTTACGAGAAAGAGAACCCGGCGCAGGCAGAGAAATTAGAGGCTGACTCGGACGATGCCCCGAGCTTGATTGCAGGAATCGTCGTTGCCGGGTTGCTGCTGGTAAGCCATTTTGTCTCGGTTGGATGGAACGATGCGATGCCTTGGTTCGAACGAGGCAGCGCGGATGCCGGCCGGATCCTTTCCGGCGAGCTTTGGCGAACGGTGACCGCTCTCACCCTGCATGCCGATCTTGCTCATGCGCTGAGTAATGCGGTGGCCGCCGGCATCTTCGCCAGCGCCTTATCCGGCATGGTGGGCGCCGGGGTCGCATTCGCTTTCCTCGTGCTCGCGGGCGCGGGTGGAAATCTTGTAAACGCTTTTTTTCACGGTCCTGCCCACGTCTCGGTGGGAGCTTCTACTGCGATATTCGGCGCGGTCGGTATGCTCGGCGCTCTCGGCATGGTTAGGCGGCGCCGAGTATCTGCGCGCCGGCGCGGCGCCTGGATCCCCGTCGCGGCGGCGCTTGCGCTTCTGGCCATGCTCGGGACGGGAGGAGGGCGGGTTGACGTTTTCGCTCATTTGTTCGGGTTCTTGCTCGGCGGCATCTTAGGAGCTCTCGTCGCTTTCGTCGCGCCGAAACCGCCTGCGCCGCGCGTGCAGTGGGCCTGCGGCAGCGCAACGCTCGCGCTGCTCATCTACTGCTGGATTCTGGCCGTTAGTTAAAGCGACGGCTGAAACGTAGGGGCGAAGTATTCTTCGCCCTCGGGCCTTTGCCATTATCCCCTGACGGATTCACTTTGCTACAACAAAAACGTTTTTGTCTATTGACAACCGAATTTCCTGTCTCTATAGTCCTCCCCACTTTTGGGTTTCATAAGCCGGCTATAACATCTTCTTCGCGCTAACATCGGGAGGCCGCTATGAGAAATCTTCTGGGCTTTGTTGCCTTGTTCGTGGGCTTGTCATTCCTGCCACCGCCCGCGCAGTCACAACAGCAAACGATTCTCTACGTTAACCAAACGGATGCTACCTGTGGTGGAGTATTTCCGTGCTTCACCACGATTCAGGCAGCAATAAACGCCGTTCAAGCCGGAGCGACCATTCGGATACAAGCCGGCACTTACCGTGAGCGGCTTACGATCGAGGGTAAGAACAACGCCGGCAGCATGACCGAAGCGTCGCGCATCGTGATCGAAATGGACCCGGCGCTTGTACCTGGAAGCGTGGTGCTGCGCCCGCCTGCCGCGTCCTGTATCAACGGCCAGGGGATACTGATTCGCCGTTCGAAATTTATTACCCTTCGAGGACTTACGATTTCCGGCGCGACAGGCGAGCAAATATTACTATTTATGTAACGTGCAATTGCCTGTTACACATGTGGCGAGACGTATCTTTGCGGTCAGTCGACGACACACATCCCCTTTTCAGCTCAAGCCAGCCGATCCGTACCATGGACGACCTTTTGCTTGGTGGCCATGCCCATGGAAATTCTCATTGGCCTGGCGCGACCTGATTATGAGCGGTTACTGCACAAAGTACCCTCTCAATCAGTCCTGTACGATCTCCTCAGACGCTTCGCCGATCGTGATCGGTGGGCGAGTGAGAAACCGTTTTCGATGTGTGTGGTCTTCGAGTGCAATCGGGACGAGGCCTTGACGCTTTTGGAGGCTGCCAAACAGCACCGCCCGCAGGCGTTGCCGGAAATCGAGTATGGAATAAAGCTGGCCGACGAGAAATTTTGCCGTTAGCAGAGTCACCAAACAGCTGATTGATGCTTGGACCATTAGCGATCATCAGTCATCCACCATCGCGTCACCAGCACAACCGCTACCGCAGCCGACGCCAGAGCGCCTACCAGCCACCACAGCCCAAACGGCGCAATCCATTGGCCGATCGCCAAGCCTGCGGCAACCACTATCAGCCAGAGCGCGGCGAAGCGCAGAAGGATCCGGCGGGAGAAAACCTCCTGACGACTATGACCGCATAGGGCTAGCCAATCCTTCTCCGTGAACGCCGGTTTGCCGGTAAGCGCGCGGATGAGAAGCAAGATGCCCAGTGCGATGACGCCTATCCAGAATGCCTCGATTGAGTAGCCGACAACAAGCTCGCCGATGTTCATTGAGGCGTCGGGTTTAGAATTCGCTGGTACACCGCGCGCTCCTCAAGCAGCTTTTTGGTAAACTCGCCGTCAGTGATGATGCCCTTTTCGATCAAGAGTTTTGCGAGAGCGTCGGTAGTTGCCAGTGTCGACAGCATCAGTTCTTCAATTGATACGGGATTGCCTTTTGGGGGTTGTGACATCGCTTCCTCCTACTCCGCTAGCGCTCCTATTGGTACGGATAGAGCGTGTTCGAAGTTGTGATCGCAATCCCTATAGCATGACCAACTACCTGCGGGAAAGCGTCACGGCTCGGCCCATAATCCCTTGCGCTTGTTGCGCGCCTGTCGCTCCAGTCTGCGAAACTCTTCCATTCGCCCAAACGGTGCCTGGGTGTAAGCGAACCCGTAACCCTGCCGGATAATCTCCGCGTTTAACAGCATCCCATTTTCCAAAAAGACGTAAGCAAGGGTTCGCCTTTGCGGAGTGCTGTCCTTGTGATTTCTTGCTGCGTTCGCTTGATCGTACTCGAGCCGTACGCGCTTACCCTCCACCATGGCTTTGGTGAAGGCTGACGCTTCTTTGCCGTAACGTTCAACAGGCTTTCTTGGGTGCTTGGTCTCGGGTGTATCAACTCCAATCAGGCGGATTCTCTCCCCGTTCTGCATCATGACGGTGTCGCCGTCTATCA
This sequence comes from Binatia bacterium, assembly GCA_040877705.1. Lineage (GTDB taxonomy): Bacteria > Desulfobacterota > Binatia > UBA9968 > UBA9968 > WHTF01. Next base: position 4,784 of record JBBDNJ010000174.1, on the reverse strand, counting down.
CCCGCTGGACGATGCGAAAGTTACCATCGGTGAGTGCTGGTCCTGGCTCGTTAAAGAAGGCTAAGCCAAACAGAGCGACGATGCTGCTGAGGAAAACCCAAGCGAGTCGATGGGCACGGTTGTGAGAGCGGAGGCGCCGAATGTATCTCTTTGTGGAAGGCATTGATCGAGCATTTTCCACCCCTGGGCAGAGAAGCGTCAAGCAAAAATTTGGGGTAAGTCAGCAACGTCGCTTTCGCGAAAAGCTCGGGTGACCTGCTACTTACCTGCTTGAGCGGTCGCAGCGGCTATTGTGAAGAGGGCGACCGCACGGCGAACACTGTCCAACTGTGACCTTGACGACACTTGGCGATGGCTGTGCGAGGGAACTGAAACCACAACCTATTAAACGCGCCTCCTCGAATCAGCTCGCCGTCAGGGTTAAAGTATTGAGGAAGGAACAAGATCTCTCCACCAATGGGACACCTGCCCTTTTGAGCTACTTTTTGATCCGGCGACCAATCGAATAAATGAGATAGAAAACGCGCTGGACTGACATCGATATTCTCAAGAGACATTTCTCGCGGTGACTGCCTTAGATTGTCATTCAGCTGCTTTTCAACGACATACGCCGCGAGATTAAGGACGGGTTCCTCAATTATCAAATTCGGTATGTAGTCGAATAGATCTTTCTTAGGCTTGTTCTCGCGAATTGACTGTCATTGCCATGGGCCATCACATGATACACAGCAGTCCCTCGGCATGAACTCGGTTGAGGCGGCATCCGCCCTCTCGATCACGCGAGTTACTGGATCTTGACAAGTCTGATACCGAGACCTCTTTCGTGTGGATGGCGTGCCTAGCTTTGATATGGAGTCAGAGAGGTATGACTTTGTGTGATGTGCCTGAAATCGACGAAACAACACGAGGATTGACAATCCTCTGCGCGGGAAAAACACATTGCAAAATGAACTACTTGCTCGACACTGTGTCCGAACTGTGGCTTTAGCTGTGGCCGTTTTGTGGTCAAACGATAACGAGCAACCAAACCGCTACCACTGTTAGCGCTGGTGTAATCCGTTTTTAGTCCATGACCCATTCAACCTGCCATCTCCGCTGTGGTATGCCGCGATGGACACCGCCATCTTTAGCCTGGCTAGGCTTCTGCGTGCCAGAGGGCAACGAAGAGAACGTCATTGGCTTCAGAAAGAGGAGTAACCATTTTCCAGTGATGAAATTCGGATGCGAGAGAATCGACCGCCCGAGTCCAGTGAGATTCTCCCGGTTTTGGGTAGACAAACCCTAGCACCCATTTATTCTTGCCTTGAAGTTGATCGAGCTTTCGGAAGTCCTTAATGAGGCCGAGTTGATCGTCGCGGCAGTAGAATTGCAGATTCCGCGGAGTGCCGCCAGCTTGGCTGATGCATAGGGCTTTGATTTCACAAAGATGTTCATCGCCGTTGAGGTCGATTCGAAAATCAACTTGGGTTCGTTTCCCCGTTGCTATAACAGGAACGTTCGCTTCGCGTTCAAAGGCACTAATGCGATGTTCACGCTGCAACCGGCTAAAGAGAACCAGGAGTTCGCCTTTAAACCAGCCCTCAAGTCGGCAGTCCGCGCGAGCAAAAACGAGTAGATGTTCCGTCTTTGGCTCAAACCATTCTCGAATTTGGGGTAGGAGATGCTTCATGCCGACCTTTAGGAACACGCTTCATCACGACTTGATAAATCTTTTTACCAATCTTGAATATATTGTCTTGTCGGATTTCGTGCTCCCAGTAACGCAAAACAATCCAACGATGTTTCTTGATTGTTAGTGCCTTCTTCTCGTCTCGGTTCTTGTTGTCCTGCAGTTTTTCTAACCACCATTCAACATTGGTTTTCGGCGGTCGAAAATGTGTTGGACAGCCGTGCCAAAAGCAACCATCAATGAATACGCAAACCTTCGCTGTTCGGAATACGACGTCTGCCTTACAGCGGATGCCGTCAATTGGTTCGATATCTTTTCGGAAGCGTAACCCCATCGCTTGCAATATGCTGCACAGCGCTTTTTCTGGGGCAGTGTCTCGGGAAGGAATCGCCTGCATGACCTTACGGACACGCGGGGAAGAGGCGATAGGGGCTCTCGCTCGGATTGACTCAGCCAGGGAAGTTATCTCCTATATCATCGGGCGGCTCATCATGATGATTATCTTCGATTTCGGATGCACGGCGAACGATTCGAAGATTTTCATTACCAATAGTGATCTCAATTGTTTCATCCGACATTGTGGCGATAAGCCTTGGGAGCTTCTGAGGTGCTTCTCTAATGAGTCGGTCTATAGGACCACGGATATATTTCTCTAGGAATCGGGACATTGTTGGTCCTGCCAAACTATCCAGGTGTTGCCATGCCGCAGCGCCCTTGTACACTTCGCCACCTTGATTTCTGAAACCGCGTTCCAACTCTGCCAGTTTTGGATTTGGTGTGCTATCCAAGACCACAAGCACAGGTCGATACCCACTTTCTTTACAATCAACTGGAAAGTCCAGTTCTTCCCGCCAACGCCCTTGGCCTGAAGCCGCGATCGTGACTCTTATCTTGAATTCATATGCATTCTTGTCCAAAAGGCAATCGACTTGCCGTCCTTTTCGCTTGTCCTTCTGGCGTTTAACTGGACTTTTCTTTGCTGGAACTGGCGTCCCGCCTACAGCATAAGCAATAACCGGTTCAAACAGATAACCAGTCTCTTGCCCTGCGCGATTATCGATATCAAAAAACCATTTGCGCCAGAATAAGAGCCCCGCAAGTGCTGCGGGACCAAGCTTACCGTATTGAAGCAAACCACGAGGACCAACTTGTTCGAGAGTTGGAATCTGTTGGGTTTCAAGTATTGTTTCGTACTTGAGCCTTGCTTTATGGAGAGTTGCCAAGCAAGCAAAATACATGTCGGCATCCGAATTCTTTTCAACAAGACGCTCAAAAAGCTTTCGTGCATCAACGCCCTTTACGACAAGAGCATCCAAATCTTCTGCCTCAAAAAAAGATGGCAAATTTGAGGGAATTTCTGGAAAGTGGCGTTTCAAGTCAAGGTCAAGTGCTATACGACCAACCAAGTATGCGCATACTTCATCGCTAAGACCGACAGCCTGTTCACCTGAGCCGTAAGCTCGAGCCTTTTCCCAGACAGCTTGTTGAGTTTTTGTTAAAGACATAGACTAGTTTGTTCTGCGTAATACAACGGCAGAAAGCGTTTCCTTACGTCATCACAGACTGTTTGAAGAATGGGGCTCATCCCCTCTGATAGTGTCGGAACAAAACTCAGCAAAGCCCCTTCACTTTTGGTAGGCTGCGCAAGCTTTAAGTCTTCTTTCAGTGTTTCCGCGATACGTTGAGCCAACCGAACAGGAACTGCATTGCCTATCATCTGGATTTTTTCGCTCTGACTTCCGACAAACAAAAAAGCGTCCGGAAATGTTTGTAGTCTCGCGCATTCCCTAACAGTGAGATGTCGGTCTTGTGTTGGATGAACAAAATCTCTAAGCGCCCCCCCTGTAATTGCCTTCGACGGTTCATCACAAGATAAACGGCGCAATCCAGCTGGTGCGCCACCACGACGTTCTGTTGGAGTTCCATCCATAACGCGACGAAAAGCTCGTCTACGGTAGCTTTCGTGCCACAAATTTTCGGGCAGGTCGCGCATTCTTTCGCCGGGTTTTAACAAATGGGCTCTTTTCCTATCCGGCTCGTTGAATGGTGTATAAGTATGATCAAAAGGGTCTTGTTCTTCATTGCACGTTATTTTCGGAGGAGGAAGATCATTGAGCGCTTCCGCCAAGGTCGGGGTAAACGGCAAGTGGTGGCCGTTTCCTAACCGCGCACCCGGCGCGCCGAGAGCAGAGTGGGTGTGCTCGGGAAAGTTCGGATCCCATCCCAAGCCACCGATAGCTAAGACTCGTTTTCGATGCTGCGGAACGCCAAAATGAGCAGCATTTACTTTCCTAAGATGAATGCGGTAACCAGCAGTAATTAACGGTTCCAGAAGATCAAAGACGAAGCGACCATCAGCGTGAGTGAGAAAGCCCTCAACATTCTCAAAGACAAAAGCTGAAGGCCTGTGACGAGCGATTAGTCGTGAAAACACCCGAACCAATGTATTTCTATCGTCGTCCGCTTGTCGCCTTCCCGCAGAAGAAAATCCCTGACACGGAGGACCGCCGATAATTACTGCTGATTGGGGGAATTTCGAATCGTCCGTTAACTCCGATAAATGAGCCGTGTGACGAAAGTTCGTGCCGTACGTCTCGACAGCCGGTTTCCAGCTATCGTAAGCCGATATGATCTCCAATCCTGCCCTCTCGAATCCTAGGGACAGTCCTCCGCAACCGGAAAATAAGTCAACAACCGCAAGTTTGTGTGTCATTAGATGCGCTCAACGGATATTAATATTCAGAAAAGCAATTAGCAAGGAAAATGCCCTCGCTTGTTGGAGAACGGGCAGGTTTTTGGTGTTGTAACCTGATTTTTAGTCTAGCAGAGCCCAATGCTTTCCGCTCGCATAAAAGTTAACGGATACTTAGATCTCGGCGCGCGGCGATTAAGCGGAAGCATGATCGCGGGGCCAGCATCGATGTTGGGAGCGCGTGCCGTGCTGTTCATCAAAAAGGCGGAAACCGAGACCCACGGGCCAAGGGAAAGATGAAGATCATCGGGTTTTTTGCTATTCTCTGGGCCGTCCGCGGTTGCCGTGAACGATTGCCTTGGCTCCGCCTTTACCGACTCGTGCTTTGATCCGGTAACACTGCCGTTCGCTTAGTCCCATCAC
>JBBDNJ010000173.1:0-21029 GCA_040877705.1 Binatia bacterium | reverse complement strand
TACACGTGGATGCTTGTTCCGTCTGTGGCGAGGAGCGCCGGCAGTTGGAACGCCTTGATTCGTCGTTGCACGAGGTCTTTCAAGCGGGCGGATCAAAGCTCGCTTTCGATCCTTTTTGGCGAGGAGTTGAGCAGCGTATCACGCGGAAGACAAACTGGTATGAGGAGTTCGGAGATTGGATACGCGCCACTGTTACCGCGCCAAGACTTGCTTGGGCTGTGCCTGCGGTTATTGTCATTGTGCTTGCGGCATTGTCCGTCGATTTCTTCTTCCCCACCATGAAAATGGCTACGCAGCGAGATAATTTTGCCGCGGTTGAATCGATCGACACGTACGGGCGCAACGTCGCCTTGCTGCGTGAGGATGAAACGAAGACAACGGTCATTTGGCTATACCAGAATCCAGAAACTGACAATGAATCTGCTACGGAAACTACTGAAGCCACGCCTGCTTTTTAGCGTCTTGCTGTTCGCCGTCTATTCGAACGCCGCGGAGAATAGTAATCAGCCGGTTCAGCTAAAGATCGGCACGATTTTAGCCTCGAACCAAAGTGATAACTTCGACGCACGGCTTAAGCCGATTGAAAAGCAACTGAAGTTAATGAAATATCGTTCCTATCGCCTGCTCAAGGAAGATAGCCAATCGGTTCCCTGGAAAGAGAATGCCACATTTGAAATTCCAGGGGGCAGGTCGCTTGCCATATCGCCTCAGGAATCGAAAAACAAGCAAATCGCTTTAAAAGTCCGTCTGACCGAAGGAGCTAAGCCTTTACTGGATACGACCGTGCGCCTGCAGAGCCGTGGGCATTTTCTATTGGGCGGGCCGCCTCATGAAGGCGGAGCGTTGGTCATTTCGATTTCCGCGTCAATGGAATAAAATCTACTCGATCACATTTTTCTCAATCGGCTCGACCGTTACTCCCTTGTCTTTGAGCCAGGCGACGGCTTTGACCACTTCCGTTTGGGCTCCGTCGATTTCAAGCGCCACTAATCCCATTTCTGCTGTGACCGTCGAACCGCGAATGTTGAAAACAACGTCGAATTGTTTCGCCAACAAAGATAGCACGGGTTCTTTAACCAGTTCCCTGGGAAACGTTAAATAAACTCTTTCCCGAATTTTGTCTTTTTTCTTTTTCATCGATCAAATAGAGAACTTTAGATTGCCGACCGCCATTCGGTCTCGCCAGCCCACCCAAAGGCTCGTGGATAAATATTTATCGCCAAAATCAGGGAACACGGTGACGATGGTGCCGGAGCGTAATTTGCGCGCGATTTTTAAGGCGGCGAACATCGCCGCTCCCGAAGACTGGCCGACCAGCACTCCCTCTTCCTGGCTTAGGCGGTACACCATCGCATAGGCATCCTCTGTGGAAACCGGAATTTTACCGTCCAACTGCTGTTCATCATAAATGCCGGGAACGATCGAACTGGCCATATGCTTAAGACCCTCCAGCCCATGTAAGGCGTCATCGGGCTCGACCGCAATAACTTGGATCTCCGGGTTCGCTTCTTTGAGGTAACGACCGGTGCCCATAATCGTTCCACCTGTGCCGATGCCTGCGACGAAGTGAGTCATCCGACCGTCGGTCTGACGGTAAATTTCCGGACCCGTGCTTTCGTAGTGGGACTGCGGATTCATGGGATTGAAGTATTGATCGGGTTTAAAGTAGCGATCAGGATTTGCCTTTAGAATTTCACGGCTAAGGCGGATCGCGCCATCCGATCCTTCTAATGGATCGCTAAAAGTAATTTTTGCGCCATAGGCCTGAATGATCTGTTTGCGCTCAACACTCACGTTTGCCGGGATGACCAGCTCCACGGCATAACCCAAGACTCTGCCGATCAACGCAAGAGCGATTCCGGTATTTCCCGAAGTGGAATCCAGAATGACTTTACCCGGTGTTAGTTTCCCCGCATGGATGCCGTCTTGAACCATTCGCAGCGCAGGGCGGTCCTTTACCGATCCGCCGGGATTGAAGCCCTCCAATTTTGCCAAGACGCGGACTTCCGAAGGCAACCCCTCGGCGACCTTACGGATCTCCAGCAAGGGAGTATTGCCGATAAGATCGAGCACGGACTCGATCTCTTTCGGTTCCCGCCCGGTCGCGGGAACCAGCCGCAAGTTGTAATTGGCCTTTGCCATCGACGTTTCAAGCCGGCGTCTTAACGTCCTCCGGCAATGGCAGGAACGATCGAGATATTGTCACCTTCTTTAAGCGAGGTCTCCAGGTTTTGTAAGAAACGGATGTCGTCTCCATTTAAGTACACGTTGACAAATCGGCGGACCTTGCCGGTCTCATCGCAAATTCTTTCTTTGATACCCGGGTAATTTTTTTCAAGGTCTTCTACGATCGACCGAATATTGCTTCCTTGCGCGTTGACCTCATCGGCCCCCTGCGTGAATTTGCGCAGCGGGGTGGGAACTCGAACTCGAACCGACATAACGATCCTCCTTGCCGAACCTTCTGTGCATTTTTATACCATAGACCCTAGCCTGGGGCCATGCAAGGCGCACCTGCGCTGGCGCCAGAGAGATTAGCTGCCGGCGGCTTTTGCCGGTGCCGGCGGATTCAATTCTTGAAAAAGCTCATCGAAATTTTCCAAAGTAGCGTTGATGGTATAGGGTTTCTCAACGCTGCGCGCCACGGCTTCCAGAGTCTTATAACCATTGCCGGTGATGCTGATGACGATCGATTCATCACGCGGAATTCGTCCTTTTTGAATGAGCTTTTTGGTGACGGCGACTTCGGTCCCGCCCGCGGGTTCGGTAAAGATTCCCTCGGTCGTCGCGAGAAGTTTGATGCCGTCGATAATTTCCTCATCTGTGACGCTATCGCCCCAACCGCCCGACTCTTTGACGGCTTGAACAACGTAATAACCATCGGCCGGATTGCCGATAGCAATGGAACTCGCGATCGTGTCGGGCTTAACCGGGCTGATCAGGTCGGTGCCTTTATGAAGTGCGTTGATGATCGGCGAGCAACCGGCGGCCTGAGCCGAGTAGATTTTGCAGCCGGTATCCTCCATAAGTCCCACTTTAATGAGTTCTTTGAATGCTTTGGCCAGTTTGGGCAGGATCGTTCCGCCCGCCGAGGCGACGATAATGTGTTTGGGGAGTTTCCAACCCAACTGTTCCGCGACTTCATAGCCATGGGTTTTCGCGCCTTCAGAGTAGTAGGGGCGCAAGTTGACGTTGACAAATGCCCAGCCATACTTATCGCCGATTTCACTGCATAGCCGGTTGACGTCGTCGTAGTTTCCCTTGATCGCTACGGTCTTGGGACCATATATAGCCGAGCCGATAATTTTACCCTGTTCCAGACCTTCCGGAATGAAAACGTAGCAATTCAGCCCGGCTTTGGCCGCATGGGCGGCGACGGAGTTAGCCAGATTCCCGGTGGATGCGCAAGATACGGTGTCGAATCCGAATTCGATGGCTTTGGAAATGGCGACGGAGACAACCCGATCTTTGTATGAAAAGGTCGGATGATTGACCGAATCATCTTTGATGTAGAGTTCCTTAACACCAAGGGCTTCCGCTAAACGATGGGCTTTGACCAGGGGAGTGAAGCCTGAATACAAGCCGGCGCGCGGCTCCCCGTCAATCGGAAGCAATTCGCGGTAGCGCCAAAGATTTTTATCGCGCGAGGCAATTTTTTCACGGCTTATCGCTTTACCGATTGCGTCGTAGTCGTAGACGATCTCCAGCGGGCCAAAGCAGGTCTCGCACACATGCAGCGGTTTCTTGGGGTAGTCCTGACCGCATTCTCTACATTGGAGTCCTTGGACAAAACTCATAACTGTTCCTTTCTGCGCTTAACTTTTAGACGATCCTCGAATCATCCGGCTCTGTCGCGATGGTTCCGTTACACGCCCCGCAGTCCAGGTCTTTTCTCACGTCGACTGTGTGAAATTTCATGGCCCTGGCGTCATAAGTAAGCAGTCGATCGGTTAACAGCTCTTCTTCAAATCCAACTATGTACTTGATCGCTTCGATCGCTTGAATCGAACCTATCGTTCCCGCCACGGCGCCGACGATGCCGGATTGTTGGCAATTCAACATTTCTGCCGGCGGTGGCGGCTCCTTGAATACACAGCGATAGCAGGCAGTTTTCCCGGGAATCACCGTCATCGTCTGCCCCTGCCATCTGACGATGCCAGCGTGAGAGAAGGCTTTCCCCATCCGTACAGCAACGTCGTTGACGAGAAACTTGGTGTCGAAGTTATCGCTGCCATCGACAATAAAATCGTACTTGGAAAAAAGTTTATCTATATTGTCGCAATCCAGCCTAACGGGATAGGCGATGATCTCGACGTCGGAATTCAGCCGGGTGAGTTTTTCCTTGCCGGATTCTACTTTCGCTCTGCCGAGGTCGGCCGTCGAGTGGAGGATTTGACGCTGGAGGTTGGACAGCTCCACTTGATCGGCATCGATTAATCCCAAGGTTCCCACTCCGGCAGCCGCAAGGTAATAGGCGGCTGGAGATCCCAGGCCGCCGGCGCCGATCACCAACACGCGGGCTTGACGTATTCGTATCTGTCCTTTACCGCCAAAATCGGGCACCATGATTTGCCGGCTGTACCGCTCGATCTGTTCCGTTGTCAGGCTAAGACTCATAATCAGCTCAAAAAAAACCCCTTCTCATAGATAAGAAGAGGTTCTTATGACCTCACCTTATCTTTCCCCCGCGCTGACGGAGGTTGGAATTAGCACCAGCGTTCTCTTATTTGAGAACCGGTTGCTGTGGCTTCGAAGGGCCGATCCCTCCACCACTCTGAATAAGGTGTTCAGATTATTTAACTTTCAAACTATCCCAGGCGGTGCCACGTGTCAAGCATTGCTTCGTAAGTTCAATGGGTCTCGACGAATTGATGTAAGCGGCAGGTCCCGGTGCGGGCCTGGTTTCGGGCGACCACAGGGGTCGCTCCCGAATCATGTGTAAGATTACGCAACCGGTTCGAACCCTTTGGGAGTAATTTTCGATCGGGTCAAAAAATAAGGTGAAAAACTTTTTCAGGAGTGATATCACTCTTGGCCGTTCCGCTGTAGCGCATTTAGAACTGAAGGAGCTTGAGGTGGGCCTGACCCGGGAAGTGGCAGATTACGTTGCCGGCGTGAGATACAAAGATATTCCACCGGAAGTGCTGCGCTTAGCGCAAGGTTTTATTCTCGACGGATTGGGTGTCGCTTTGGCCGGAGCTACAGATGAATGTTCGCGCATCGTGCAAGCGCATATCAAACAGATGGGCGGGAGGGAAGAGTCTTCGGTGCTCGGAACCCGCCTATCGGCTCCAGCGCCTAAGGCAGCTTTGGCCAATGGTGTGGCCGGCCACGCGATGGACTACGACGACACACAGCTTTCCACGTCGAAGGAAGCGGTATACGGCTTGCTCACCCATCCGACGACACCTGTGCTGGCGGCGGTGTTGGCTATCGGTGAGAAACAAAGGATCAGCGGGGCGGAGTTCTTGCTCGCATACGTCGTCGGCGTCGAAGTCGAATGCCGCCTGGCCGATGCCATCAACCCACGCCATTATCAGTCGGGATTTCATTCGACGGCGACCCTGGGGGGGCTTGGCGCCGTCATGGCGGTAGGAAAACTCTTGCGGCTGAATAAGAGACTTTTGGTTCACGCCTTAGGGATCGCTGCCAGTATGGCATCCGGACTGCGCGAGAATTTCGGCACTATGACAAAGCCGCTTCACGCCGGACGCGCGGCTGAGAACGGTGTCACAGCGGCGTTACTGGCGCAGAGCGGCTTCAGCGCCGCCACCAATATTCTTGAAGCGCGCAGGGGGTTCTACAATGCCATGGCCGGTGGCTACGACGAAAGTAAAATCGCCGGCCGGCTTGGCCGTCCCTACTTCATGCAAGAACCGGGAATCTCGATCAAGCCTTATCCCTCCGGCTCTTTGTCTCATCCGGCACAGGATCTGATTCTCGATCTTGTCGAAAAACACGACCTTCATGACAAAGACATCCAATCGATTGACGTCGGCACCAACTCCAATGTTCCCAATGCGCTGATTTATCCCATGCCCAAGAACGCGCTCGAAGCAAAGTTCAGCATTCCATTCTGCATGGCGATTGCCGTTCTGGAGCGCAAAGCCGGCATCGCCCAATTCGTCGATCGAAAAGTGCGGCAGCGCAGGGTCGTCGATATGATGCAGCGGGTGACGCTCTATGTGGATGACGAACTCGAGGCTTTAGGGTACGATCAGGTGCGCTCGCGCATTCGCATCAAGCTCAATAACGGCAGGATGATCGAGGGACGGTACGACGTCGCGCGCGGTCATCCGGAAAAACCCCTGAGCTGGGCCGAGCTGAGCGAAAAGTTTCGTGATTGCGCGAGTCTGGTATTGCCGGCTAAAAATGCCGAAAAGGTTATCGAGCTTGTGGCCCGCTTGGCTCAATTAGGAAACCTGGGCATGCTGATGCGCACACTTGCCAGCGGCAAAAATAAAGTTCACAAGAACAAAATCCCGGCGGCGAATTCGAGGAGCACGAAGTGGAGCCGTACTCGCAAGCCATAGGTCGATTCGTTCGAGGCTTGAGCCTTGCCGCTATTCCCCCCAGCGTAGTCGATAAAGCCAAGTGGGTTTTGCTCGATACTTTGGGTGTGGCACTGGCGTCGTCGACGATGGATTTCGGCGGCATGGTGACGAGAGTGGCACAAGCCCTGGGTGGCTCGCCCGATAGCAGGTTGATCGGTTCGGACAGCAAGGTAGCCGCCGCCAATGCCGTGCTTGCCAATGGCACGTTGGCGCACGGCCTGGATTATGACGATACGCTGGAAGGAGCGATCGTGCACACGGGGTGCTGCGCCGCGATGACTGCTTTGGCGGTTGGCGAGGAAATCTGCGCCGGCGGCGGGTCTGTTTTAGCAGCGGCCATCGCCGGTACCGAGGTCATGTGCAAAATCGGACTGGTCGCGCCGGGAAAGTTTCATGCGCGAGGATTTCATCCAACGGCGCTTTGTTCCACCTTCGGCGCTGCAGCGGCGGCGGGAAAGCTTTATGATCTCAACCTGGCTCAATGGAGCGACGCCTTCGGGCTCTGCGGCAGCCAGAGCTCCGGTATCATCGAGTACCTGGCCGATGGCACCTGGACTAAACGACTGCATCCGGGCTGGTCGGCGCACGGGGGAGTTATCGCCACCTTGCTGGCGCGGCAAGGCTTCCGCGGGCCGGCAAAAGTTTTTGAAGGCACACACGGGTTTTTTCATTCGTTCGGCGGGCCCAATGAATACCGTTTCGAAAAACTTCTTGAGCTGGGCAAGGATTGGGAAACGCCCCGGCTGGCCTTCAAGTCCTATCCTTGCGGATCGATATCGCACCCTTATATGGATTGCGCGCTGAAGCTCAGGCAGAAGCATTCGCCCGTGCCGGAGAAAATCGTCGAGGTGGTTTGCCGTACGGCGCAGGGGCCGGTGCATCGCCTGTGGGAGCCCCTTGCGGCTAAGCAGCGACCCGAAAGTTCTTACGGCGCGAAATTTAGCTTACCGTACAGTATCGCCATCATGCTTATTCGCGGCCGGGCAGGTCTTGAAGAATTTACCGACGAAGCGATTCAAGATCCGTCCGTGCTCGCCCTGGCCAAAAAGGTTCGCTATGAGCTCGATCCAACCATCGATTACCCGCGACATTTTTCCGGCCACGTAAGAATACGCCTCGATAATGGCGCCGTGCTTGAAGAGAATCAGCCGCACCCTCGCGGCGGGTTGGAAGATCCATTACCGCCGCAGGAGATCGAAGCGAAGTTTCGCGCTAATGCGTCCCTGCGATTGTCAGCGGCGCAGGCCGATCAGATCGTTGCGGCGGTGACGCGCCTTGAGGAGCTGCCGAAAATTTCTTTATTGACGGATCTTTTGAATCCTTAGAATTAGGAGTAGAAGGGGTTAGTCGTTATCTGGCAAAATACGGTAAAGAGGAGCGAACCATGAAAGTAAAGACCTGTTTCGTTGTGCTTGCCCTTTGTTTCATCGGGGTTTCCCTGGCGCATGCTCAAGACTCTCAGCTCGTTCAGGCAGCGAGAAAGGAGGGAAAGGTCGTCTGGTACACGTCATTGGCGCTTCCGTCGTCGACCGCTATTGCCCATGCATTTAAAACCCGCTATCCCGGGGTTGAAGTCGAAGTCCATCGCACCGGATCGCAACGGGTGCTACAGCGGGTGATGCAGGAAGCCGGCGCTAAGATCAAAAACGCCGATATTATCCATACCTCGGACGCCGGTCACTTCGTGTTGCTCAAAGAAAAAGGCATGCTGCTGAAAAATACTCCCAGAGGCGTCGAAGCTTTCCCAGCCGGGTTCAAAGATAAGGACGGCTTTTACTATGGCATGCGGGCGACGCTTTCCGTCATCGCCCACAATCCGAAGCTCATCTCAGACAAAGATGCGCCGAAAACCTGGAAGGATCTGCTCGATCCCAAGTGGAAAGGAAAAGAGGTCACGGCCCATCCGGGCTACAGCGGCATCATCATGACTCATGTACTGGCCTTGGTGAACGTTTATGGTTGGGATTACTTCCGCGACCTGGCGAAGAACAGTCTTCACATCGTCCAGTCGGCCAACGATCCGGCCGGAGTGGTGGCATCCGGCGAGCGCCCGATCGGCGTCAATGGCGCTGAATATTTTTATTATAAGACCCTCAAACAGGGCAACCCCATCCGGATCATCTATCCCAAGGAAGGCGTGCCGCTGGTGGTCTCGCCCGTGGCGATCGCCAAAGACGCGCCGCACCCCAACGCTGCCAAACTCTTCACCGAGTTTATCTTTGCCAAGGAGTCGCAGCAATTGTTGGCCGACCGCGAGGGGCTCTATACCGGCCATCCTGACGTCACATACCCCGCGGACAAGCCGAAACTGAAGGATCTCAAGATACTATCGGCAGACGCTGATGAATTGGAGGAGCGCAACGCAGAGATTAAAAAGCGCTTCGTCGAGTATTTCGGCGCATAAAGGGACGGAAAAACTTCCTCGATGCCTGCCGTCGGGACCGACACCTTAGCAAACGCGCGGAACGGGCGCTGGCTCGGGCTTAGAGCTTACGATCCTTCGTTGCTCGTATGGCTCGGGGCAGCCCTGTTCCTGGTAGGGCTCATGGTGTTTCCGCTCGGCGCGATTTTCACGGCGAGCCTGCGCGACCAGGCGGGACTGAGCCTGCGCAACTACGTCGCGGTCTTTACCCACGACGCTTTTCTCACCGCAATTTGGAATACGGTCATCATCTCTTTCTGGGTAGGGCTGCTCTCAGTCGTACTCGGCGGTCTGCTGGCATGGCTGGTTACCCGCACCGATCTGCCCTGGAAGAAGGCCATTCGGGCGCTGGTGATGGCGTCATTCGTGACGCCGCCGTTTTTGGGTGCATTTGCCTGGACACTGCTGGCCGGCCCCAACGCCGGCATGCTGAACCAGCTCTATCGCGGCTTTACCGGCAGCGAGGCTGCTCTGTTCAATGTTTTTACCATGCACGGTCTCATATTCGTCATGGCGCTCTATAGCTTCCCCTACGCTTTTTCCCTGGTTGCCAACGTCTGCGACCTTATTTCTTCCGACCTGGAGGATGCCGCGGTTATTCTCGGTGCGCGCAAGCTGAGGACGGCTTGGACAATCACATTGCCGTTGGCTCTGCCGGCTCTGGTCAGCGGTTTTATTATCGCGTTCTTGCAGTCCCTTTCCCTTTTCGGCACGCCGGCGATACTTGGCTTGCCGGCGGGGATCCACACCATTACGACGCAGATATGGACGTTGTTCCATTATCCGCCACGCCTGGATCTAGCGGCGGCATTTTCGATACCGTTGCTGTTGGCGACGATGTCGCTGATCGCGTTGCAGAAAAAAATTCTCGGCCGGCGGGGATTCAGCACGGTAGGTGGAAAGGGTGGACAAAGACGGCTGGTCAAGCTCGGTTGGGGCCGTCTTCCAGTCCTTGTGCTGGTGCTCAGCGTGCTCGCGCTGTCAGTGTTCTTACCCTATTGGATTTTATTGAAAGCCGCGTTCTCCAGGGCCTGGGCCATGCCTCTGGAGTGGAGTAATTTCACCTTGAACAACTTCCACTTCGCGCTGTTTCAATATAGCGACACGCGGGCGGCGATTTTCAACACTTTCAAATTGGGTATTCTCACGGCCACGGTTGGAACGCTCCTGGCCACCTTGATTGCCTACATTACTAATCGCAATCTTTTTCCGGGTGCGCGTTATCTGACGTTCTTCGCCCTGGCTCCACTGGTGATTCCGGGCATCGTGCTCGCGGTGGGTTTGTTTATCGTTTATGCGCAGCCGCCGATAGTTCTCTACGGCACGATATGGATTCTCTTTATCGCCTATTTGACCAAAGAAATGCCCGTTGGTTTCTCCCAGGCGGAATCGACATTCAAGAGCATTCATACCGAGCTTGAAGATGCCAGCCGTATCATCGGCGCCAATCGACTGACCTCGCTCAAAGACATCACTGCGCCGCTGGCAAAGTCGGGGCTGATCGCCGCCTGGTGCTTTATTTTTATCGGCGTCATCCGCGAACTGAGCGTTTCTATTTTACTTTTTGCGCCCACTTCCAAAGTAGTATCGGTAGTGATCTTCGACCTTAAGGAAGAAGGACAAATCGGCGCCATTGCGGTTTTGGGGATTCTGATGCTGGCGGTTTCGTTTTTCATTGTTTTTGGCGTCCGCTGGATGTTAGACCGGGACCTGGTTGCGACACGGGAGTAATCGGATGGCGACGGTTTCTTTACTGGGGCTGACGAAAAAATTTACCGATGCTGCCGCGGTAGACGCTCTCAATTTAGAGATCGCCGACGGCGAATTTGTCGCGCTGCTGGGGCCGTCGGGTTGCGGCAAGACGACGACCTTGCGCTTGATCGCAGGTTTTCTCCAGCCGGACTTGGGAGAAATTCGCGTCGGCATGGAAGTTGTTTCTTCACCGTCCGTACTGGTACCGCCCGAGCGGCGTTCCATGTCGATGATTTTCCAAAGCTACGCGGTCTGGCCCCACATGACGGTGTTTCAGAATGTCGCTTATGGGCTGAAGTTTAAGAAACTATCGCGACATGAGATCGACCGGAAAGTCGTCGAGGTGCTGCGCTTGGTGCACCTCGATGGCTTGAAAGATCGCTATCCCTCGGAACTCTCCGGCGGCCAGCAACAGCGCGTGGCGCTGGCGCGGGCATTGGTGGTGGAGCCGCAAATTCTGCTGATGGACGAGCCGTTGAGCAACCTGGATGCGAATCTGCGCGAGGAGATGCGCTTCGAGATCCGACGCCTGCACGAGGAATTCGGTATCACGACGGTTTACGTGACCCATGATCAAGCCGAGGCGATGGCGACATCGGATCGCGTCGCCGTGCTCAACGGCGGCCGCATGGTCCAAGCCGGCCGGCCAGCGGAAATCTTCGATCATCCTAGAACACGTTTCGTCGCGGAATTTGTCGGCAAGGCCAATATTCTTGACGGCCGGATGGATGGGGACAGCCGCCTGCAACTGGGTGAAGGACTGGAAATTCGCGTGGCGCGCAATCCGGATGTGTCCCTATCGCCCGGCGAAGCATCGGTTTGTTTGCGACCTCATAACATTTTACTGACCGCCGACAAAGCAGAAGCCCAAGCTCTTTCGAGCCGAAATTACAATCTTTTCGCCGGTGTCATCCAGCGGCGAATATATTTCGGCGAGAGCGCGGATTACACCATCGATCTCGCGCCTTATCCATTTACGCTCCGCGTGGTCGGTCCGCCCGCCAACCTTTACGACAAGGGCCAAAGGATTTTTGCGCTGGCCCTGCCGGAGCATTGTGTGGTTGTGAGTAATCAGTAGCTGATGTCGGCCGGGCCAAATCCACAAACGATGGACCGCGCGGCATAGTTATTGCCGCGTTTAACTCTTTTGATAACGGGAAAGCCCGCGGTTCTCGACTCGCTTGATCGGTTTGTTTCCGCCTGTTATACGCTTACCAGACGCGATCGCGCCCCCAGATCTTAGCAATTAGTATGCGATGGCCGGCCTCTTGCTGCTTAGAAAATCTAAAACACCATATGTGAGAGTGAGGAAAGACAATTAAGATGGCAGATTACACAAAGGAACACTATGACTTTCCGTTGACTCGGAAGAGCGAGAACAAGCCGCTCAAAGGCGTGCGCGTCATCGACGCCGGTAATATGGTAGCGGCGCCCTTCGCCACGGTCTTGCTCGCGGACTTCGGCGCCGAAGTCATTAAAATCGAACATCCCAAATACGGCGATGGGCAAAGAAATTTAGAACCCATTATGAACGGTATTCCTCTATGGTGGAAATCCGTGTCGCGAAACAAGCGCTGCATTACTTTGGATTTGGGCAAACCGGAAGGCGCCGAGATATTCAAAAAGCTCGTGCGCGGGCAGGACGTCGTCGTCGAGAACTACCGTCCCGGCACGTTTGAGAAGTGGGGCATCGGCTACGAAACGATTAGAGCAATCGACCCAAAGATCATTCTGCTGCGCATTTCCGGCTTCGGCCAAACCGGACCTTACAAGAATAGGGCCGGGTTTGGGCGTGTCGCCGAAGCCATGAGCGGGCTTACCAACTTGATCGGCGAGCCGGACGGACCGCCGATGTCGCCGGGTTATCCGCTGGGCGATCTGATCGCCGGCATATTCGGCGCGTTGTCGGTCATGATGGCGCTGTACCATCGTGACCTGCGCGGCGGCGAGGGCCAGGTGATCGACCTGGCATTGTACGAGGCGGTATTTCGCTTCCTGGATTTCGATCCGATTCAGTACGATCAGATGAAGATAGTGCATCAGCGCACGGGAAACCGCGTCGCTTACGTCGCGCCCAGCTCGATGTTCAAAACCAAGGATGGCAAATATTTAACCCTGGCGGCGAGCACGCAGAACGTCTGGGTCCGTTTGGCCAAAGCCATCGATCGCGAAGAGCTCACCACCGATCCGAAATTCATCGACAACCCCGCCCGAGTGATCAATTCCAAGGAGATCAACGGCATCATCGGCGCCTGGATCGAACAACACAGCCGCGACGAGGTGATCGAGCGCTTCGATCAATTCGAAGTCGCATACTCGGCGGTGTTCGACATGGAAGACGTTTTCCGCGACGTGCAGTATCGCGCCCGCGAAGCGATGGTGCGAGTGCCCGACCCGGATCTCGGCGAAGCGATCGTGCAGAACGTCGTGCCGAAATTTTCCGCGACACCCGGCTCGGTGGATTTCCTCGGCGCCAAAATGGGCGCGCACAACGAGGAAATCTACGGCAAGGAGCTTGGGCTTTCCAAGGAACGGCTGAAGCAGCTCAAAGACGCTGGGATTATTTAGGGCCTTGGGTGCGGGGACATTAGTTTCGGGTTCAGTGCGATGTGATGTCTTGTACGTTAGCACTGAAACACTACAACGTCAGAGCGAGCAACTTAAATCCGATCCCGAATACCTGACAACCCAACACCCCAAACTGTGTCTGATGACTTTAGGGCGAGGAGATCAAAACGAAATGTCTCATTTGCAAACAGGGGAAGACCCGACCGCAGCAGGCTAACTGTCCCCTGCAACGGCAAGAAACGACCATCATTTTCAAGGGGGCTCCGGCCGACGTTTGTGACAACTGTGGGGAGTATTACCTTTCAGAAAACATTGCCGAACGTCTCCTTCAGCGGGCAGAAGAGGCGACGCTCCTGACTACGCCACCGCATAAACTGCCTTCTATTTCTATCATCGGACGGCGCACCTTGCGGGTTACGCGCATCCGTTAAATCCTCCCATCGCCACTGCGGCTGAAGTGTTATTTTCCGTGCGAAGTTTCTCGATACAGC
The DNA here is from genome assembly GCA_040877705.1 of Binatia bacterium. Taxonomy (GTDB): domain Bacteria; phylum Desulfobacterota; class Binatia; order UBA9968; family UBA9968; genus WHTF01. The sequence goes on along the minus strand of JBBDNJ010000173.1, from coordinate 7,242 downwards.
GGACATCTCACCAAATTACGGGTGGCATGCGCGGGAATTTATGGGCCGGGTAGATACTATGTGTCGTAAACCTGGCAAGATTTGCAAGATTCGCAAGAATAGAAAGTCAGACCCCGCAGGTTGCACACAATGGCAAGGAGGCTGACTTCCAGCTCTTCATGGCATTGCTCGATGGCGATCGTTTCGAAGGACGTTTCCGTGATGGGGCGCACGCTGCAGATGTTTCCGATCTCATGCGCCGGATGGTGAAAGAGAATCTGCTTAAATTCGACGGAACACATCTTCTTCCCGAGCGGATTGCCTACACCGTTTCCTACAAGCTTTCCGATGCTGAGGCACGCCTTTACAAAGAGGTTACCGATTATGTGCGCGAGGAATTTAACAGAGCCGAAGCGCTGCAGAACGATAAGCGCGCCGGAACCGTCGGGTTTGCGCTTACAATACTGCAGCGTCGGCTTGCTTCCTCTCCCGAGGCTATCTACCAGTCTTTGCGTCGTCGCCGGGAGAGACTTGAGAAAAAGCTGCGCGAATTGGAGCTTCTCCAACGTGGCGCTGTTGCGGCGGCTATCGTTGCTGATGTTCCGGTTCTCGATGAGGAAGACGTTGACGATCTGGAAGACGCCCCTGATGACGAGGTGAAGGATGCCGAAGAACAAATACTAGACCAGGCTACTGCCGCTCGCACCATCGATGAGCTTAAGGCTGAGATCGCAACGCTCCAGCGCCTGGAAGTGTTGGCAAATACTGTCCGGCGTAGCGGTGAGGACCGCAAATGGCGCGAACTGGCGAACCTCCTCAGCCATGTATTTGCGCGCGCTTCTGTTGGCGACCGTGTGGCCGAAGAGGCAGCGCCGTATGGAGCGGGGGATGTGCCTAAGCCGGTGCCGTCTCCGCGACAAAAACTTGTGGTCTTTACCGAACATCGAGACACCTTGAATTATTTAGAGCAACAGATCGCCACTGTGCTCGGGCGCAAGGACTCTGTGGTGGTTATCCATGGCGGGCTGGGACGTGAAGAGCGCAAGAAAGCCCAAGAAGCTTTTCTTCACGATCCCCAGGTCCAGGTCCTTGCCGCTACTGACGCCGCCGGAGAGGGTATTAACCTTCAGCGCGACCATTTGATGGTCAATTACGATTTGCCGTGGAATCCCAACCGAATCGAGCAGCGCTTTGGCCGCATCCACCGCATCGGGCAGACCGAGGTCTGCCATCTCTGGAATCTTGTGGCAGGTGAAACTCGCGAGGGCGACGTCTACCGGACCCTACTCGAAAAGCTCGACGAAGCGCGGAAGGCGCTCGGCGGTCAAGTTTTCGACGTGCTGGGTAAGTTACAGTTCGACGGTAAACCACTGCGCGAATTATTGATCGACGCCATACGCTATGGGGAGCGACCCGAAGTTAGAGCCCGGCTTACCGAAGCGATAGCTCACGCGGTTGACCGCAAACAGCTTGAGGATTTGCTGGAAGATCGCGCGCTCGCGCATGACGCGATGGATGCCAGCCGGGTAAGACGAGTCCGCGAGGACATGGAGCGGGCCGAGGCCAAGCGATTACAGCCGCATTACATAGAATCGTTTTTCCTCGAAGCTTTTCAGCAGCTCGGTGGCTCTGCCAAACAAAGAGAGCAGCGCCGCTACGAAGTGACACACGTCCCAGCGTCCGTGCGAAACCGCGATCGCCTCGTCGGCGTTGGCGCACCAGTGCAACTACGGTACGAGCGTATCGCGTTTGAAAAGCCACTCATTGCGCCGCAAGGCCAAACTCTCGCGGCTTTTATTTGCCCTGGACACCCACTCCTCGACTCAGTTCTCGACCTCACGTTGGAACGCCACCGCGATCTGCTACGACGTGGTTCGATTCTCGTTGACGAGCAAGATTTGAGCGAAACGCCACGGGTCGTGTTTTATTTGGAACACGCTATTCAGGACGCGAGTCTCACATGTACGGGCGAAAGACGGATCATCTCCCGTCGAATGCTTTATGTGGAACTGGACGCGGCTGGCAATGCGCGACACTTGCAGTACGCTCCATATCTCGACTACCGGCCGCTAAAAGCCGAAGACCCTTCTATAGACGCAATATTCAATAGAGCCGAATGCTCTTGGATCACGAAAGAGTTGGAGCAAAAGGCACAAACCCATGCAATCACGCAGGTTGTTCCAGAACATCTCCAGGAAGTACGCGATCGGCGCGTCGATTGGATCAATAAAACACGGGCGGCGGTCAAGGATCGACTGACAAAGGAGATCAATTTTTGGGACCATCGAGCGGAGACGCTCAAACTCCAAGAGCAGGCCGGAAAGGTCAATGCTCGTCTCAACTCGCAGGAAGCTCGCCGCCGCGCCGACGAACTGCAGGGCCGACTTCAAAAAAGAATGGAGCAGCTCGACTTGGAAGGGCAAATCTCGGCATCGCCTCCTGTGATCTTAGGCGGGTTCGTTGTCTTGCCGCTTGGACTTCTTCATAAAATTGCCGGTCGCGGCAGCGTTAAACCAGGGAGTACCGTTGATCGTCAAGCAGTCGCCGCGCGTGCCCGCGCTATCATCATGGGTGTGGAACGTGGACTTGGATTTGAACCGACGGATCGTGAATTTGAGAAACTTGGTTACGATATCGAAAGCAAAAACCCGGACAAAGGGACCCTTCGCTTTATCGAGATAAAAGGACGAGCGTCGGGCGAAGATGTTCTCACTGTAACCAAAAACGAAATACTCTATTCGCTCAACATGCCCGATGACTTTATTTTAGGAATGGTCGAATTCAAGAGCGACGGGACGCATCAAGTTCATTATCTGCGCCGACCTTTTCAACGCGAGCCCGATTTCGGCGTAACGAGCGTCAATTACAATTTTCCAGAGCTATTGGCCCGCGCGGAGCCGCCGCGATGACGGCCAAGTTTCATGTCCGAGCCTAAAGGCATTTTGTATGTTATGATCGCTGTGTGAGGAGAATGGTGATGGCGAATGTAAACCGAAAGGTGCTCGATGAAATCGTCCGGCGCATCGTGAAAGTAGCCAAGCCGCAAAGGATTATCATGTTTGGCTCCGCCGCGCGCGGTGAGATGGGACCGGACAGCGACCTTGATATTCTCGTCGTCACTGCTTGCGATCATCGCCGCAACGCCGCTCGGAAGATTCGGCGCCAGCTTTTTGGCATCGGTGTCCCCATAGATATCATTGTGGCGAAACCGGAAGACATCGAGCGCTATAAGGATTCGATAGGGCTCATTTATCGTCCCGCCCTAAGCGAGGGGAAGGTCCTTTATGCCGCGTAAGGCTGGTTTTACCGGGAAACCGGAGGACTGGCTGCGCCGGGCCAAAGGCAACCTGGCGAGGGCGAAGCAAACAAAGCCGAAGGATGCTTTCTGGGAAGACCTCTGTTTTGATGCGCAACAGGCGGCAGAGAAAGCAATCAAGGCTGTTTTGGTTTTCCGTCAGCTTGAGTTTCGCAAAACCCACGATCTTAGAGAGCTTTTGACCCTGTTAAATTCCGGCGACCTTCCAATTCCTAAGGAAATCTGGGAAGCAGTTGATCTTAGCGACTATGCCGTAGAAACGCGGTATCCCGGCGTTACGGAACCCGTGAGCGACAGGGAATATCGTGTCGCCGTCTCCCAGGCGAAAACCGTGGTCTATTGGGCAGACAAACAGATCATGCAGCCGAAAAGGCGCAAGAGGAAATCATAAGTTCGCAACGCGGGGACCTTTTATCCGGGGAGAAGGAGCCGCTATGAAAGTTCGATATAATCGGAAGGAAGATATTCTTGTCTTAGAGGTGTCGAAGGGCTCGATCGATCACGCAGAGGAGTCAGGGCCCATCATCGCCCACTTTTCAGCAGACGACAAACTTGTTTTGTTAGAGATTCTAGAGGCAAGTGATTTTCTTGCTGATTTGACAAAGGCGACTGTGAAAGCCGAGGGCCGGGGTTCAGTCGAGCTGTAGGGGGCCGGTAGTGTTGGATCGCTGCGCGCAGCAAACACCGAGGTATCGAATCGTCCGAAGTTCTCGCCTTCGGATCTCCCAGGCCGTTGACCGAATCGTAAAGTAATCGTCAACCGATTTCCCTTAATCGTAAACTTTGCCCCTTGAATTTATCAACAATCCATAAACCAACGCGGAGCCAGTCTGGCGTTCAACCGGTGGAATCATCCGATAATCATCCGACGGACTCTCTGCTATCGATAATCTATCGACGAATATCTCGACCTGTACTGCTTACAAGACCTACTGAATGTTTCGACGTCGAAGGGCGCGAGGATCGAATCGATGTGGACTAATGTAAGGTCGCTATGGCGTGACCGGCAAGTTCACGGCCTTGAACTCTTTTTTGACAGTTTGTTGCTTGTGTTACGTTTTTTATCCATCTCGTATTGGATAAAAACATTATTACCCGACCCGACAGATTCCAGACGTAGGGACAATGCAATCGACGTATATTGTGTTGCGCAATTAATCATTCTTTTAGTCATACTGCCGTTTGGTTTTGGCCCGATAGCCGACTCAATTATCACCGGTTACATACTGTCCGATATATATCTGAATCTTTTCAACATCATTTTTATTGGGAAGATTCGATCGATCAACGCGCCGCCTGTATCGATTGAACGGAGTATCTTGTTGCTTTTCATTAATGTTTTGGATGTCGTTCTTGCGTTCTCTATTTTCTATCACCACGCGCTCGGTTTATCTCCAATGACCGCGTTCTTTAAAGCTGTGCTAGTCCTCGGGACAATCGGCTATCCGGAAAACGCCACTGGTTTTTGGGTACTGCTGGTATCTCTTCAAGTTTTCCTGGATTTCGTACTGATCGCACTTGTCTTTGGCAGCTTTGTTGGGCAAGTGGGACTATTTCAGCGGACGCCAACGGCGGGTACAACGGCTGAGTTAAGAAAATGGAAAGTTTTTGGGCGGCAGGATCTGGAGGACTAGATACTACGAGAAAGAGAATCAATCCTTGAGAGGAGAACATGAACTATTCGGACGAATGGAGAAAAGAATTGGAACCGCGACTTGACCAGTTGCTAAAGGCGCCCGACTTTCCGGCTTCCCTACGTTGCAGATTCGATTTAACGATGGAAAGTCTGGTTTGCAGCGCGCGCCCATTTGCCTATACCGGCAGGCTCCGCTGCGACTGATCCAAACCTTAAAAGATTGCTGCTAGATGGGTTAGCTGAAAATATTCTTGGAAATTTTGATCCTAAAGACACGCAAGTTTGGCTTTGGACTGGAGATAGCTCCTAGTATCTGAGTTAACGAGACAACATGACCGCCTCTAAGAAAAAACTCATCGAAGTCGCTCTCCCGCTCGAAGCAATCAACAAAGCGTCAGCGCGGGAGAAGTCGATTCGGCATGGGCATCCGTCGACGTTGCATCTGTGGTGGGCGAGGCGGCCGTTGGCGGCGGCGCGGGCGGTGATCGAGATCCCGCCGAAGTTTGCCGATAATCCGCCGGTAAATCCCGAGGCGCGAGAGAAGTACCTGGGAACGCGGGCGTCCCGCCCGCACAAGCAATGGCACAGCCGAGGCTATCTCCCTCACTTCGACCAGCCGGGTCTCGTGCAGAGCATAACGTTCCGGCTATATGATTCTTTGCCCCATGATGTGCTGGAGCATTGGAAGCAGGAACTTGGGTGGCGTGAACAGATGTCGGCGGACGATCCCGATCCCGTGGCCGTCGAGCTTCGCGAACGCATCGCACGTTACGAAGACGAAGGCCACGGGCACTCTTGGTTAACCAGAGACGACATCGGCGGCCTCGTCGAAGAGTCACTGCTGCATTTCGATGGTCAACGCTACCGCCTGCTAGCCTGGTGCGTGATGCCGAATCATGTTCATGTCGTAATTGAAACTCGCAAGGGATACCCACTCGGTGACGTCGTTCACTCCTGGAAATCATTTACGGCGAAGAAAGCGAACAAGCTTCTCGTACGTGAAGGCGACTTCTGGATGGCCGACTATTACGACCGATTCATTCGGGACGAGGACCACCTCGCGGCTGCGACCGCATATAATGAGAGCAACCCGGTGAAGGCCGGACTGGTGGAGCGCGCCGAGCAATGGAAGTTTTCGAGCGCGGCCGGCAGGTCTCGTATAGCGGCCAAATTGGCGGGCGAGACGCCCGCGCTCCCAGGCATAGAACGCTCATGGAAAGGCGCGCAAGGTCTCGCCGAAGACGTTCGATACTATGGTAAGTGGATGCGCGACGAGGCCGAGAAACGTATCGGTCATCTTTATCCGAAGGTCGAACTAACCGCTGAAATGGCGAAAGGCCGCACTGATCTTAAACCGTATGTCGGTAAGAAACTCACCGTGATCGCCTGGCTCTGGGCGCGCACGGTGAAGAGCCCTAACCCGGCCTTCTCGATGGTGGACGTGCCGCTTGTCTCCACCTTCATGCTTTCCAGCAAAGTGGGCAAGGAGACCTATGTCGAACCCATTATCGAAAGTAGCGGCTATCGCTTTACGGTCAAAGTTGGCAAGCCGAAGAATGCCGGGGCAACAACGAACGGTACTAAGCTTTCGCGTGGAGCAAATTTCCAGTGCGTGATGTCGGGGGCACCTATCGTAGGCGACTACATCAAGGGCGAAGGTAAGGCCGGTCGGATGGGCGAGCCATATATCACCGAAGGTAATGGAGTGGCGGTTTACGCTGACGCAGTGGCAACCTACCTGGCGTTTTCTGTAAGCAAGGCCTTGGATAGAAATACTACGCTCTGCACCTGGGAGCATCGAATGAACAGAATGGGGCACACGTTTACGCGTCAGGCTCTTCCGATGACATGGGATTATGTGGAGACCAATCCAATCGGAGGTGCGGGAGGAGACATTTATGGAACGGCAGATTCGCTTTGTGAAGTATTGGATAATCTCTTGAGCCGCATTCCCGGTCACTCGAAACAGAGCGATGCGTCATCACAATCTCTTAGTGTTGACCGAGTGGTTTCCACTGATCCGCCCTACTACGACAATGTCCCGTATGCTGACCTTTCAGATTTTTTCTATGTCTGGTTGCGCCAATCGTTAAAACCGGTGTTCCCTGATTTGTTTGCTACACTGGCAGTACCTAAATCAGAGGAGTTGGTAGCTTTTGCATACCGGCATGGCGGTAAGATAGGCGCCGAGGCATTTTTCTTAAATGGTATGACGGAGGCAATGCATCGCATCGCTGAGCAGGCGCACCCGGCTCATTTACTGTCTCACTTTGGGAGGGTCAAAGCCCTCGCCTTTAGGCGACAGCTTTAG